>NZ_JAMYRZ010000014.1:0-153459 GCF_040321675.1 Mesorhizobium sp. M0296
TGGGCCCACCCCCGTCGCGCCTCCGCCGGGGGGGCAGCCCCCCCACCCCACCCCCCGGGGGTCCCCCCCCCCCGCGCGCGGGGGGAGGGGGGGCCGCCCCGCGCCCGGAGAGGGGGCTTTCGTAGAGTGCTCCCCCTCTCCGTCTCGGCTTCGCCGAGCCACCTCTCCCCCACTTTCGTGGGGGCGAGGAACCCAAGCTGGAACGAAGCCGCGAAACCTCGCCGTCCCGCTGCACCGGGTTCAACCACCCATCGCCTGCTGATAAAACTCCGGCTTGAAGCCAACCAGTATGCGATCGCCAAGTTCCAGCACCGGACGCTTGATCATCGTCGGTTTGGCCAGCATCAGCGCCTTGGCCTTGTTCTCGTCCAAGCCCAGTCTGTCCTCGTCCGACAGTTCACGGAACGTTGTGCTCGCCTTGTTGAGCAGGATTTCCCAGCCGACCTTGCCTGACCAGCCGTCCAGCCGATCCGCTTCAAGCCCGTCTGCCCTGTAGTCGTGAAAGCGATAGGCAACATCGTGGCTCGCCAGCCAGGAACGCGCCTTCTTGACCGTATCGCAATTGGTGATGCCGTACATGGTGATCGTCAAAACGCGTCCTCGGACCAGTCGAATCTGACGGCACCCTAAAACCGCGCCTCTCGGTTTTCCAGCGGCCTCGCCGGCCGTCTGCGATTTTCGCGCTTGCCAATAGTAAGGAATCTTCCTAACTATTTCCCGAGCTAATTTGAGGCAAGGAAACGACCATGACGGGCCTGCAGACCGAAAGCCCCCCGCCCATTGACGGCATTTTCCGGGCGCTCGCCGATCCGACCCGGCGACGCGTGGTCGAGCGACTGAACCGAAGCCCCGCCTCGGTCAGCGAGCTTGCCCAGCCGTTCGAGATGGCCCTGCCATCCTTCATCGAGCACCTCAGGGTTCTGGAAGGCAGCGGGCTGGTGCATTCGGAAAAGGCCGGCCGCGTCAGGACCTACCGGCTCGCGCCGGAGCCGTTGAAGCTCGCGGAAAACTGGTTGGCCGAGCAGCGTGCGCTGTGGGAGCGCCGTCTCGACCAGTTCGACGATTACGTGCTGAAACTCAAGGAGACAGACAGATGAATATGGTGCCGTTGTTCCAACCCGATCCGAAGCTCGACCTCGTGCTCGAACGGACGATCGAGGCGCCGCGAGAACTGCTGTGGATGGCCCTGACGAGACCCGAGCATGTCAGCCAATGGTTCACGCCGAAGCCGTGGATCATCACCGATTGCGAGATCGACCTGCGGCCCGGCGGCCTGTTCCGCACCCGCATGCAGTCGCCCGACGGCAAGGAGGTCAACGATAGGCGTTGCTGCTACCTCGATATCGTCCAGGACGAGCGGCTGGTGTGGACCGATGCGCTGCTGCCAGGCTACCGGCCGTCAGGCGACCCATTCATCACAGCCGTCATATCGCTGCAATCGCATGGCGAGACGACGCGCTACACCGCCACCGCCATCCACCGCGACGAAGCCACGCGCAACAGCCACGAGGAGATGGGCTTCCACGACGGCTGGGGCACGGTGGCGGATCAGTTGGCCGGCTATCTCAAGACGATCTGAGGCGACCCTGCTTCGCACTCACATTGCGGCCATGGAGCCGTCGTGGCCGTTCAACCGAACGCCGATGCCGAGGCACCAACGCTCGCAACAAACTTGACGGTTGGCGTAATGCCAATGTTGAACGCTCAGGCGCCGTAGCCGATGATGCCCTTGATCTCGAGGAAATCGTGGATGGCCCAGTCGGCATATTCGCGGCCGTTGCCGGACTGCTTGTAGCCGCCGAAGGGCGCAAACGTATCCCATTCCGGATAGTTGATCGACACCTGCCCGGCACGCAGGCGGCTGGCAATCTTGCGGGCGTGGTCGATATCCCCGGACTGGACATAGGCAGCCAGGCCATAGACGGTGTCGTTGGCGATCTTCACCGCATCATCATCGTCATCGTAGGAGATGACCGACAGGACCGGCCCGAAAATCTCCTCCTTCTCGATGGTCATGCCAGGCCTGACGTGGCCGAAAACGGTCGGTCGCACATAATAGCCACGGTTGAGGTGTTCAGGCCGGCCGGGGCCGCCGGTGACCAGCGTCGCACCCTCGGCGATACCGGCCTCGATCAACCGCTGGATCTTGTCGAACTGGACGTTGCTGACCACCGGCCCGAGCTTGGTCTCCTCCGAGCGCGGGTCGCCGACCTTGTGCCGTTCGGCGGCCTTCCTGGCGATCGTCAGCGCCTCGTCGTGACGGGCGGCCGGTACCAGCATGCGGGTCGGTGCATCGCAAGACTGGCCGCTATTGCCGAAGCAGGCGTTGACACCCTTGCGCACCGCCGTCTCGAAGTCAGCGTCGGGCAGCACGATGTTGGCCGATTTGCCGCCCAGCTCCTGCGCGACGCGCTTTACCGTCTCGGCCGCCGTCTTGGCGACGATGATGCCGGCCCGGGTCGATCCGGTGAACGAGACCATGTCGACATCGGGATGGCCAGCCATGACCTGGCCGACATCCGGACCGGTGCCATTCACCATATTGTAGACGCCCTTCGGCGTGCCGGCGGCGTCCATCACCTCGGAAAAGATGATGCCGCTGATCGGCGCGATTTCGGAAGGCTTTAAAACGACGGTGCAGCCGGCGGCGATGGCCGGCGCCACCTTGCAGACTATCTGGTTGAGCGGCCAGTTCCACGGTGTAATCAGCGCGCAGACGCCGATCGGCTCCTTGACCACCATGGTGGTGCCGCGCTTCTCGCTGAATTCGTAATCCTCCAGCGCCTTGATAGTGGCTTCCATGTGCGCCCTGCCCGCCCAGGCCTGCGCCTCGCGCGCCCACCTGATCGGCGCACCCATTTCCTGGCTGACCGCCTGGGCGATGTCCTCGTAGCGCTCATTGTAGACTTCGAGGATACGCTTCAGCAGCTTCAGGCGCTCGGCCTTGGTCGTTTGCGAAAAGGCCGGGAATGCCGCCTTGGCTGCAGCCACGGCCTTGTCGACATCGGCTTTCGAGCCGACCGAGATTTTGGTGTAGGCCTCTTCAGTGGACGGATCGATCACATCCAGCGTTGCCGGAACCACGGGGCCGACCCATTTGCCGCCGATGAAAAAATTGAGATGATTGCTCATGGGCCGTGCTCCGGTTTTCTGGAAATGAGTGAGACTAGCTAGGCAGCATAGGGCAGTTGGCACCACGGCGCAGGCTGATATGCGCCACGTCGCCGACGCTGAATTGAAAACCCTCTGTCCGGCGCGGCGCGTCGATCACCACCTGTGTCCCCTGCCCCAACTCTGCATGAAGGCGCAAGGTGCGGCCGTGAAAGACGATGCTGTTCACCCGCACCGGTGCAGTACCGGCCGCCGCCTCGGTCGTGGCCAAAAGGTCCTCCGGACGCACGCCAATGGTGCGCACCGTGCCCTCGCCAGGCAGCTCGCCTTTATCCGAAATCGCTTCCAGCGGCAGAGCGCCGGCGATGAACCGCAAGCGCTCGCCGTCACGGCCGACAAAGCGCGACTGCAGAAGGTTCATGGTGCCGATGAAGCTGGCGACGAATTTGGTGGCGGGGCGGTCGTAAAGGGTCGCCGGCGGCGCAATCTGCTCTATGCGGCCCTTGTTCATGACGACAATGCGGTCTGAGATCGACAGCGCCTCGGTCTGGTCGTGCGTGACCATGACGAAAGTGGTGCCAAGCCGCGACTGCAGCCGCTTCAGTTCGACCTGCATCTGCTCGCGCAGATGCGCGTCGAGCGCCGACAGCGGCTCGTCGAGCAGCAGCACACGCGGCTCGCAGACGATGGCGCGGGCAAGCGCGACGCGCTGGCGCTGGCCACCCGACAATTCGGACACGCGGGCGCCGAGCTTCTCGGCAAGGTCGACCATGGCGAGCGCTGCGCCGACGCGCTTTGCCTGTTCGGCACCGGAGAGCTTGCGCAGCGACAGGCCGAAGCCGACATTTTCGGCAACGTTCATGTGTGGGAACAGCGCGTAGTCCTGGAACACGGTATTGACAGGACGGTCGAAGGGCCTGAGCGCCGTGATGTCGCGGCCTTCGAGCAGGACCTTGCCGTTCGACGGGCTCTCGAATCCGGCGATGACCCGCAGGCTGGTGGTCTTGCCGCAGCCGGACGGTCCGAGCAGGGTCAGGAACTCGCCGCGCGAAATATCGAGATCGACGGCGTCGAGCCCGATGATGCCGCCGGGGAAAATCTTGGAGACCTTGTCCAGCCGGACGAGCGGATCAGGCGCCATCGCGAACCTCGGACGGTTTGGTGGTGTTGACCCACAGGATCTGGCAGCGCTCGCTGCCCGGATTGCGGAAGGCATGCAGCAACGTGCTCTTGAAGGCGAAGCTGTCGCCGGCCTTCAGCCCATATCTGGTCGAATCGACCACCAGCTCGACCTCACCGGACAGGACGAAGCCGAATTCATGGCCGGCATGAGCGTAGGCTTCGGCGGTGCCACCACCGGCTTCCACGGTCACCAGCATGCCGGTCAGCGTGGCGGCCGGCGGCGACAGCAGCGCCTTGGCGATGCCTTCCGACTTGACCGGGATCTGCCGCCGGCTGTTGGCGCGCACACAATAAAGATCGTTGCCGACATCATTGCCGTCGGCGATCAGCGCCGATGGCTCGATGTCGAGGGCGGCGGCAAGCGGCCAGATCACGCGGACCCGCAATGACGACATGCCGCGCTCGATCTGGCTTAGCGCACCTATCGAGACACCGGCTTTGGCGGCAAGTTCGGCCAGCGAGAGATTGCGTTCTAGCCTGAGCGCCCGCACGCGCCGGCCGACCCTGACGTCGGCGTCGTCCTTCGGCTTCTCAGCCGCTTCGTCCAGCATGTCCATTCGTTCGTCCTTGTTACAGTATTTTTGGCCGGCGCCGCGTGGTCTTCCCTTCTCCCCCTTGTGGGAGAAGGTGGCCGAGCGAAGCTCGGTCGGATGAGGGGTGTTCCAGAAAACACCAACGCCTCATTCCTTCCAACACCCCTCAACCGTCTTGGCGCTGCGCGCCAATCCACCTTCTCCCACAAGGGGAGAAGGAAGAGCGAACTCAGCCGCCTGCCTTGACCTTCTCGAACATCTTGGCGAGTTCGTCATTCTGTTTCATCGGCCCGGTGAAGATCGTGGTCTTCAGCATCACCTCGGGATCGGAAGGCAGCTGCAGTTTCTCCAACTCCTCCTTTGGCACGGCGGCGAAAGCCGAGCTGGTCGAGCTGCCATAGCCGTAGGCCTGGATCAGATACTTTCCGGAATCCGTTTCCAGCCGGCTGTTGATGAAATCATAAGCAAGATCGACGTTCTTGGCGTCCTTGAGCATGACGAAGCCGCAAGCCCAGGTCAGCATGCCTTCCTTCGGCTTCATGAACTCTACAGGCACGCCCTGCTTCTTCAGCGAGGTGGCCGAGGCGTTCCAGGTCATGGCCGCGACCAGCTGGCCGCTCGCCAGTGCCTGTTCGACCGAGGTCATGTCGGTGGTGTAGTTCGAGAGCAGCGGGCGCTGCTCGCGCAGTTTTTCCGCCACCTTGTCCATCTGTTCCGGTGTCATGTCGAATGGATTGACGCCGGCCAGAAGGGCCGCCACCACCGGTGTGTCGTGGACGGCATCGATGGTCGCCATGCGCCCGGCATATTGCTTGTCCCAGAGCAGGTTCCAGCTGGCTTCCGGGTTCTTCACCAGATCGGTGCGGTAGAGGATCGAGGTATTGCCCCAGTCCCACGGCACCATCCAGACCTTGCCGTCGCCGGCCTGCAGGTCGGGCAGGTTCTTGAAGACCGGGAAGATCGAATCCCAGTTCTTGATGCGCTTGGTGTCGATCGGCTGCAGCAGGCCTTCCTTGTTCCAGCGCGCCACCTTGTCATAGCAAGGGTGCGCGATATCGGGGCGGAAGCCGGCCTTGACCTTGGTGAAGGCGTCATCGTCGTCGCCAAACATCGAGGCTTCGACGCCATCAGGGTGCGCGGCGAGGAAGCTCTTGTTGAAGTCGGGCAGCTCGTAACCCGACCAGGTGAAATATTGCAGCTTGTCGCCGGCAAAGGCGACAGTCGATGCAAGCGCCAGCGCGAAGGCGGCCAATCCGGTTTTCGCTGTCTTTGTCGTTATCGATTTCAAGTCGAATGCCATTGCAGTTCTCCTCTTTCGGTTTCTTCTGGTTTTGACAGGCTGGCGGGCGCTGGCCGCCGGGTGGCGGCAAGCCCGCGATGGCGCAGGATTTCGGCGAGTGCGGCGATGACGAACGACACGGCCAGGATCGCCGTGCCGAGCGCCATGACGGTCGGCAGCGATTTCGGGGAGCGCAGCTGGCTCCAGATATAAAGCGGCAGCGTCGGCTCGGTGCCCGCGAGGAAGAAGGCGACGATGAACTCGTCGAACGAGGTCAGGAAGGCCAGCATGAACGCCGAAATAATGGCGGGCAGGCTGAGCGGCAGCATCACCCGTCTGAAGGTCGTCCAGTCCGAGGCGCCGAGGTCGAGCGCTGCCTCGCGGATGGTCTTCGGGATGGCGGCGAAGCGGCTGCGCATGACCACCACCGTCGTCGGCAGCGCCACCAATACATGGCCGAGCACAATGGCAATGCGCGACGGCCCGAAACCGGCGAGATTGACCAGGATCAACAGCGAGATGCCGACGATGACGCCGGGGATCAGGATCGGCAGCCGCGCAATGGCACTGATCGTGGCGGCCAGCGGCGAGCGGCCGTAGAGGTCCATATAGGACACGGTGATGCCGCAGAGTGTTGCGCCGGTGGCGGCAATGGCGCCGATGACGAGGCTGGTGGCAAGCGCACCGGACAGCGCCGAATTGCCGACCAGCGTGCCATACCACTCCAGCGTGAAGCCTTGCAGCGGAAATGCCGCCTGGATCGAATTGTTGAATGAAAACAGCGGGATCAGCAATATCGGCAGATACAGGAACACCAGATAGGCAAGGACGTAGGCTCCGAGCCAGCCGCCGCCTTGCTTTGCGTCCAGGCGCGCCGTGTTCATGTGCGGCTGCCGTATCGGCGGTCGGCGAAGCGCACCACCAGCACCACGGCGAGAATGACCAGCATGACGGCGACGGCGAGTGCGGCGCCGAACGGCCAGTCATTGGCCTTGCCGAACTCGGCCTGGATCAGTGTGCCGATCATTGTACTGGCAGGGCCGCCGACCAGCGCCGGCGTCACATAATCGCCGACGGTCGGCACGAAGACGACGAGAGCGGCCGCCAGCACGCCCGGCATCGAATTGGGCAGCACGATGCGGCGGAAACTGGTGAATGGTTTTGCGCCGAGATCGGAAGCGGCCTCGAGCAGCGATTTCGGGATGGTCTCCAGCGCCACATAGATGGGCAGGATGGCGAACGGCGCATAAGCGTGGGCGAGCGTGACGACGACCGCTGCCGGCGTATTAAGGAAGGCCAATGTCGGCTCCGACCAGATGCCGCTTTCGATCAGCGCCGAGTTCAGCACGCCATTATAGGCAAGCACGATCTTCCAGGCGAAGACGCGCAGCAGATAGCTGGTCCAGAACGGCAGGGTCAGCAGGAACAGCAGCAGCCCGCGCCGCCGCCCGGCATGGAAAGCCAGATAGTAGGCAACGGGATAGGCGGTGACGACGGTTGCCAGCGTCACCAGGCCGGCGATGCCCAGCGAGCGCAGCGTCACCGTCCAGTACAGCGGATCGGTGGCCACAGTGACGAAATTCGCAAGGGTGAAACCAGCCCCCAGCAGCGAGCCGTCATTGCCGCGAAAGGCGAGAAAGAACACCAGGCCAAGGGCGAAAAGGATCAGCAAGAAGGTGACCAGCCCGCCGGGCAGTAGCATGGCGAAGCGGAAGGCCGGCGAAGACCGGGTTTCCGGCAGCGACTGCGTTACGACGATGGTCGACATCGGCTGTCCATCGAAATTTGAAATCGATTAAGCATTTTTCATATTTGTGAAATTGTCAAGCTGTTTCATGCTTGGGAATGAACGTCAGCGTTCGAACGCGTCCAGCATCCGGTACCAGGCGATCGTCGCGGCGACGCCGACCTGCCGAAACGCATGAAACGGAATCGGCCGGATCGGCGAGACCGGGAACGGCAATTGCCTGGTGTCGCCGCTCGACAGGTAGGAGGCTATGCGCTCGCCAAGCGCGGTCATCAGGCCGATGCCGCGGCCCTGGCAACCGACGACCGCCAGCAGACCCTTCTCTGGCTCGTGGATATGCGGGAGATGGTCCGGCGTCATTGCCACCCGGCCGAACCAGCGCTTTTCAATGGCCACATCGGACAGCGCCGGGTAGAGCCGCAGCAGCGCGCGCTCCAGATGCGCCCAGTCGGCCGGGCCGTTCGGCAAAGCCATGCGGCCGCGCCCGCCGAGCACCAGCCGGCCGTCGGCACTCTTGCGGTAATAGACGAGGATGCGGCGCGAATCCGACACTGCCTGCCCTTCCGGCAGGATAGCCGCCGCGAGATTGGACGTTAGCGGTGCTGTCGCGATCTGGAAGGAATGCAGCGGGACGATCGTCTCGGTGAGGCCGGGAAGCAGGCCGCCGGTATAGGCGTTGGTCGCCAGGACAATCGCCTTGGCCTTGAGTTCGGCGCCGCTTTCCGTAGAAACGTGCCAAATGCCAGCATTCTTGCTGATCTGCATCACGTTCTGGCGCTCGGCGATCTTTACGCCCGCCGCTGCAGCGACGCGCGCCAGTTCCGACGTGTAGGCGAGCGGATCGATGACACCGGCGCGCCGATCGAGCCAGCCGCCGAGATAGCCTTGCGCGCCGGTCATCGTCGCGATCTCAGTCCCGCTCAGCAGCCGGACATCGGCGCCGCGGGCACGCCACTGCCGATCCCGGTTCGCCGCCGCTTTCAGCGCGGTCTCGGTATGCGCGGCCTGGATCCAGCCATTGCGGACGAACGGCACCGCCAGTCTTTCGTCGCGGATCAATTCGAAGACGGTGTCAGCGGTCGAGGCGGCAAAGTTGACGAGCGCTTCGCCGCGTTCGAGACCAAAATGCTCCAGCAGCCAATCCGGATCGTATTTCAGGCCGGGAATGACCTGACCGCCGTTCAGGCCGGATGCGCCATTGCCAATTTCGCCGGCCTCCAGCACCTGGACAGCAAGGCCGAACCGGGCAGCGTGCAAGGCTGTCGACAGCCCCATGATACCGCCGCCGACGATAACGACATCGACGCATTGGCCGGCGGGAAAAAGCGACTGGAACGCGGTGGCTGTCCGCGGCTTCTGCCAGATTGGATCGGAAAACCGTACGGGCAAGCGTCACCTGGAGATTTCAGTAGGTGAAAACCCTAGCGACGGTTTCATTATTTTGAAAGAGCGTTTTCCGTCGCCGTTGGCGCACGTCAGGCTCGATCAAGGTCCAGCGATGCGAAGACCGCTTGAAAGAATTGACAAAGCTCGCCCTGCAAGCGGGATAGACCTTTGGCGGGAATTTGTTGAAAGTGCCGCGGCCGAAGGACTAGACAACAGGAAATGTAAGCCATGACGAACGCCACACATTTGCCCGCCGAAGGCCTCTTCGTGGGCCGCGCCCGGGCGAGCGATGCTTCCCATCCGCTGGTGGTCACGGTGCGTGACGGCACGGTCTTCGACATCACGTCAAATGTGGCGCCGACCGTGCGCGACGTTTGCGAATTGCCGGATCCGGCGGGGCACGTCCGCTCGGCCAAGGGGCGGCCGATCGGCCCGCTCGATGCCATTGCCGCTAACAGTTTCGAGACAGCGCGCGATCCGGGGAAACCGTATCTGCTGTCCCCCGTCGACCTGCAGGCGATCAAGGCATCTGGCGTCACCTTTGTCGTCAGCCTGCTCGAACGGGTGATCGAGGAGCAGGCGCGCGGTTCGGCGGAAAAGGCCGACGCCATTCGCGCCGACATCGCCGGGCTGATCGGCCACGATCTGTCGAAGCTCAAGCCCGGCTCGCCGGAAGCGATGGAGATCAAGGCCAAGCTGATTGCGCGCGGCGCCTGGTCGCAATATCTGGAAGTCGGCATCGGCCCCGATGCCGAGATCTTCACCAAGTGCCAGCCGATGGCCTCGGTCGGCTTCGGCGCCGATGTCGGCCTGCATCCGGTTTCGACATGGAACAATCCGGAGCCGGAGATCGCCATGATTGCCGCCAGCAGCGGCAGGATTGTCGGGGCGACGATCGGCAACGACGTCAATCTGCGCGACGTCGAGGGGCGCTCGGCGCTGCTGCTCGGCAAAGCCAAGGACAACAACGCTTCGGCAGCACTTGGCCCCTTTATCCGGCTGTTCGATGAGACGTTTTCCATCGGCGACGTGAAGCAGGCGATCGTACGGTTGAAAGTCGAAGGCGAGGATGGGTTCTCGCTGGAGGGCGCAAGTTCGATGGCCGAGATCAGCCGCTCGCCGGAAGAGTTGGTCGCCGCCGCCATGGGGCCACATCACCAATACCCGGACGGGCTGGCGCTCTATCTCGGCACGATGTTCGTGCCGTCGAAGGATCGGGGCGAAACAGGCAAGGGCTTTACCCACAAGGTCGGCGACATCGTCACCATATCGTCGGAGAAATTCGGCGCCTTGGTCAACCGCGTGCGGCTGTCGCCCGACTGCCCACACTGGACCTACGGCGCCAGCCACCTGATGCGCGACCTCGCCAGGGCCGACCTCATCTAGTCCCCCAGCCTAACATCCGATAGATTCTAGAATTCTCTGGTTGGAAATTACCTGCTCGTCGGCATTCGGGAGAGTCCATTGATCGTCGCTCTTGAGGGCAAGACCCTTGTCGTTACCGGCGGAACGCAAGGGCTTGGCGAGACCATCGTCCGGCTGGCCTCAGCCGACGGCGGCGAAGGGATCGCCATTGTCGGCCGCAATGCCGAGCGTGGCAGACGCATCGCCGAAGAGCTTTCACGACCAAGCCGGCCCGTCGTCTTCATCCAGGCCGACCTTGGAGATCCGGCCGCGCCTGCAGCTGTCATGGCGGAAGCGATCAAAAGACTCGGCCGCATCGATTGTCTGGTGAACGCCGCGGCCCTCACCGACCGGGCCTCTCTGGAAACTGGCACAATCGACGACTGGGACAGGTTGTTTTCCGTCAATGCGCGCGCGCCGTTCTTCCTCATGCAGGGGGCCGTAGCCGACATGAAGACACGGCGGGCGGCGGGCGCCATCGTCAACATACTGTCGGTGAATGCGCATTGCGGTGCGCCGGACCTTGCCATCTATTCCGCAACCAAGGGCGCGCTTTCGACGCTGACCAGAAACATTGCCAACGCGCATCTTTCCGATCGCATCCGCGTCAACGGCATCAACATGGGCTGGGTAGCGACGCCGGCCGAACAAGAGATGCAGGCGAGCACGCTGGGCAAGGGCGAAAACTGGGCAAAGATCGCCGCCGCCGGCCTGCCGCTTGGTCGATTGCTGACCATGGACGAAGTCGCCCAGCTAACGCTGTTCCTGCTCAGCGACGCCTCCGGGCTGATGACCGGGACGCTTATCGACCTAGAGCAATCCGTGCTCGGCGCGCCGCCGCGCAGCATTGCATGACGGTCGCAAGGCCGATCGTCGGCCGCCTGGAAAATATCAGCCAAACTGATGCAATCTGATGGGATTGCTGATGGCGCGGTGCCTTGCGCCAACGTCCATTGGCAATCGAGGCTTGCCATCGATCGAAAAAGGGAATGCTCTAATGCGCCCAGGTCGACGCTGGCAAAATGCGACCACCGTTTTGGCCGCGCACGGCTTTTCGCGGTGATCGTCGTCGGAGGAGGAGTTCGGTTCAAATGGGAGGAAATCAAATGCTGACGAGGCTAAGACTGCTTGTACTTGGCTTGATGGTGGCGCTGGCCATTCCGGCCGCGGCACAGGCCAAGACGTTCTACTGGATTTCGCATGGCGGCCCGGCCGATCCGGTCTGGACATACTTCCTTGCCGGCGCCAAGCAATGGGCGGCGGACACCGGCAACACCGTCAACACGTCGTTCCACAATGGCGACGTGGCGTCGCAGCAGGAGGCTGTTCGCGCCGCAATCGCCGCCAAGGCCGACGGCATCACCACGACCAGCCCCGATCCGGGCAGCCTTGTCGAGATCGTCAAGGAAGCGCGGGCGGCGAACATCCCGATCATCAACTTCAACACGCCCGACCCAAAGGCGGACTTCAACGCCTATGTCGGCGGCGACAACGTCACCTTCGGCAAGCATTGGGCTCAGTATTTGGTCGACAAGGGCCTGGTGAAGAAGGGCGACTTCGTCTGGATGCCGGTCGAAATTCCCGGCGCCACCTATGGCGTCCAGGAAGAGGAAGGCATCAAGAGCGTGTTCGAGCCGCTCGGCATCACCTACGAAATCACCGAAGCGACGCTCGACCAGGCCGAAGTGATCAACCGCATGGTCGATTACCTCACCGCCAACAGAGCCAAGGTCAAGGCGGTTATCGGCCTCGGCGACCTTGTAACCGGTTCGATCAAGCGGGTGTTCGACCAGGTCGGCGTCAAGCCGGGCGAAATCCCAGTCGTCGGCTGGGGCAACTCGCTCGACACCACCCAGGAAGTGCTGAACGGCTACGTCAATGCCGGCCAGTGGCAGGATCCGCAGGCGACCAGCTACGTCGCGCTCTCGCTCGCCAACATGGCGGCGAGCGGTATTCCGCCCGGCTTCGACGTGATCACCGGCGCGCTCTACGAGAAGGACACCGCGGCAGTCTACGACAAGATCCTGTCCGGCAAATAAATCCGCGATCGAGTTGGTCACGGCCGCTTCGGCGGCCGTGACTGTCTCATCATTCCGCCGAAGCCGGTTGCGCTCTCGGCCAAATCCAATCCTATCGCGGGTCCAAGGTGGAAAATCGTTCTCTTATCCAACGCTCGATCGCGCGGCCCGAGTTCGGGCCGTTCGTGCTGCTCGTCGTCGAGATCGCTGTGTTCTGGGGCATCAACCACGACTTCCTGTCGCCGCAGAACATCTCGAACACGCTGGCCTTCACGGTTGAGCTCGGGCTGATCGCGCTGGCGATGACGCTGTTGATGACATCAGGCGAATTCGACCTCTCGGTCGGCTCGGTGTTCGGCTTCTCGCCGGTCCTGATGTGGACGTTATTCAACAGCGGCGTCGTCTCGCTCGAAGCCGCCTTCGTCATCGCGCTGGTGGTCGCTGCGTTTATCGGGCTGGTCAATGGCTGGTTCGTGACGCAGCTCAAGATCCCGTCCTTCCTGGTGACGCTGGGCATGCTGCTGGTGGTGCGCGGCACCGCTTTGTTCGTCACCAACGGGTTTCCGCAGCGGACCTGGAGCGCCGAGGGCAGCTGGCTGGCGGAAGCGCTGGTCGGCGATTTCTTCATCTGGCCGTTCCGGATCTATATGTCGCTGTTCTGGTTCATCGCCGCCGCAATCGCGCTCGGCTACGTGCTGACGCAGAGCCGGACCGGCAACTGGATCCAGGCGGCCGGCGGCAACCCGAGTGCTGCAAGGGCGCGCGGCGTCAACGTCAGCGGCGTCAAGATCGGCCTGTTCATCCTGTCGTCGATCCTGGCCTCGCTTGCCGGCGTCATCTCCTCGCTGCGCACCTCGGCGGCCAACCCCAACAGCGGCACCGGCTACGAACTCGAAGTCATCGCCATGGTGGTGATCGGCGGCACGGCGCTGACCGGCGGGCGCGGCACAATCATCGGCACGGTGCTCGGTATCCTGATCCTGCGCGTGATGCGCAACGGCATCGTGCTGATCGGTGTGCCGGGCCTTGCCTATAATATTTTCATCGGCGCCATCATCCTCGGCATGATGGCGCTCCATTCATGGCTGGAACGCCGGCATCAGGCAGGGACTTGAACCATGGCCGAACCGCTTGTCCGCATGGAAAATATCCGCAAGTCCTATGGCCGCGTGCAGGCGCTGGTTGATGCCAATTTCCATGTCAACGAAAGGGAGATCGTCGGCCTGCTCGGCGACAACGGCGCCGGCAAGTCGACGCTGATCAAAGTGCTGTCGGGCGCGGTCCCGCTGACCAGCGGCGACATCTTCATCCGCGGCAAGAAGGTGAATTTGCGCAGTACCAGCGACGCCATCGCGCATGGCATCGAGACGATCTACCAGGACTCGGCGCTGGTGACGCAGCTGTCGATCGCCCGCAACCTGTTTCTCGGGCGCGAGCCGATCAAGCCGCCGCGCTTCCTCAATCGGATGGACCAGGAGGCGATGAACGTGGTTGCCCGCGACCTGCTCAAGCAGGTCGGCATCTCGAAGAACATCCCGCCGACGACGCCGATCGGCTCGCTCTCAGGTGGCGAGCGGCAGGCGGTGGCGATTGCGCGCGCCATGCATTTCGACAGCGACCTCATCATCCTCGACGAGCCGACCAACAATCTCGGCGTCGCCGAAACGCAAGGCGTGCTGAGCTTCGTGCGCAGCGCCCGCGATTCCGGCCATTCGTGCATCTTCATCGCCCACAACATCCATCATGTCTTCCAGGTGGTCGACCGCATCGTCGTCATGCGCCGCGGCAAGGTGGTCGCCGACGATATCGACCCGAAGAAGACCAGCGTCGCCGAAGTCGAACGCGTCATCACCGGCATGTCGGACAAGGAGATCCATGACGCGCTGGTCGAGGGCACGCAACGGCCCGGCTGAGCAGCCGGGGGTCGGCCTGATCGTCAAGGCACTGGATCGCATCGCCACATGGTTGCGACATGAAAGCCACCGTTTCGGATATTGCCAGGAGCTGCGGCCTGTCGACCGCGACGGTCGACCGCGCGCTCAACAACCGGCCGGGGGCCAGTGCCGCCAACCGGCAGCGCGTTATGGAGGCGGCCAAGCAGCTCGGCTATCTGCCGGTCGTCGACCAGGTCGCGTTGCCGTCGCGGCCGGCGCATCTCGAATTCTTCCTGCCGATCGGCAGCAATGCCTTCATGGCCGATCTGGCCAGGCACATCGAGGATTATGCGGCGCGCCTGCCGCTGGTCGCCTCCTGCCGCATCCACAAGCTCGCCGGCATCTCGCCGAGCGCCTTGCAGGCGGCCGTCGAAAACCTCTCGCTCAAGGCGAACGGCGTCGGCGTCATCGCCATCGATCATCCGAGAACGCGCAACATCTTGCGCGAGATCGTCGAGGCCGGCATCCGCCTGGTCACGCTGGTGTCCGATGTTCCGGGTGCGCCCCGCTCGGCCTATGTCGGCATCGACAACCGGGTGGCCGGCCGCACCGCGGCGCTGCTGATGGGACGGTTCCTCGGCGGCCGCCAGGGCCATCTGGCGATGGTCGTCGGCTCACGCTCCTATCGCGGCCATGAGGAACGCGAGATGGGCTTTCGCTCCGTGCTCGGCGAGGAGTTCCCCAACCTAACCGTCACCAGCGCCGTCGAGATCAACGACGAGCCGGAGGCCAGTTATACCGCGACCATGAAGGCGCTGCACAACGAGCCGGAGCTGCTCGGCATCTACTGTATCGGCGCCGGGCGCTCGGGCGTGGCAAAAGCATTGCTCGAAGTCAGGCCGCAGACGAAGCCGGTGTTCATCTGCCATGATCTGACGCGCGAGACGCGCGGCTATCTCGTCGACGATCTGCTCGACGTCGTCATCGACCAGAATGCGCGGCTGATCGCCGAACAGTCGGTCATTCGCCTGCTCGGCTCGATCGCCTCGTCGGCGCCCTATCTGACGCGGAAATTCATCGAGCCGCGTCTGATCTTCAAGGAAAATGTCCCGGTGCAGTGATGCCACGCGAGGGCGATGGTCGCTCGGGCCTCGATCGTTAAAATTCGGTTGATACCGCAAATCTGCACATCACCTATGCAACTTTTGTGGTTGCCGAATCATTGGGCAATCGATAGTTTTGCAGGTGTCGGCCATCTACTCCTCCCAGATGCGATGCCGACGCTGAGTGCGGTACACCTCCTCCCGTGCCGTATTCGAAATCGAGCCCGCTGCCACCTCCTCCCGGCAGCGGGCTTTTTTTGTTCCGGCTCCGGGATAGCGGGCGATGCTGGGATCGTGACTGGCACCGGACACGATTGCTGATCCGCGGATCGATGAGCTTCGCTGCGACCGCCGCGGCTTGTCGGGCAGAATCCTGTCACACTTGTCACTCTCACCGGTTCGCCGGCGGCCCTATCCTGCCTCACGACCAGCAATCAACGCCGCGCCGGCCATGGTGCGGAGGATCGGCACAGGAGACGCGAGATGGCACATCGCGATGGGACGAGACATCACCCGGCGGCGCGGCCCGCAATCGAAACGCCACGTATCGTTTCGCCGCTTGTGAGACTATCTGGCCCTGAAAGACGTGATCAGGCCTTCCGCCATGCGGACGAACTGCGCGCTCGGGCCCTCGGCGCCGACGCTTTGCAGGCTGACGCGGGCGCCCTCGAGCAACAGCGACAGCGTGTCCGCAAGAAGCTCGGCCTGTCCGATGCCGGCATCGCGACACAGCGAGACCAGCCGCTCGCGCTGGGCTTCCTTGAGTTCCTTGATCACTTGCCTTGCCGGATGATCCGCCTCGCTCAGCTCGATGGCGGCGTTGGCCATGTCGCAACCGCGGCGATCCGACATCAGGCAATCGGCCGCCATCCGGACCCAGGCGTGCAGCTGCGCCAGCTTGTCGCCCGGATTCTCGGCCTCGAACTTTTCCCACATCGCGTTGGCGCTGCAGGCGGTCGCCCGCAGACATTCGATGATCAGGTCGTCCTTGGACTCGAAATGCCGGTAGAGCGTCATCTTGTTGGTGCCGGCGGCCTCAGTGATGGCGTCGATGCCGACGCCGCGAATGCCATGCTTGTGAAACATGTCCCGTGCCGTCTCCAGGATCCTGTCCCGGGGGCGAACACGCTCCACAACACCGTCTGTCATCAAAACCTCCGTGATCGCGTTTCCCGAAATTCCCTCGGTGCACCTCTTGACTAGGGTGTTACCGGTCTGTAACGTTAGAGATGTTACTTACCTGTAACACCCGCATTGCATCATGTCAAACTCGCAAGTGCCGGCCATCAGCCCCGCCCCGATCGGCAAGGGGACGAACCGCACCTTACGGCCTCGGCCGGCGAGCAAGAAAACACCCGATCCGCGGCTTACCGCGGATCACCAAAAACCAGGAGCCGCTTCGATGTCGCAGCGCAATGATCTGACGATCGATGAAGTCGTGAAGGATCCGATGATCCGCATGCTGATGAAGGCCGACCGCGTCGACCCGCGGTCCTTCGAGGCGATGCTGCGTGCGCTGGCGGACGAACAGGCCGAGCGCCGCAATGCGCCGCGCCGCCTTGAAGATTTCGGCTTTCTCGAAGATTCCGGCTCAACACGCAGCCGGCGGCTTTCCAGGGTGGCCAGGGCCTTTGGCCGGGCCAGAGCATCGGGCGAGGCGTGCATATCATGGTAAACTTCTTCATTCATCGTCCGATCTTTGCGTCGGCGATCGCCATCATCATGGTGCTCGCCGGAGGGATCTGTTATTTCCTCCTGCCCGTCTCGCAGTTTCCCGACATCACGCCGCCCCAGGTCGTGGTCAGCGCCCACTACCCGGGCGCCAGCGCGCAGGTCGTCGCCGACACGGTGACGACGCCGCTCGAACAGCAGATCAACGGCGTCCAGGGGATGACCTATATGTCGTCGTCGAGCTCCAATGACGGCTCCTCGACGATCACCATCACCTTCGACGTCGGCTACGATCTGAGCACGGCGGCCGTCGACGTCCAGAACCGCGTTTCGCAGGCGGCTTCCTCGTTGCCGGCCATCGTCAATCAGGGCGGCGTGACGATCAAGAAGCAGAACCCGAACTTCGTCCTGATCGTCGACCTCACCTCGCCGGACGGTTCCGTCAACCCGGTCGCGCTGAGCAACCTCGCCTATCTGCAGGTGGTCGATCCGCTGAAGCGCCTGCCCGGCGTCGGCGACGTGCAGATCTTCGGCGAGCGGCGCTATTCGATGCGCATCTGGCTCGACCCCGACAAGCTCGCCAATCTCGGCATTACTGCCGTCGACGTGCAGAACGCCGTCGCCGAGCAGAACGTCCAGGTGGCGGCCGGCAAGATCGGGCAGTCGCCGGCTCCGGCCGGCACCGCCTTCGAGATGCAGGTCAACGCCGTCGGCAGGCTGAGCGATCCCAAGGAGTTCGGCGACATCGTCGTGCGGGCCAATACCGCCAACGGCTCGCTGGTCAGGCTGCGCGATGTTGCGCGCATCGAGCTCGGCGCGCTGCAATATTCGTCGTCGGCCTTCTTCGGCAAGGACCCGACGGTGGTGCTCGCGGTCTACCAGATGCCGGGCTCCAACGCGCTCGATCTGCAGCAGCGCGTCAAGGACAAGATGCAGGAGCTGTCGGCCCGTTTCCCGAAGGGCGTCAGCTACGCCATGCATTACGATACGACACGTTTCGTTTCGGCCTCGATGCACGACGTGCTGATCACGCTCGGCGAGGCGCTGGTCCTGGTCGTCGCCGTGGTGTTCATCTTCCTGCAAAGCTGGCGCACCACGATCATCCCGACGATCGCAATTCCGGTGTCGCTGGTGGCGACGCTGGCCGTCATGCATATGCTTGGCTTCTCGCTGAACATGCTCAGCCTGCTCGGCATGGTGCTGGCGATCGGCCTCGTCGTCGACGACGCCATCGTCGTCGTCGAGAATGTCGAACGCCAACTTGAGGCCGGCCTCAAACCGCTGGCTGCCACGCGTACCGCGATGGCGGAGGTTACCGGCCCGATCATCGCCACGACCGCCGTGCTGATGGCTGTGTTCGTGCCGGTTGCCTTCATTCCCGGCGTGTCCGGCCGGCTCTACAACCAGTTCGCCCTGACTGTGGCGATCTCCTTCGGCATCTCGGCCTTCGTCTCGCTGACGCTTACCCCGTCGCTCAGCGCCGCCTTCCTGCGCCACCGGCCGGAAACACAGTTCGTGCTGTTCCGCTGGTTCAACATGGGCTTCGAACGGCTGGCGCATGCCTATGCGAATGGTGTGCGCATTCTCATCCGCCTGCGCTGGATCATGCTTGGCGTGTTCGCGGCCGGACTTGTCGCGACCTATTTCGTCTGGCAGCGCCTGCCCTCGACCTTCCTTCCGGTCGAGGACCAGGGCTATTTCTTCGTCGTCATCCAGCTCCCCGACGGGGCCTCGCTGGAACGCACCGACGCGGTGGCGCAAAAGGCACGCGACATCCTGCAGAACACGCCCGGCGTCGACATCGTCGGCTCGATCAGCGGCTTGAACTTCCTGACCAGTGCCGCGCAGTCGAATTCGGCGGTCGAATTCGCTATCCTGAAGCCATGGGACGAACGCGGCCCCGATCAGAGCGCGTCTAAGCTCGTCGCCGACGTGCGCAACAAGCTGCTGCAAATTCCAGAGGCTTTTGCGCTGAGCTTCGACCCGCCGTCGATCCCGGGCATTGGCACCACCGGGGGCTTCGAGTTCCAGGTCGAGGACCTGACCGGCCGCGGCAGCGTGGCGCTCAACGATGCGACGCAAGCCGTGATTGCCGAGGCGCGCAAGCAGCCGGAGCTCAACCCACAGCAATTGTTCTCGTCGTTCTCGACCTCCACGCCGCAGTTCAACTACGATCTCGATCGCGCCAAGGCGAAGCTGCTCGGGCTCAACCTGCCGGACGTGTTCAATACGCTGCAGATCTATCTCGGCTCGCTCTATGTGAACGATTTCAACCTGTTCGGCCGCACCTTCCGGGTGACCATCCAGGCCGACAAGGATTCTCGCGCCGGTCCGGCCGACATTTCGCGGCTCTATGTCCGCAATGCGTCGGGTGGCATGGTGCCGCTGAGCACGCTGGGCAAGCTTGTGCCCGTCGTCGGCCCCGAGACCGTGCCACATTACAACAACAATGCGTCGGCCCTGATCAATGGCGGCGCCGCGCCCGGCTTTTCGTCCGGCCAGGCGGTGGCGGCAATGGAACGTGCCGCTGCCACGGCATTGCCGAGAGATTTCGGCTACGAATGGACCGGCATCACCTATCAGGAGCTCAAGGCGGGATCGATCGCATCCGTCGTCTTTGGTCTCGCGATCGTCTTCGTCTTCCTGATCCTCGCCGCGCAATATGAGAGCTGGGCGATGCCGTTCATGGTGCTGCTGGCGGTGCCGCTCGCACTGTTCGGTGCATTCGTCGTGCTGTGGCTGCGCGGCATGCAGATCGACGTCTATTCGCAGATAGGCTTCGTCATGCTGATCGGACTGGCGGCCAAGAACGCGATTCTGATCGTCGAGTTTGCCCGGCGCCGGCGCGAAGAAGGCCTCAGCATCGTCGACGCCGCGATGGAAGCGGCGCGGCTTCGGCTGCGACCGATCCTGATGACCGCCTTCGCCTTCATCCTCGGCGTGCTGCCGCTGATGTTCGCTACAGGTGCAGGTGCGGCGAGCCGGCAGTCGATCGGCACCACCGTCTTTGGCGGCATGGTCGCGGCGACGATCCTGTCGCTGGTGTTCGTGCCGGTCTTCTATGCGGTGATCGAGCAGCTGCGCGAGCGCCGCAGCGAGAGCGAACCGGTTTCCGAAGCGACCGAACAACCAACTGCCGAACCCGCCTTCGAGCCATTGGCCGAAGCGGCTGAATAGGACTGGAGAATTGATCATGCGTAAATGGAAAATCGCGCTGGGAACGGCCGTCGCCCTTGGGGCCATTTCGGTGGCGAGCGTTCACCTGCTCGACATGGGCAGCCTCAGCCTCAACGCCGGCACAGCCGGGGCGGCAACCCCCAAGCCGGAAGCCTTTGTCATGCCGGTGCCGGTGGTGAGCGTCGTCAAGAAGACGATCCCGATCTATCTCGACTACGCCGCCCGGGTGGAGCCGATCCGCAGCATCACGCTGCAGGCGCGCGTGCCGGGCTATCTGCAGGAGCAGGTCGCCACCGACGGCAGCGACGTTGCGAAGGGCGACCTTCTCTACAAGATCGCGCCGGAGGATTTCCAGGCTGCCCTCGAGCAGGCGAAGGCGCTTATCCAGCGCGACACGGCAACACTCGACTATGCGCGCTCCAATCTCGGGCGCGGCAGCGAGCTCGCCAAGAGCGGCTATCTCGCCAAGGACGTGTTCGACCAGCGCACCAGCACCTTGCGTGAGGCTCAGGCCTCGCTCGCCGTGAACCAGGCCACCTTGCGGACCGCCGAGCTCAATTTGAGCTACACCGAAATCCGTGCCCCGTTTGCGGGACGTATCGGTCGCAGCCAGGCTTCCGTTGGAACGCTGGTCAGCGTTGCCGGCACGGTGCTCAATTCGCTGGTGCAGCTCGATCCGATCTACGTCACCTTCAATCCGAGCGAAACGGACCTGACACAGATCGAGGAAGCCCGCGCCGCGGGACCGATCAGTGTCGACGTCCTGCTTCCCGGTGAAACGGAACCGCGCCAGAAGGGCAATCTTACCTTCATGGACAACACGATCGATCGATCGACCGGCACGATCACGGCACGGGCGACGGTCGGCAACGGCAAGTTCACGCTGCTGCCCGGCCAATATGTCCGCGTCCGGCTGCACGTCAAAGAGCAGCCCGATGCGCTGATGGTACCGCAGACGGCACTCGGCTCAGGCCAGCTCGGCAAATACCTCTATGTCGTCGGCAAGGACAACACGGTCGACCAGCGTATCGTTTCGCTCGGACCGACCAATGGCGATCAGGTCGCCATCTTGAGCGGTGTGGCCGAAGGCGACCGGGTGATTACCGGGAATCTGCAGAAGATCGGCCCGGGAATGCCGATCTCGCCGCTGCCCGAGAAACCGGCCACCTGATAACCCCCATCAGGTCCGGTCCCGCGGCGCCCTCGGCTCCCACGCCAAGGGCGCCGTTTTTGCTGATGTTTTCGACACGGCCGATTCAAGCCGTAGTGCGAACGGCGGCTCTGGCGACGATGGCAGCATAGAGGCGCTCTCCAACTGTGAAGGCAGTTTGTGGATCAGCAAACGAGGCATTCATCCAGCCGACGGCTTGTCGCGGCTACACGTATCACTCGCGCGAACGCCCGCTTCGACCTGGATGGATGGACTGCTGGATTTAGGCGGCATAAGGCACCGTCTTCCAGGTCAAATCCTGGCGCAACGGTTTCGCCGGTCAGGCCGCCTGCAGGATCCGGATCCCGTGGCGTCCGGTAAGCTCGATCACGCGGTTAATCATGCCAGCGGTCGGCGGGCCGGAGGGCGCGTCCTTGGATGCAGCCTCTTCGAAGAATGCGATCATCTCGTCGTCGACGATCGCCATGAAAATAACCGGCACGGGACCAGCATTGCGATAGCCATGGGGCGCGTTGCCCGGAATGGTGACGACATCACCGGGTTCCACCTCATATTCTTGCGCGACCCCATCGATCATTGTCCATATCGTGAGGGTGCCCTCGAGAATGCGGAAAATTTCCGCGGAAGGATGCGTGTGGGGCGGCGTGCCGCTTCCAGGAGGTACCGTGACGTCGATCACGTTGAGTGCCGTCCCAGCGAGCTTTGCCCGGACAGCGACCTGATCGCCCATCACCCAGAAGCCTTGAACCGAATCGGCCGGATGGACCGTCGCTTTGGTCTTATGCCAAGTCACTTGCTTTTTCCTTTCGAACAGCGCCTTGCTGCGATTTTGCCGCATTGAGCAAGGCGCGAATTGCCCAGGCGGCTGCCTCTCCGGCCTCACGGCCGGTAAGACCCCAGTAGTCTTTCATCGTCTGCCAGGCAGTGGCGCTGAACAGGAGCTGGATCACGGCCTCAAGCTGGCGCGCCGCCTTCGGGTCCATTCCGTTTGCGACTTGCGAAAGGCTGCTCTGAAAGGCACGTTGCCGCTCACCATTGGCTTGCAGGCGCATCTCGCGCCCGGTAGCGCTCGCATGCGAGGCTCTGACTACGCCTTCGATTGCGTCCAACGAGGCGAAAAGGTCGGGAGGAAGATCGATCAGATCCTGCGCCCGCTCAGGCCAGAACCGCACTCCCAGCGAGGCATTGGTGCTGGCCCAAAAGGCTTCCAAAAGCGCTTCCTTCGTCGGGAAATGGCGGAAGATGGTCCGTCGGTTTACGCCCGAAACCTCGGCAACCTCATCGAAGCCAAGGAGGCTGTACGGATTTTGCTCCAGAATCGTTCGAATGGACGCGAGGATGCGCTCGCGCGTGGCCTGCGCCTGCTCTGCCCGCAGCGGGCTCTCGTATTTCTGAGTCATCGTTTGTGAATTCATGTCACTGCTAGTGACACAAACCTTCCCAGTCGTCAATGGACATTGCGAAGGCTACGCACCGGGCCGTTTCCCGCTGCGAGAAGCCAGCTGACGCTCAGCGGCCGGGACCTGGTCGGCTTGCATGGTCAGGCTGGCTGAGGCCGGAAGGGCGCCAATGTCTCCAGGATCGAGAATCCAGCTCTTGTTAGATTGTCGACAATCTGCTTGTCTTGCTTTCGGTTCCCTGGAGCAGCCGAATGGCAAAGCTGGATTTCAGTCCGATCGCGGATACGACACGCAGGGCCGAGATCGTGGGGCTGCTCCGGCGGGCGATCCTGACCGGCCGGTTGGAACCGGGGCAGAAGCTCAACGAACTCAGGATTTCCGAGCAGATGCGGGTGAGCCGCGCGCCGCTGCGCGAGGCGATGCGCGAATTGGTGCAGGAAGGCATCCTGACCAGCATCCCCTACGCCTGAACCTTCGTCATCAACGTCACCGCCAAGGACATCGATGATGCCTATTCGCTCAACAAGGTACTCGACGAATTCGCCATCGCGCGGACCTGGCCGCTTCGCGACCAGCGCTTCTTCGACGAACTCGACCGGCGCCATGCGTCGGTGAAGCAGGCGACGCGCGAACTGGACACCACGCGGCAGATCGAAACGGCGCTGCAACTGCATGGCCTGATCCACGAATGGGCCGACAATTCGGTGCTGCTTGAAACCTGGCAACGGCTGACCAGCCGGCTGCAGATGTATTTCGCCCTGCACCAGCGGGCGCGCAACGAGCCGGTGCCTGCCGAAGACGCCCACGAGACCTATGTGCGGCTGCTCAAGGGCACCGACATGCCCGCCGCCCAGCGCCATGCCAAGGAGCATATCGATTTGGATTTCGAGGAACTGCTCGCCTATGCGCGCGGGCTGGAACAGCGCGGCTCAAAGGGCGCCGGCGCCGATCGTGCCGGCCGACCTAAAGGCGGCTGAGCCCGACAAATTTGACGGACATCCCGGAACACAGACAACGGACAGAAAACGTGCAGATCAAAACCATCAAGGCCTACCATGTCGTGCAGCCCTTCGTGGACGGGCCCTACCGCATGTCGAAGGGGCGTGTCGCCGATGCGTTCGACGCGGTGATCGTCGCCGTTATCGCCGATAGCGGGCTCACCGGCTGGGGCGAGATGGCGCCGCTTGGCAATTTCTATTCGCCTGCCTTCGCCGCCGGCACGCGCGCCGGCGTCATCGAAATCGCGCCGCATCTCATCGGCCATGATCCACGCGGGCTTGCCAGTATCAACAGGCTGATGGACACGGTGTTCAAGGGCCATCCCTACATCAAGTCGGCGCTCGACATGGCATGCTCGGATCTCGCGGCGCGCGCCGCCGACGTGCCGCTGGTCACGTTGCTTGGCGGCCGCGAGAGCGAGACGGCGGAACTCTACAAGGTCGTCACCCACGGCACGGTCGACGCGATGGCCGCGCTCGCCAAGCGCATCGTCGGGGAAGGATTTCACCGGCTGCAGGTCAAGGTCGGCGGCAACGTCCATGACGACATCGAACGCGTCACAGCCGTTGCCGCCGCGGTGCCGAAGGGCACCGTCATCTTCTGCGACGCTAATGCCGGCTGGACCCCTTACCAGGCGCGCCAGTTCGTGGATGCGACGCGCACCATCGACTACACGTTCGAGCAGCCCTGCACGACCATCGACGAATGCCTGTCGGTGCGCCGCTCGCTCGACAAGCCGATGGTGCTCGACGAATCCGTCGCCTCGCTGGACGATATGCTCGACATCCACCGCAAGGGCGCCGCCGACGGGCTGACGCTGAAGATCTCGCGCCTCGGCGGCATTACCAAGACGCGCCAGATCCGCGACCTTGCCGTCGACCTCGGCTTCATGATCACGGTCGAAGACACTGGCGGCGCCGAGATCGACACATCGGCGATGGCGCATCTGTCGCTGTCGACGCCGGAGGAGCGCCGGCTGCACGCCATCGCCTTTCACGAATGGGTGACGGTGCGCACCGCATCCAACATGCCGCCGGTTTCAGGCAGCCGTATGGGCATTCCGGATGGGCCGGGCCTCGGCATCGATGTCGTTCCCGGCCTGCTTGGTGCGCCCTTCTTCGAAATCGGCAGCTGAGCTGCAACAAGGCTGCACCCAATCAAGCTGAATATGCCGCGTCCTTCTGACTGCGGAGGCACGGCCGTGTGGATTGACCGCTCATCCAATCGTCTTCGGCCGATTGCAGAGCGACAATGCCCAATTGCCGGTTGAAATATTTTTCATTTGCAAATAGAAATGTTCAAAACGTTGATTTGGACGCTGCGGCGCGTCAGGAACTGGAGGAAGCGACATGTCCCATCCGCAATTTGCAGCGGAACTTCTGCAGCGCGCTGAACAGCAGGGGCCGATCACCATCGGGCTTGCCGGCGCCGGACAGATGGGCACCGACATCGTCGTCCAGGTCGCGCTGATGCCGGGCATGCGGATCGGCGCCATTTCCGAAGTCAGGCCGCAGGCAGCGATCGACGCGGCGCTGCTCGCTGGCCATGACCGTTCCGACATCGTCCAGGCCGGCAATGCGGCCGCGATCGACCGTGCCATCGAGGCGGGCAAGATCGCGGTGACCGAAGATTTGCATGCGCTGGCGGCGGCCGGCCGGATCGACGTCATCATCGACGCGACGGGCAATCCCAATATCGGCACGCTGTTCGCGCTGGACGTGATGAAGAACGGCAAGCACGTCGTCATGCTCAATGTCGAGGCCGACATCACCATCGGCCGTTTCCTCAAGGACGAAGCGCGTAAAGCTGGCGTCGTCTATACCGGTGCGGCCGGCGACGAGCCGGCCTGCACGCTGGAGATCATCGGCTTTGCCAAGAGCCTCGGCTTCAACATCATCGCCGCCGGCAAGGGCAAGAACAATCCGCTGAAGATCGACGCCATGCCGGCGGACTACGAGAAGGAGGCGGCCGAGCGCAACATGAATGCGCGCATGCTGGTCGAATTCGTCGACGGCTCGAAGACGGCGATCGAGATGGTGGCGATCGCCAATGCGACCGGCCTAGTGCCCGATGTGCCGGGCATGCACGGCCCGACCGCGACGCTGGAGGAGTTGGCCAGCGTGCTTTGCCCGCGCGAGGATGGCGGCGTGCTGCACCGCAAGGGCGTTGTCGATTACTCGATCGGCAAGGGCGTGGCGCCCGGCGTGTTCTGCATCATCGAGACCCGGCATCCGCGTGTGCTGGAGCGCATGATCGACCTCAAGGTCGGCAAAGGCCCCTATTTCACGATCTTCCGGCCCTATCATCTGACCAGCCTGGAAGTGCCGCTGTCGGCGGCGCGCGCCGTGGTCTACAAGCGGGCCGACATGGAGCCGCTCGACCATCCTGTGGCCGAGGCGGTGGCGGTCGCCAAGAGCGATCTTGGCGTTGGCCAGTCGCTCGGCATGATCGGCGAGAACGACTATCGCGGCTTCGCCATGACCTGGGGGGATGCGCGCGCCCGCGGCGCCCTGCCGCTCGGCCTTGCCGAACGCGCCAAGGTGGTCAAGCCGCTCAAGACCGGCGACTTCCTGACCTATGAAAATTGTGTACCCGACGATTCGATGGTGATAACCCAGATCCGCCGCCGTCTCGACCAGTCGGACGGACGGTTCGTTACAAACGCAGCCTGACCCCGCCGGATCTCCGCCTGATGGACGATGTCGTAATCGGGATCGACGCCTCGACCACGGCCGTGAAGGCGATTGCCTTCGCGCGCGACGGCGAGGAGCTGTTCCAGGCGCGCGAGCCGTACCCGCTTTCAAATCCGAAGCCCGGCCATTTCGAGCAGGACGCCGAACAGTGGTGGACGGCGCTGCTTGGCGCATTGAAGCAGGTCACCGAGGCGGTCGGCGCTACGCGCGTGGCGGCGATCTGCATCGCCCATCAGCGAGAGACCTTCACGCTGGTGGACAGCGCCGGCAAAGCACTCATGCCGGCGATCCTGTGGCTCGACGAACGCGCCCGGCCGCAGGTTATCAGGCTTTCAGCCGAACTCGGCCGCGAGGCGATCCGCGACTGGAGCGGCAAGCCGCCGGATCCGACGCCGGCGCTCTACGCCATTGCCTGGCTTGCCGAGCACCAGCCGCAAGTGCTTCGCCAGGCAGCGGCACTGGTCGACGTGCACGGTTTCTTCGTCCAGCGGCTGACCGGGCGATTGGTCACCAGCACCGCAAGTGCGGATCCGCTCGGGCTGCTCGACGTCGAGAAAGGTACCTGGCATCCCCGCCTCGTTGCGGCCGCCGGACTGCAGATGGAGCAATTGCCCGAGCTGGTCGCGCCAGGCGTGGTCTGCGGCAGTCTTTCCGCAAGCATAGCGCAGCTGACCGGCCTGAGGGCCGGCACGCCGGTCGTTGCCGGCGCTGGGGACGGCCAGGCGATGGGCCTCGGCATGGGCGTCTACGGCGAGGGCAAGAGCTATCTCTCGCTCGGCTCCGGCGTGGTCAGCGGCTGCTATTCCGGCAAGGTGAAAACCTCGGACGCCTTTCGCACGCTGGTTTCGCCGACCGGCTCCGGTTTCATGCTGGAGACCGTGCTGCGCTCGGGCATGCAGCTGGTCGACTGGATCGTGCGAACCACCGGTTCGCCCTCGGCGGCAGCGCTGGAGAAAGTGGCGCTGGATGTTGCCGCGGGCAGCGAGGGCCTGCTCATCATGCCCTATTGGGCCGGCGTCATGAGCCCGTATTGGGACGGTGCCGCGCGCGGCGCCATTGTCGGCCTGTCGCTCGATCACCGGCCGGAGCATCTCTTCCGCGCTGTCCTGGAAGGCATCGCCTTCGAGCAGGCCGTCGCCACCGAGGCCATGGAAGCCCAGGCCGGCGGACCGGCGGCGATGATTGCCGCCGGCGGCGGCACCAATTGCGCGCTGCTCATGCAGATCATGGCAAGCGTGCTCGAGCGGCCGCTCTCGGTTTCGCCGGTCAACGAAGCCGCCGCACTCGGCGCTGCCATGCTGGCGGCAGCGGCTGTCGGCTGGTTTGCCTCGCCGGAAGCCGCCGCGCAGGCAATGGCTGCCGCTCCCACCAGGCATGTCGATCCGGTCGACGGGCTTGTCGCCGCCTATCGCAGCCGCAAGGAAATCTACCGCGACCTTTATCAGGCGACGCGCGACATCCACACCCGCCTCAGCGCTCTCGGCGAAATCTAGCGGTTGAGCAGGCCCTTGGCCGCGTCTTCGTCGGTGATCAGAACCGATACCTTGGTGTTGGCGAGCGCAGCCCGCATTACCGCTACCTTTTCGCTGCCTCCCGACACCAGGATGATGCTCGGGATATCCGACAGATCCTGCAGCGGATAGGCGCAGACGCGGCGGTTGACCTCGTGGTCGACCGGGCGGCCCTCGGCGTCGATGAAATGACACAGAATATCGCCGACGGCACCGGCCGCCTGCAGTTCCTCGAGTTCGCTTGGCTTGATGAAGCCGTAATTGGCGATCGGGCTGTCGTTGGAAAACGAGCCGACGCTGAGCACGGCGATGTTTGCCCGGCGTGCACGGAAGACGACGTCCTGAACGCTGCGCTGGCTCATGAAAGCGTCGCGCTGCTCCGGCCTGTCGGCATAGACCGGCACCGGCAGCAGGAAGCACTCCGCACCGATCTTTTCGGCGAAATCCCAGGCGCTTTCTGTCGGGTTAAGCGGCTGGGCATGGGTGAGGCCGCCAAGCATCGAAACTACCGTCGTCCTGGCGATGGGCCGCCGCGGCAATTCATTGATGGCGAATTTCAGTGTCCGCCCCCAGCCCAGTGCGATGACATCGCCGGCATTCACATGGTCGGCCAGGTAGGCGGCGGCGGCGTGGCCGATCATCAGCGGCGCGTTGCTTCGGTCGGCCGCCGACGGCACCACAACAGCCTGGCTGAGCCCGAACCGCTGCTTGAGGCTTTCCTCCAAAATCACGCATTCGACGACGCTGTCGCGGATGCGAAACTGGACGACACCCTCTTCGCGGGCGGCGGAGAGAATGCGATGCACCTTGATGCGGCCGACGCCGAGAATTTCGGAAATCCGCTCCTGTGTAAGACCCTCGACATAATAGTGCCAGGCGGCGCGGGCCTTGAGTTCGGCGTCGGGGAAGCGCGGGGCTCTTTCGTTCTCTACGATCGTCATCTGTTTGCCTTGCCGCAGCCGCCGGCTCTGCTCATGATATTCCAATCCGGCGACTTCGAAATGCCCAAGATTTCGGAGACCTTGCGTAAGGCAAACCGGCGGACAGCGCAAACCCGTCGTCGAATGAAGCGGCAGGCCTTGACAATTTTCCGACGAACAGTTTAGCTGAACAAAATTGCATGTTAAAGATAAATTGTTCACAGGGAGGGGCCTGGTGAACAAAGTGGCCCGGTGATGCAGCGCCGGATTGCTGTGGAGGAGACAAAGTGGCTGTGAGCAACGACGCAAGCAATTTGAAGGCAGGCGAGTTGAAGGCAGGCTCTGGTGCGCAGGCTACGGCGCGCGCAAGGTTTTCGGCTGTCTTTGCCGGAACCATGGGCCCGCTGATCGGGCTGGTTCTGCTGTGCCTGGCGCTCTCGCTAACCACCGACACCTTCCTGACTGTCCGCAACATCCTCAACGTGCTCGACCAGGTCACCGTGCTCGGCATCATGGCGATCGGCATGACGCTGGTCATCCTGATCGGCGGCATCGACCTGTCCGTCGGCTCGGTGCTGGCGCTGGCTTCCATGGTGATGGGCTTCGTCGCCCATCCGGACTATCTCAATCTCGGCCTGCCGGCCGGCATCGCCGCAGCCCTCGTCGTCGCCGGCCTTTGCGGGCTGGTTTCGGGCCTGCTGGTGACGGTCACCAGGCTGCCGCCCTTCATCGCCACGTTGGCGATGATGTCGGTGGCGCGCGGCCTCGCCAACATGATCACCGACGGCTCGCAGATCGTCGGCTTTCCCGACTGGTTCACCAGCCTGTCGATAATCCGCCATTTCGGCTTCCTCTCGGTCACCGTCGGGCTGATGATCGTGCTTGCCGTCATTTTTGCGATCTTCCTGAATTATCGCGCTACCGGCCGTAGCCTGTACGCAATCGGCGGCAGCGCCGAAGTCGCCCGGCTGTCCGGCATACCAGTCAAGTCGCTGACAAACTGGGTCTATGCGATCTGCGCCGTGCTGGCCGGTCTCGCCGGCATCGTGCTTGCCGCCCGGCTCGATTCCGTCCAGCCGAGCTCCGGCCTTGGCTACGAACTCGACACCATCGCGGCGGTGGTGATCGGCGGCGCCAGCCTGTCGGGCGGCGTCGGTTCGATCGGCGGCACAGCCATCGGCGTCCTCATCATCGGCGTGCTGCGCAACGGGCTGAACCTGCTCGGTGTCTCGCCCTTCATCCAGCAAGTGGTTATCGGCGTGGTGATCGCGCTGGCGGTGGCCACCGACACGTGGCGGCGCCGAGCACAATGAAGAATGGGCACAATGAAGAATTGGGCTCAATGAGATTCGCCCCGATATTCGGGCGAAAACGGATCGGTGATCCGAAACTGGGAGTTGTTCGGCCAAGGGGCGCCGCGATGCGCGGGCAGGACAGATTGAACATCAACGGAGGAATAAACATGCTGACCAAACGTTCATTGCTGCTTGCCGCCGCGGCCGTCATCCCGCTGCTTGGCCTGTCCGACATGGCCTCGGCCAAGGAGGCCAAAAAGCTCGGCCTCGCCGTCGCCAATCTGCAGGCCGACTTCTTCAACCAGATCAAGCAGTCCGTCGAAGCCTACGGCAAGGAAAAGGGCATCGAGGTCGTTACCGTCGACGCCAAGGGCGATTCGGCGACCCAGGTCAGCCAGGTGCAGGACCTGATCACGCAGAACATCGATGCGCTGATCTATATTCCAGCCGGCGCCACCGCCGCCACCGTGCCGACCAAGACCGCCAAGGCTGCCGGCATCCCAGTCGTCAATGTCGACCGCAACGCCGATGGCGCGCCCGGCGATACCTTCATCGCAACCAACAGCGTGGCATCGGCCAAGGCGGTTTGCGACTACATCGCCAAGCAGGCCGGCGGCAAGGGCGAGCTGATCATCATCCACGGCCAGAAGGGCACGACGCCCGAGGTCGACCGCTCGAAGGGCTGCGGCGAAGCGCTGAAAGGCTATCCCGACATTAAGGTGGTCGGCGAATTGTGGAGCGAAGGCTGGCATCAGGACGAAGGCTTCAAGCTGACGCAGGATCTGTTGCAGTCGCATCCAGATGTGTCGATCGTCATCGGCCAGGCCGATGCGCTGGCGCTCGGTGCGGCGCAGGCGGTGAGGTCGCCAATCCCGGCCATAAGGTCTGGGTTGCCGGCTTCGACGGCGATGTGGCGGCGCTCAAGGCACTGAAGGACGGCGTCTTCGACGTGACCGCGACGCAGCAAACCCAGGGCATGGGCCGGCTCGCCGTCGACGCAGCAATCAAGCTGGTGGCCGGCGAGACCATTCCCGCCGAACAGCTGCAGGATGCGACGCTGACCACCAAGGACAATGTCGAGCAGTTCATCGCCAAGCATCCCTGATTGAGACCAGTCCGGCAATCGACGAGCGCAACGATGTCCACCGATCCTCGCCACACGCACAGCTCCCATAACGGGCTCGTCGTCAGCGGCCTCTGCAAAAGCTACGGGCCGGTGCAGGTCCTGGCCGATGCGAGCTTCGAGGTGCGGCCGGGCGAGGTCGTGGCGCTGCTTGGCGAAAACGGCGCCGGCAAGTCCACCGTCTCGAACATCATCGCCGGGTCGACCAAACCCGATGCCGGCACCATCACCTGGCGGGGGAACCCTTATTCCCCCGCCAATCCTGCCGCGGCGATCGACGCCGGCATCGGCATGATCCACCAGGAGCTGAAGCTCTTGCCCGATCTGTCGGTCGCCGAAAACGTCTATGTCGGGCGCCTGCCGATGCGTGGCGGCCGCATCGACCGCGCGGCAATGAATGCACGGGCATCGGCCCAATTGAAGCGCCTCGGCCTCGATGTCTCGCCCGAGCGCAAGGTGCGCACGCTGCGTATCGCCGCCCAGCAGCAGGTCGAGATCGCCAAGGCGCTGACGCTCAATGCCGAGCTGCTGATCTTCGACGAACCAACGGCAGCCCTTGGCGGCGAGGAAACGGAGCTCCTGTTCCAGCAAATCCGCAAGCTCAAGGCGGAAGGCATGTCCTTCATCTATATCAGCCACCGGCTGGACGAGATCGCCCAGATCGCCGACCGCGTGGTGGTGATGCGCGACGGGCGCATCGTCGCCCGGCACGAGCGCGCCGACATTCCGGTGCGCACTGTCGTCGAGCAAATGGTCGGCCGCAGTGTCGAGCGGATGTTCCCTACGGTATCGGCGCCGGGCAACGAGACGCTGCTCGAGGTCGAGAACCTGTCCTCGCCGGAACGCAGCTTTCAAAATGTCAGCTTTTCAGTGCGGGCCGGCGAAATCCTCGGCATTGCCGGGCTGATCGGCGCCGGACGCACGGAGCTGGTGCGGGCGATCGCCGGTGCCGATCCGATCTCATCGGGATCGGTGCGCGTCGCCGGCAAGCCGGTGCATCTCAATGGCCCGGCGGCGGCGATCAAGGCCGGCGTCGTCCTGGTACCGGAAGACCGCAAGGCGCAGGGCGTGGTGCTCGACCAGACGATCGGCGAGAACCTGGCGATCGGCAATTTCGACCATGTCGCGCCGAATGGCTGGGTGTTCCCGAAGGCGGTGCAGAAATTCGCCGAGGCCGGCATTCGCCGGCTCGGCGTCAAGGGCCGGCCGAACCAGGCGGTCAGCAAGCTCTCCGGCGGCAACCAGCAGAAAGTGATCATCGCCAAATGGGTGTCGCGCCCGCCCAAGGTATTCATCCTGGACGAGCCGACGCGCGGCATCGACGTCGGTGCACGCGCCGCGATCTATGATGTCATCGCCGACCTTGCCCGCTCCGGCATGGCGGTGGTGGTGGTGAGCTCCGACCTCGAGGAAGTGCTCGGCCTGTCACATCGCGTGCTGGTGCTGAGCCGCGGCCGGCAACGCGGCATTCTCGACCGCAGCGAAGCAAGCAATATCGCCGTGATGGAACTCGCCACGAGCTAGGACGCCCATCGAAACAAAGCGCAGCAGGTGGTATCCTCCCGGGCACCAGACCGCGCGGGGCGCCAGCAACAGAGTTGGCGCCCCTTTATTCCGGAGGACGGCGGTTGGAGCAGAGGGACCGACGATGAAATTATTCGACCTTCATGGTGACGTGGCACTTGTGACAGGCGCCGGCAGCGGCATCGGGCAGGCAATCGCCATTGGGCTGGCCGAAGCCGGCGCCGACATAGCCTGCTTCGGCCACGCCTCGAAAGGCGGGCTGGAGGAGACCGCGCACCGGATCACGGCACTCGGCCGCAAGGCGCTGGTGCTGAACGGCACAGTGACTTCAGAGACCGATCTCGCGGCCGCGATCGAGCGTACGGAGATGGAACTCGGCGCGTTGACCATCGCCGTCAACAATGCCGGCGTCGCCGGAGCTGAGCCGGCAGAGACGCTGTCGCTGGAAAAATGGCAGAAGCTCTATGACGTCAATGTCAGCGGCGTGTTTCTGTCCTGCCAGGCCGAGGCCCGCGCCATGCTGACGCGGCGCAAGGGCTCGATCATCAACATCGCGTCGATGTCGGGCTCGATCGTCAATCGCGGCCTGACCCAGGCGCATTACAATTCGTCGAAGGCCGCGGTGATCCACATGTCGAAAAGCCTCGCCATGGAATGGGCCGATCGCGGCCTGCGCGTCAATGTCGTCAGCCCCGGCTACACGCTGACGCCGATGAACAAGCGGCCGGAGGTCGCCGACCAGGTCAGGATCTTTGAGCGCGACACGCCGATGGGCCGCATGGCGGCGCCGGAAGAGATGGTCGGCCCGACCGTGTTCCTGGCCAGCCGCGCCGCGAGTTTCGTCACCGGCATCGACCTGATCGTCGATGGCGGCTTTGTCTGCTGGTAGGAGAAAAGATGCAGAAGCGATTCCAGGGAAAAACGGCGGTCATCACCGGCGCCAGCGGCGGCATTGGTGCGGCAATAGCCAGGCGCTTCGCGGCGGAAGGTGCCGCGGTCGTCGTCAGCGCCATCGACGCGCGCGCCGAAGAGGTCGCCGCCGATCTCAAGGCTATGGGCGCCAGGGTCGCATCGCTGCGCATGGACGTGACGAAGAAGGACGAAGTCGTCGCCCTCTATGACCTGGCCGAGCAACAGTTCGGCCGCGTCGACATCTCCGTACAGAATGCCGGTGTCATCACAATCGCCAGGATAGAGGCGATGACCGAGGCCGAATGGGACAAGGTGATGGCGGTCAACACCAAGGGCGTGTTCCTGTGCTGCCAGGAGGCGATCGCGCGCATCCGCAAGCACGGCGATGGCGGCCGGCTGATCAACACCGCATCCGGCCAGGCGCGGCAGGGCTTTATCTACACGCCGCATTATGCGGCCTCGAAATTCGGCGTCGTCGGCGTCACCCAGAGCCTGGCCAAGGAAGTGGCCAAGGAGAAGATCACCGTCAACGCGATCTGCCCCGGCATCATCGACACCGATATGTGGGCCTATAACGACGCCGCATGGGGAAAGTTGATGGGCGAGTACAAGCCCGGCGAGTTGATGGCCGAATGGGTGAAGAACATCCCGATGGGCCGCGCCGGCAGCGGCGAAGATGTCTCCGGCCTGGTCAGCTTTCTGGCCAGCGACGATGCAGCCTACATCACCGGCCAGACCATCAATGTCGATGGCGGCCTGATCATGTCGTGAGCGGCGGCGCGCGGGCCAACGTACCATCCACCGGAATCTGAAAGCCGCTTCGCTGCGTTCAGACCGGTCGGCCGGCCCGTGCCAATCCATGCTCCACGAGCCGGTCGATGATTTCGGAATAGCTGACGCCGCTCACCGCCATTGCCTTGGAATACATGCTGATATCGGTGAAGCCGGGGATGGTGTTGATTTCATTGACCAGGAATTGCATGTCCGGTGTCAGGAAAAAGTCGATGCGCGCCATCCCGTCACAGCCGACGGCTCTGAAAGCCCTTGCGGCCACGTCCCGCATGGCTGCCTCGACCTCCGGCGGCAGTTCGGCCGGCACTTTAAGTGCCGCGCCGTTCTCGTCGATGTATTTGGCATCGTAGCTGTAGAAATCGTGGCTTTCGGCCGGCACGATCTCGCCTGGCCGCGAGACGAACAGGTCGCCTGCCGGGTCCTCCAACACGCTATATTCGATCTCGCGCCCACGAATGAATTCCTCGGCCAACAGCTTGCAATCGTGCCGGAAGGCTTCAGCAAGCGCTCCATCGAATTCCTGGCTGGCATGGACTTTTCCGACGCCGACAGACGATCCCTGACGCGCCGGTTTGATGAAGAACGGCAGGCCGAGTTCGCTTTCCAGTGCAGCGAGGGCGGGCGCCGCACCTTCATGGATCGTCACTGAGCGCGCGATTGGCAGCCCCGCCGCTTCCAGGAGCCGTTTGGCGATGTCCTTGTCCAGCGCGGTTGCCGAACCCAGGATGCCGCAGCCGGCGAGCGGCACCCGAGCCACCTCGGCCACCCCCTGTACCGAGCCGTCTTCGCCATGAGGGCCGTGCAGGACGGGAAACAGGATGTCGATCTTCGGCAGATCATAGGGCGTGCCGTCGGCCGGGATCGCCATCATCCGTCCGCGCCCACCCGGAACCAGGCAAACTTCCAAACCGCCCGCAGGCTTTGCGAGCGTACCATCCTGGAAGCTGCTCAGCAGCCACTGTCCTTCGCTCGTGACGAAGATTGGGAGGGCATCGTATTTGGCGGACAGCAGCGCACGCATGACATTGGTTGCTGAAAGCACCGAAACGTCATGTTCGGCGGAACGTCCGCCAAAGAGCACGGCAATTCGCAGTCTGTTCAAGGAAGAGGTCATGAAAGCCTCGGATACGATCTGGTGTTGAAAGGTCACAAGCCGAAGGCGATCCCGCGTTTGGCGAAGAAGTAAGGCATTTTGGTCTGCTGCATTGTATCGGTACCCTGTCCTTGCGGCTTGCACACGGGATGACCGGCAATCTTGGCTTTTTTCAAACTCATCTACGGGTCCCGCAGAAAGACGGGCCGTGAAATTGGCACCGGCGTTAATCGTTGCGCGACGTGAACGTTGGTATATATAATTTCATCCCATGAAAGTGGCTCTGGGCGAGTTGCCGAGCCGACAGCCGAGATCATGGGACTTTGATGGTTTGCCCCTCAAGACCGGCGATCGATCCGTGGATGACTGCTTCGGCAGCAATCCTTCGGCAGTCATGACGCGGCCGGTCCCGCCACATCTTCACCAATTTGGGCACCATCCCCGTTTTGCGCCGGCATCCGCTTCGGCAGCATTGTGGCGCCTACGGCCTTGCGCAACGACAAGCTTTTCCAACACAATCAAAAAAGACGCAAGAAGGGAACGAACGATAACGTCCACCAGAGCTTGACAGGAGAACAAGCATGTCACTTCGGAGCATGATTTCGAATTTCTCAATGGGAGCCTTAACACTTGCCGCAGCCGCACTGACATCTTCGGCCTATGCGGCAGCGCCGGAATCCAACGACCCGATCAAGATCGCACTGTTCGATTGGACCAGCGTCAATCTGAACGCCAAGATCCTCGGCGGCATCCTCGAAAAGCTCGGCTATACCGTCGAGTATCCGACCGCCGACTATCTCTCCAGCCTGACCACCGGCCTGACCAATGGCGACATCGATGTCGGCCTGGAATTCTGGGACACGACGGCCGGCGAGGCGATGAAGGCCTCGGACGCGACGGGCCAGACCGAACGCCTCGGCAAGCTCGGACCCAAGGCCAAGGAAGAATGGTGGTTTCCCGAATATATGAAAGAGAAATGCCCCGGCCTGCCGAACTGGGAAGCGCTGAAAGACCCGAAATGCGCCGAGGCCTTCTCGACGGCCGAAACCGCGCCGAAGGGGCGTTATCTCGGCGGACCCGTGACATGGGAAGGCTTTGACGACGAACGCGTCGAGGCGCTGAAACTGCCCTTCACCGTCATCCATGCCGGTACCGATGCGGCGATGTTCGCCGAACTGGACTCGGCCTATCAGCGCAAGGCGCCGATCATGCTGTGGATCTATTCGCCGCATTGGGCGCCGGCCAAATACAAGGGCGAATGGGTCGAATTCCCCGATTATACGACAGAGTGCTACACCGACCCGAAATGGGGCGTGAACCCCGACGCGAAATATGACTGCGGCAAGCCGCATGGCGAGATCTGGAAATATTCCTGGGCCGGCATGAAGGACAAATGGCCGGTCGCCTACAAGGTCGCGAAAAACTACACGGTCGATACCGACGAGCTCAACAAGATGAGCGGCGAGATCGATCTCGAAGGCAAGACGCCGGAAGACGTCGCCGCCGCCTGGATCGCCGCCCACGAAGCCGACTGGAAAGCCTGGGCCGAGTGACCGTCTGACTGGAAATCCGACGACCCGGCCATCCGTGGCCGGGTCTCGATCCCGTGTTCCAGAAGGACGATCGCATGACCGATACGATTGAACAGGCGGCGAAAGCGGGCAACGATGCCCGCCCGACAAAGCTTGCCTGTCGCAATGTCTGGAAGCTGTTCGGGGCGGACGCGGCCGATTTCATCCGCCGGCGCGACGGCAAGGCCAGCCTGGCGGACATCGCCGCTGCCGGACTGGTTGGCGCGGTGCGCGCCGTCGATCTCGAAATCCGCCAGGGCGAGATCTTCATCATCATGGGACTTTCGGGGTCCGGCAAGTCGACGCTGGTGCGCTGCATGTCGCGGCTGATCGAGCCGACCCACGGCAAGGTCGAGTTTGAAGGCAAGGACCTGCTCAAGATTTCCGATGCCGCGCTGATCGAGCTGCGACGCCATCGCATGGGCATGGTGTTCCAGAATTTTGCCTTGCTGCCGCATCTCAACGTACTGGAGAACATCGCCTTTCCCTTGGGCATCCAGGGGCAGGACCGGCCGACGCGCGAGAAGCGGGCCCGTGAAGTCATCGAGCTGGTCGGCTTGCGCGGTCGCGAGCATTTCTATCCGCGCGAGCTTTCCGGCGGCCAGCAGCAGCGTGTCGGCATCGCCCGCAGCCTCGCCACGAAGCCGGAAATCTGGTTCCTCGACGAGCCGTTCTCGGCCCTCGATCCGCTGATCCGCCGTGAGATGCAGGACGAGCTGATGCGGCTGCAGACCATGCTGCACAAGACCATCGTCTTCATCACCCATGATTTCGACGAGGCCATCCGGCTGGCCGACCGGATCGCCATCATGAAGGACGGCGAGGTTATCCAGATCGGCACGCCGGAAGAACTGGTGGTCAATCCGGCGACCGACTATGTCGCCGAATTCACCCGCGATGTCGATCGCGCCAAGGTGATATCGGCGCGCAGCCTGATGCGCGCCTGCGACGGCGCCGAGTACGGCGGCACGGTCGCGCCGGATGCCAAGATATCAAGTTTTTCGGCTGATATCGTCTCTGCCGGTAAGCCTTTCGCGGTGGTCAACGGCACCGGCAAGCCGATCGGCTTAGTCACGCCGCAGGCGGTGATCGATCTTCTCGCCGGCATAGAACGTCGTGGGGCCGGCGCATGACGGTCACGGCAAGCGCCAGCGCAGCGAGGCCCCGGCCGGTTCAGACCTGGCTGGCGATCTGGGCCTGCGCGCTCGCCGCCGTGCTTATTGTCTTCCTGCTGCAGGAAAGCCTGCCCTGGGCGGTCAATTACCCGGCCGGCGCGATCGTTCCTGTCGCAGACTGGGTCGGTGCGCTGATGAACTGGGTGAAGTCGAACTTCTCCTGGTTGACCCGCTCGATCACCGCGGTGCTCGGCGTGCCGCTCGATTTCGCGCTCGGTCTTCTGGCCAAGAATTTCAAGATCGGCCATGGCGCGGATATGATCGTCTTGCCGCGCCTGTCCTGGGTCGGCGTCTGCGCTGCCGCCTACCTTGCCGGACGCGCCGCCGGCGGCTGGAAGCTGGGTGCGCTGGCCGGCGGCTGTTTTCTCTACATCGCGCTGTTCGGGCAGTGGACCAGCGCCATGCTGACGCTGGGCTTGATCTCGATCGCCGTGCCGTTTTGCATTGTCACCGGGCTGTTCGCCGGCATCTGGGCATGGCGCAAGCCTTGGGCGGAGAGGTTGATGATCTCCCCTGCCCTCGATCTGATGCAGACGATCCCGACCTTCGCCTATCTGATCCCGATGCTGCTTCTGTTCGGCAACAGCCCGGTCTCGGCAATGATCGCGACGGCAATTTTCGCGACGCCGCCAATGGTGCGGGCGACGATGCTCGGCCTGTCGCGGGTGCCGTCGGAGATCGACGATTTCAGCGAGATGGCCGGCTGCACGGCACGGCAGAAACTGTGGCGGGTGCTGTTGCCGTCGGCGCGGCCGACATTGATGGTTGGCGTCAACCAAGTCATCATGCTGGCGCTCAATATGGTGATCATCGCCTCGATGATCGGTGCCGGTGGGCTCGGCTATGACGTGCTTTTGGCGTTGCGCGCGCTCAAGGTCGGCGAGGCGATGGAAGCTGGCCTGGCCATCGTCGCACTGGCAATTGCACTCGACCGGCTGAGCCAGGCGATCGCGCACAATCACGCCAAGGGCAATGTCCGCCACCAGGCCAGCACCAGTTTCTGGCGGCGCTATCCCAATCTGGCGCTGGCTGTTGCCATCCTCGCCGTCGCCACGCTGCTCGGCCTGTTCGTGCCGGCGTTCGCCGCGGTGCCGAAAGCGATCACCTTCACCACCGCGCCTTTGTGGAAGGCGGCGGTGAACTGGATCACCATCAACTTCTTCGACACTATCGAAGCGTTCCGCGTGGCGCTTATCCTCAACGTGCTGAACCCGGTGCGCGCCTTCTGCGAGGGTTTTCCGTGGCTGGGCGCGGTGTGTCTCCTCGGCCTTGCCGGCTACCAGCTCGGCGGCTTGCGCCTCGCCGCCCTGGTCGCGGCTTTGACAGCGTTCTGCGCCGTCACCGGACTTTGGGAAAAGACCATGGCGACGGTCTATTTGTGCGGCATCTCGGCCTTTATCGCCTGCCTGATCGGCATCCCGATCGGGCTGATGGCATCGCGCAGCGACCGCTTCGAAAAGACCGTCACTCCGGTCATCGACACGCTGCAGGTGCTGCCGTCGTTCTGCTTCATCATTCCGGTGGTGATGCTGTTCAGGGTCGGCGACGTCACCGCGATGATCGCCACCGTCGCCTTCGCCGTGGTGCCGGCGATCCGCTACACCAATCACGGCATTCGACAGGTGCCGCCGGCGCTGATCGAAGCGGCGAAGGTTTCGGGCTGCACCAGGCGCCAGACCTTCTTTCGCGTGCAGCTGCCGCTGGCGTTGCCCGAGATCATGCTCGGCGTCAACCAGACCATCCTGATGGCGCTGGCGATGATCATCATCTGCGCCATGGTCGGCACGCGCGATCTCGGCCAGGAGGTGTTCATCGCCCTGTCCAAGGCCGATTCCGGTCGCGGCATCGTCGCCGGCCTGGCCATCGCCTTCATCGGCATCGTCGCAGACCGGCTGTTCAACGCCTGGACGGCGAAGGCTCGGGCAAGGCTGGGATAGTCCGGAATAGGACGGCCTCGGGAAACTGCCGCCAAGCGCGCCGTTAACGAGGCACCGATCCCTACGCCTAAAGACATAGCCATTCGGGATTATTGCTCGTTTTTGCCTCACATCGTACGGCTGTGATGGGACGGGTAGGCTCAACAGGAGAGCGGATAATGTCTAAACGCGTTCCCTTTACTACCGGTGATCTAGCAGATCATCAGCGGGGTATCGATGACGCCCTCACAGGCGATCCGAATACGAATATCTTGACCGGCGACGCTGGCGGCAGCCTGCTCGATTTCTCAAGAGGCGGCAACGACACCTTTACGGAAACCGCACCGTCGACCTACACCTTCTACGGTGACGCGGCTCGGAGCTTGTTCAATTTTGCTCGGGGCGGTGACGATACCTTCACCACGGGGCTGTCATCCTCCACCACCACTGCCTTTGGTGACGCGGGCGACGATATGTCGGACCATAGCAGGGGCGGCAACGATACCTTCAACAGTGGAGTGGCAAGGCAGGTAGTCGATACCTTCTATGGTGACGCCGGCGGCAAGATGTTCGGCTATGCCCGGGGCGGGGATGACACTTTCCTGACCCAAACCAAACAAGGAACTGCCCACACCTTCTACGGTGATGCGGGCGGCGAAATGTCGGACCACAGCAAGGGCGGCAACGACACCTTCCAGGGTTCCCAACAGGCCACCAACACTTTCTTCGGTGACGCCGCCACCAACATGTCCGGCAATGCCCAAGGCGGCGACGACAGCTTTACGAGCCGGACCGACTCCGTCAATATTTTCTACGGTGATGCCGGCGGCGATATGTCAGGCCACAGCAAGGGTGGCAACGACACCTTCACGAGCAGCTTCTTTTCCACCAACACTTTCTTCGGCGATGCCGGCGGCAACATGTATGACCACGCTCAGGGCGGCGACGACCATTACACGGACACGGGTGGGGCGCTTCTGAGCAAAACTCTCTATGGCGATGCGGGCGGTGATCTTTCCGGTTTCGCCGAGGGCGGCAACGACAACTTCACGAGCGCTGGTGGGTCCCAGATAAGTTTCTACGGTGACGCGGGCGCCAACATGTCCGACCACTCTCGCGGTGGCGACGACACGGCCGTGCTGCAAGGCACTCATAATTTAGGGTATGGCGATGCGGTCACGATGCTCGGCAGCGCTGTGGGCGGCAATGATTCCCTGACTGGTGGCGACAGGAACTCCGGTCCGGATGTTCTAAGCGAGTTGTACGGCGACGCCCTCGCTATGTCCGGTTCCGCCAGGGGCGGCAACGACATTCTTACCGGGGGCCACAACAGCGAAAGCGGCCAGGTCCGCAACTTCCTGTGCGGCGACGCTCTACAAATGTCCGGTTCGGCTCTGGGCGGAAACGATACCCTGTATGCCGGGAGCGCAGCACCCGGCTGCACCGTCATCAACGACATGTGGGGTGACGGGCAACTGAGCGAACTGGCTCAGGGCGGCAGAGATCAATTCATATTCAAGGACGATGGTTCAATGACGGTCGGAACCCAAAACGCCATCTACGACTTCAGCCAGACCCAAGGCGACACCATTGTATTTAGTGGCGTGGAGGGCGTGCAATCGTTCGATGATCTCACAATTGCGCAAAGTGGAACCGACACCATCATTACCGCAGGAGTCGATCAAGTTACTCTCGCAAACTTTACAAGCCCGCTGACGACGAGTGACTTTTTGTTTGTCTGAAAGCGAAGCTCTTATCGCATTCGAAGAGGGGGAATGGGTGAGAATTCGTTGAGCATCGTCGCGCGGCCGGTCGCCCCAATAATGCTCGACCGGCCGATCGACAATCCCAGCCGCAAGTATGGATCAGGCGGCCAGGAATCTCTCGGTCAAACGAGCCCAGAGCGCTGCGCCGACGGTCAGATTGCCGTCGTTGAAATCATATTTCGAGCTGTGCAGGATGGCTGAATCCTCGCCGTTTCCAAGGCGCAGGAAGCAACCGGGTTTGTGTTCGAGGAAATAAGAAAAATCTTCGCTGCCGGGGATCAACGGGCAGACGGACACCTTGTCCTGACCGACGAGTTCGACAGCGATGTCTGTCGCAAAGGACGTCTCGCGCTCGGAATTGACCACCACCGGGTAGCCGCGCTGGTAATCGATCTCGACCGTTGCGCCATGCGCCTGCGCCACAAGTGCTGCGATATTGCGAATACGCTGCTCGAGCGTGTCGCGGATCTCGGCCGAGAAGGAGCGGACGCTCAGCGTGATTTCGGCGTGTTCCGGGATGACGTTGGAGACCGTGCCTCCGTGAATCGTGCCGACGGTGACGACAGCCGTCTCGATCGGGTTGACGTTGCGCGACACAACCGTCTGCAGGGTCATGACGATGTTGGCGGCAGCGACGATCGGGTCGACCGTCAGGTGCGGACGCGAGGCGTGGCCGCCACGCCCGGCGATCCTGATGGTGACGGTATCGCTCGCCGCCATCAGCGGCCCGGCGCGCATCAGGAACGAACCCGTCGGCGCGCCCGGGTGGTTGTGCAGCCCGAATATCGCATCGCAGGGAAAGCGCTCGAACAGGCCGTCGGCGATCATCGCCTGCGCCCCGCTTCCCTTGCCGGCTTCCTCGGCCGGCTGGAAGATAAGGTTCACCGTGCCGTTGAAATGCCGTGTGCGCGCCAGGTATTCGGCGGCACCGAGCAGCATCGTGGTGTGGCCGTCATGACCGCAGGCGTGCATCTTGCCGCTGGCCTGGCTGGCATAAGGGAGATTGGTAGCTTCGGTGATCGGCAGGGCGTCCATGTCGGCACGGATGGCGATGCTGCGGCCGCTGCCCTGGCGCAGGCGACCGACGACGCCGAGCCCGCCGACATTGCGCGTCACCTCATAGCCCCAGCTTTCGAGCCGTTCGGCAACGTATGCAGCCGTTTCGTGCTCCTGGAATGAAAGCTCGGGATGCGCGTGCAGGTGCTGGCGGGCCGCTGCAAGCTCGGCGGCCTTGTCGGCGAAGTCGGAAATATCGGCGAACTGGTTGGAGGTCTTTGGCATGGGAGGTCCTTTGCCGGCCGAGCAGGTGCCGCGCCGGCTTTGCTTTTAGATGAAACGGCTCAAGAAAGCCCGCGTGCGCGGGTGCCTGGGTTTGGCGAGAACCTCGTCCGGAGGCCCGGCCTCGATCACATTACCGTCGTCCATGAACACCACCCGATCCGCCGCTTCGCGGGCGAAGCCGATCTCATGCGTGACCACGATCATGGTCAAGCCCTGCCTGGCGAGATCGCGCATGGTGGCGAGCACCTCGCCGACCAGCTCCGGATCGAGCGCCGAGGTCGGCTCGTCGAAGAGCATCAATTTCGGGCGGATGGCGAGCGCACGGGCGATGGCGACGCGCTGCTGCTGGCCGCCTGAAAGCTGGCGCGGATAGGCGTCGATCTTGTCGGCAAGACCGACACGGGTCAGCAGTTCGCGGGCGTAGCCGATCGCCTCCTTGCGGTTCTCCCGGTGAACGCCGACCGGAGCCTCGATGACGTTCTGCAGGGTCGTCATGTGCGGATAGAGATTGAACTGCTGGAACACCATGCCGATCTTGCGCCGCTGCGCGGCGATCGCCCGGTCGGAAAGCTTGTCGAGGCGGCCGTCGTGCAACCGGTAACCGATCTGCTCGCCGTCCACCTCGATCGACCCCTGGTCGATCGCCTCGAGATGATTGATGCATCGCAGGAAGGTCGACTTTCCGGAGCCGGACGGTCCGAGAATGACCACCACCTCGCCAGGCGCGACGTCCAGATCAATGCCCTTCAGCACCTCGAGCGGGCCGAAGGCCTTGTGAACGTTGCGCGCCCGGACCAGGGGCATGTCATGCGCGCTCATTGGCGGCCTCGAGGGTGGCGGTCGCGGTCTTCTCGCGCGCGCCGCGGTCGCCGCGGCTGTAGTGGCGTTCGATCGCGCCTTGCGCGACATTGAGGACCGAGGTGATCAGCAGGTACCACAGCACTGCAACCATCAGCAGCGGAATGATTTCGAAGGTGCGGTTGTAGATCGACTGCACCGAGTAGAGCAGGTCGGCCATGGCGATGACGCTGACAAGCGACGTCGCCTTGATCATGCTGATCAGCTGATTGCCGGTCGGCGGCACGATCGACCGCATCGCCTGCGGGATGATGATGCGCCGCAAGGCCCGCGCGCGGGTCATGCCGAAGGCTTCAGCCGTTTCGGCCTGTCCCTTGTCCACCGACAGCAGCCCGCCACGGATGATCTCGGCCATGTAGGCGGCCTCGTTCAGCGCCAGACCAAGAACGGCGGCCGTCAAAGGCGTGATCAGGTCGTTGGTGTTCCAACTGGCGAAGCCGATGGAAATGCGCGGAAACAGCGTCGAAAGGTTGTACCACAGGATCAGTTGCACCAGCAGCGGCGTTCCCCGGAAGAACCAGATGAACAGGCCGGAGAGAAGGGATGCCAGCCTGTCGTTCGACATGCGCGCGATGGCGAGCAGCAGGCCGAGCACGATACCCAGGATCATCGCCACCACCGTCAGGCCGAGCGTTACGGAAAGCCCCTGCATGACCGTCGGATCGAAGAAATACTGGGCGACGACCGGCCAGCCGAAATTCGGGTTGACCGCGACGATATAGGCGAAGCCGGCTGCCACGGCGACGGTGAACGCCCAGAGCGCCAGCCGGACGAGCGGAAACGGCCGGTGGGCTCGTTTGACGTCGCGCAGCGCGTCGTCGGGACGTCGCGGCAGCCCGGCCGCGTAGGCAGCGGTGGCGTCGGTCATGGCAGCCTCTACTGGCCCTGGTTGATGCCTGGCGCGTCGATCATGTTCTTCTCGAGGCCCCACTTCTTCATGACCGCGGCGTAGGTGCCGTTCTTCATCAGGATATTGAAGGCGTCGAGCAGCACGCCGCCCAGCGGCGAGCCCTTCTTGACGACGGCGCCTTGATAGATGTCCTTGAAGCCGTTGGCCTGGCCGACCCCGGCGAGTTCCAGCTGGCCCTTCGCCTGCTCGACGAAATAGGTCAGCGGCGCCTGCGAGGAGAAGAATGCGTCGGAGCGTTTCGACCGGACGGCCAGTATCGAGCTCGGCTGGTCGGTGAAGGATTGCACCTCGACGGCCGGCTTGCCGCCCTCGGTGCATTTCTGCGCCTGCTGCTTGATGACCTTTTCGGCCGAGCCACCCGACATGACGGCGATGCGCTTGCCGCACGCGGTGTCGAGCGAGGTGATGCCTTCCGGGTTGCCCTTCTCGACGGCGAAGACGACGTATTCGCGCACCCAATCGATGAAGTCGTTGGATTTCTGCCGGTCGGGATAGTCGCCGACAGGCCCCATCGCGAACTGATAACGGCCGGCATTGATGCCGCTCAGCAAAGCCGGCAGGCCGGCGACCGAGGCATGATCGATCTCGACACCGAGCAGCAGGCCGATGGCGTCGGAAATGTCCTTGGTCGCCCCCGACAGTTCGGTGCCGGTGACGATCTCATAGGGCGGGAACGAGCCGTTGTTGACGGCTGTGATCTTTCCCGCCGCGCGGATCTCTTCCGGCAGCCGGGCCCGCAAATCCTCGTTCACCGATTGCTTCTGGATATCCTGGGCAAAGCTGGCCTGCGCCAGCATGGTGACGAGCGAGGCGAATATGAAGCTGATTGTCCTCATGGCATTCTCCTTCGTGTTCTTCGTTGTGCGTTCTCAGGCTGCTGTGGCCCGCGATCTGGCCTCGAAAGGAAACAAGGCTTCGGCGGAAATCGGTTCCGCCAGAATGCCCTGGGCATGGAGCTCGGTGACGAAATCCTCGATCATGCGCCGGTTGGCCGGCAGGCCGCTGGCGTTCCAGGAGGCAGGCAGGTCGCGCCCCGCATGAAGCAGCTCCTCGAGGATCCAGGGCGAGGTATCGGCATATTTTCGGCGCTTTGCCGTCCAGACGCGCTGGCTTTCGTTGATCAGCCTGGCGAGTTCCTGCGGCAGCCAGGGGTGCTCCCTGACCAGGGCGGCCTTGACGGCGACCAGATGCATGCCCGGGACATAACCGACATCGGCGAAATAGGCGCGTTCGGCCGCGCGAAAATCGCGCAGCACTTGCCGGAAGCCGGAAGCCGGGCCGAAAAAGCCGTCCGGCATGAAGGGCGTGAAAACGGCGTCGAGCTCGCCTTGCGACAGCAGCTCCATCATCGGGCGCTCGCCTGGTGCTGCTTCGATGCGCCCCGGCCTGCCGAATCCGTCGAGGCGGTCGGCGATCGGGTGCCCCGATGTCAGCCTGCCGGCGAACCAATAGGCATCCTCGACGCCGACGCCTTCCCGGCGAAGCGCCGCGCGCGTCCATGTGTTACCGGAATCGCGCCAGCCGGTCACGCCGATGCGTTTGCCGGCAAGATCGGAAAGCCGTTCCAGCGGGCTGGTCTCGACCGTTATGATGCAGCGATGGCGAAAGCCGCGCATGATGAAGCACGGTAATCCAACCACCGTATCGACGCCCGAAGCCATGGCCGACACATAACGGCTGAACGAGACCTCTGCCGCATCGTAGTTTGGATCGGTGCCGAGATCCGGAATGAGCGTAGCGACACGATCAGCCTTCACCGACAAGCGGCTCGAAGTAACGTCACCCAGCACCAAAGGGGTGAGATAGTCCCAATCGCGGGTGGCTACAGTGATGGAAACGGGCATCGGCATGAACTTCAACGCTATGTTTGACCGGCGATTGGTAAATGTTTATTTTTGGCCGATCAAATGTTATTATGTTATTGAACATTAGCTTTAATGGTCGCGGGTGCCGATGGATTTCGATGCAGGATGGTTCGCTGATCGCCTTGGCGACCGCACGATGCGCGGCATCGCGCGCGAGACCAGTGCGCTGATCAGAAGCGGCGCACTGCCTGTCGGCGCAAAGCTTCCGCCGGTGCGCGATCTGGCCTATGTGCTTGGCGTCAGCCCGGCGACGGTCTCGCAGGCGTGGAGCGAGTTGCGGCGCTACAAGATCATCGGCGGCCGCGGACGCAACGGCACCTGGATCATGGGCAACCGCTTTGCCGCCCGGCCCGAGCGCCACATGAGCGGTGGCAATTACGGACAGGATGTTCTGAACCTGGCGATCGCGGAGCCCGATGTGAGGCTCTTGCCGCCGCTCGACATCGCGCTGGCGCATGGTGCGCGCGCCGAAAAGCTCAACAGCTACGAGCGGGTGCGCATCCTGCCCGAGCTGGAGGCGGCAGTGCGCCCGTCATGGCCGTACGATCCCGGCGCGTTCCTGGCCACCAATGGCGGTTACAACGCCATCTACACCTTGCTGCATGCGCTGGTCCCGCCGGGAGCGCCGGTGGCCATCGAGAACCCGACGGCGCTTCGCCTGCTCGACATCCTCGAGGATCTCGATGTGCCGATCATCCCGGTAGACTGCGACAGCTACGGTCCCTTGCCGGATGCACTTGCCAACGCTCTGCGGCAGCGGCCCGTCGCGTTCCTGTTCCAGCCGCGCGTCCATTCGGTTACCGGCGCCTGCATGTCGTCGGCGCGGCTGGAAGTCATCGGCGACCTGCTCGCCGGCACCGACGTGCTGATTGTCGAAGATGACGGCGTCGGCGATATTGCCTCGGCGCCGCGCATTTCGCTTGGCCGGCGTTTTCCCGATCGCGTCGTCCATATCCTGTCCTATTCCAAGACCCACGGCCCGGATCTGCGGCTCGCCGTGCTGTCCGGATCGGCGACGATCGTCGAGCAGATCCAGTCCTACCGCAGCTTCAGCTCGGGATGGACCAGCCGCATCCTGCAGGCAGCCACCGCCTGGCTGCTGCAAGACCCGGCCACGGCCGCCCTGGTGGAGCAGGCGAAGGAGGCATACCGCGGCCGTCGCGAACGGCTCGCCGGCGAACTGGCCAAACGCAATGTCGATATCGACGCCGGACACGGTCTCAGCGTCCTCATTCCGGTTGCTTCGGAACCTTACGCGATGGTCACGCTGGCCGCCCACGGCATCGCGGTCCATGCCGGGGCGAAGTTTTCGACCGGAAAAACGAACGCTGTCCGCGTCGCGACCAGCATTCTGGACGAGGAGCACCTCGAGCACGTCGCAAATTCCCTGGCGCTGGCAGCCGACCCGGCGCGGGAAGTTGTCTGAGGCAAGGCAATCGTCGTTCGGACTGCCTACTCCGCCGCGACGCCCTTCACCTCGAGATAGCTCTCCATCGAATCGTCCATCGCCTGCAGCCACGGCGTATGGTGCAGCGGCGCCATCGTGCCGGTCATCAGCGAGCGGTAGGCGTGGTCGCGGAAGCCCATAATGTCTTGCGCCTTGTGGTGCTCCCACTCCATGAAGGTCTGATTGACAGCCTCGACATCGAAGCCGGGATAGTCGGTCTGCTCCATCAGCTCCCTGGTGTAGTCGCCCTGGAACCAGATCATCTGCTCGGCGTCTTCAAGCGTTTCCTCGCGTGCCCGCCATTTCCGGCCGTGCTCGGCCATCGCTTCGGCCGAGGGCAGCTTGATGCGGCCCATGATGACGTCGCGGGCGAACCAGGCCTGCGCGTCGAACATGTTGAAGGTGTAGAACTGGTCCTGCATGCCGATATAGGACAGCTTCGGGTTTTTCTCCCAGACGACGCCCTCGTAGAGCCCGTCCGGCCACATACGGTTGGCGGTCTTCAGCTTCAAATCCTCGGTGAGGAACGGGAAGGAATGGAGGTAGCCGGTGCACAGGATGATGGCGTCGACGTCTTTGGTGCTGCCGTCCTTGAAATGCGCCGTCTTGCCGACGACCTTCTGCAGAAGCGGCACTTCCTTCCAGTTCTCCGGCCATTTGAAGCCCATCGGCTTCGAGCGGTAGCTGGAGGTGATCGATCTGGCGCCGTATTTGTAGCATTGCGAGCCGATGTCCTCGGCTGAATAGGAGCGGCCGATGATCAATATGTCCTTGCCCTTGAATTCCATGGCGTCGCGGAAATCGTGGCTGTGCAGGATTCGGCCGTTGAAGGTCGAGAAGCCCTCGAAATAGGGAACGTTGGGCACGGAGAAATGCCCCGAAGCGACGACGACATTGTCGAACTCTTCCGAATAGGTGACGTCGTTGGTGCGGTCATGCGCCGTGACGGTGAATTTATTTGTTGTTTCAGAAAAGGTCACCATGCGCACCGGGCTGTTGAAGCGCACCCATTGGCGCACGCCGGATTTTTCGACGCGGCCCTTGATGTAGTCCCACAGCACGGCGCGCGGCGGATAGGAGCCGATCGGCCGGCCGAAATGCTCCTCGAAGGTGTAGTCGGCGAATTCGAGGCATTCCTTCGGCCCGTTCGACCAGAGATAGCGGTACATCGAGCCGTGCACCGGATCGCCGTGCTCGTCGAGGCCGGTGCGCCAGGTGTAGTTCCACAGGCCGCCCCAGTCGGACTGCTTTTCGAAGCAGACGATCTCGGGAATATCGGCGCCCTTGTCGGCGGCCGACTTGAAGGCCCTGAGCTGGGCCATGCCGGACGGCCCGGCTCCGATGACGGCAACACGATCTTTCATTGCGGGCCTCCCGATCTCATTTCCCTAACGAAACAAATTTCACTGACAGGACAGTAATTGCCCCTTCGATGCTGTCAACAGCGCTTGTCGCGAAACCGCGTTTCGCCCAGCTGGATTTCCAAGCGAGGCAGTAGCTCGGGCGAAATCCGGACATTGCGCAATTCGACACGGGTGGCTTGCCGTGGCAGTTGCGCTTCTGTATCGGCACCGAATATGTTCACCGTGAGTGAAATGAATCGGCAAGGTCCGGGGTGGCAACATGGCGAAAAAAGCATCCAGTCTAAAGCCCGCTGCGGCCGTCGTCGCCGCCAAAGCCAAGCCGTCGGTCGCTGCAATCGATCCGCGCAAGATACGCGCGCCGCTCACCCAGAACCCGCACGCCATTCGCGACACCCGCGAAAAGGTCCTGGAGGTCGCCATCGGCCGCGAGGTGCGGGCCTTCCGCAAGAAGCTCGGCATTACCGTCGCCGATCTGGCTGCCGCCACCGACATTTCGCTTGGCATGCTGTCGAAGATCGAGAACGGCATCACCTCGCCGTCGCTGACCACGTTGCAGGCGCTGTCACGGGCGCTCGGCGTTCCCGTCACCGCCTTCTTCCGCCGCTTCGAGGAAGAGCGCAGCGCCGTCTTCGTCAAGGCCGGCGAAGGCCTCGACGTCGAGCGCCGCGGCACGCGCGCCGGCCACCAGTACAATCTGCTCGGCCATATCGGCTCCAACACCAGCGGCGTCGTCGTCGAACCCTATCTAATCACGCTGACCGAGGATTCCGACGTGTTTCCGACCTTCCAGCACGAAGGCATGGAATTCCTCTACATGCTCGAAGGCGAAGTGGTTTACCGGCACGGCAGCAATCTCTACCCGATGAAGCCCGGCGACAGCCTGTTCTTCGACGCCGATGCGCCGCACGGACCGGAAGTGCTGAGCGTTCTGCCGATGCGCTATCTGTCGATCATATGCTACCCGCAGAGCGCGGGGTGAGAGCTCGATCTCCCCCTTTCGTGGGGGAGATCGACAGCTTCGCCGACGACGCCTCTCTTGCAGCGTTGGCGATTGGCGAAAGCCGAAGTAAATCCAATCTCCCCCCTTGAGGGGGAGATGTCCGGCAGGACAGAGGGGGGCGAACCGCGATGACGCATAATCCAGTACCCGCCAACAATCGCCGCAATGCGCGCAGGATGCGCAAGGTGATGACCGATGCCGAACTGAAGCTCTGGAACGAGATCAGGGCGCACAGGCTGATGGGACTGGGGTTTCGACGCCAGATGCCTATCGCCGGCTATATCGTCGATTTTGCATGCCCGGACAAAAAGCTGATCGTCGAACTTGATGGTTCCCAGCATGCCCAGGCCGAAGCGTCGGAATTGGATGCTGCAAGAACCGCAAAGCTCGAAGCGCTGGGCTGGACCAGCCTTCGCTTCTGGAATGATGACGTTATCCGCGATATCAACAATGTCTGTCAGCATATCGTGATTGTGGCTGGTCAGGCTGGCGCACCGTGATCTTCGCCGAAGGGATGGGCTGACATAACGGCAAGGCCGGCGCTCTACGGCGCCCCCCTCTGCCCTGCCGGGCATCTCCCCCTCTTGGGGGGAGATTGGCAGCTTGACGGGCAGCGCGAACCTCGCAAACAGAACCTCAATCCGGCCCGAACCCCGGCGACGTCGCACTGCCGTCATCCAGTTTCGACAGCCACTCGACCAATGTCGCGCGATAGCGCGTCAGGCCTTTGTAGTTGGCGAGTTCGTCGGGAAGGTCGCGGATGACGCGGTGCAGGCGCCGTGCCCATTTCGGCTGCGTCACCAGCTCGTCCATCTTGATCAGGTAGCAGCGGATCGGGAAGACGATCGAATTCGAGCGCGGCAGCCGCCAGAAGCTCTGCAGCTCGACGCGCAGATGAACCTTGTCGCCGACGTTTTCCGGCGTCACCGTGGCGCGGTCCGGACCCCATTTGTGGTAGTTTTCCGGGCTGGTGTCGAGGCGCGGATTGATTGTCATCGTCCAGTTCAGCCGGCGTGCCGGCTTGCCCTGCTGGATGTTGGTGAGGAATTTTAGCGCCCGGACGAATATGCCCTTCTCATGCGCCAGCGGCACCGGCGCGTGCCATTCGAAGAAGTTCATGCCGATGTCGAAATCGAGCGACCAGTCGGCCTGGGTGGTGACCATGCCGGCATCCATCCACAGATTGCCGTCGCGCTGATCGAGGATGCAGAAATCGCCCTGGCTCTGGCGGGTGATATACTCCATCGGCCCATAGGGCAGCGTCGAGACGTCGCCGAAGGTGAAGCTGTCGTCGATGCCGAGCGGCCGGTTGATCCAGCGCCAGCGGTCACTGTTGCGGATCAGCGTGAAATGCTCGGGATAGCCTGAAGCCTGCTGCTCCATCAAAAGCTCGAGCAGATCCCAGCCGGCCAGCGTCATGTGCGGCAGCGACTGGCAGCGCAGCGGATCTTCGGCCAGCACCAAAGCGCGGTCCTGCATCTCGGCGACATAGTGCTCGTCGACGTCGATCAAATTCTCCGGCACGCTGCCCTTCGGCCCGACGACATGCGGCTCGATGTTGACGGCATACATGTAGCTGTCTTCATGGAACGGGAACGGGAACCGCCTGATTTGCTCGGGGCTGTTCCTGAACGTGAAGTCGTCGCGGAACGTTTCCTTGCGAAAGGTGATGCCCAAGCTCGCCTCCTATCTTTCCAGCACCAGCGACCTGCCCTCGAAGCGCGAGACGCAGGGCATGATCTTGCAGCCCGAACGGTGGTCTTCCTCGCTCAGCCAGTGGTCGTTGTGGATGAATTTGCCGTCATGCGAAATGACGTTGGTCTCGCACTGGCCGCAGACGCCGCCGCGGCAGAGATAGGGCGGATCGACGCCGGCCGCCTCGATCGCCTCGAGCAGGCTCTGCTGCTCGTCGACACGGATGGTCTTGCCGCTGAGCGCCAGCGTCACGTCGAAGGGGGCGCCGGGCTGCGGCGCCGCGAAATGCTCGAAATGCACGGTCTCCGGAGGCCAGCCGAGGGCGGCGGCACGCTCGCGCACCCAGCCAATCATGCCCGACGGGCCGCAGACATAGAGATGCGTGCCAAGCGGCTGCGACGACAGCAGCCGGTCGAGATCGACGCGCTCGTCGCGGTCGTCGTGATAGAGCCTGACCCGGCGGTCGTAGCGCTCCCTGAGCAGGTCGGCATAGGTGCCTAGCGAGGCGGTGCGGCAGGTGTAATGCAATTCGAAATTGCCGCCTTCCGCCGCCAGTTGCGCGGTCTGCGCCATGAACGGCGTGATGCCGATGCCGCCGGCCAGCATCAGATGCTTCCTGGCGCGCAGATCGAGCGAGAACAGGTTGACGGGGTAGCTCACCACCATCTCCGTGCCCGGCCTGACCTGCCTGTGCATGAACAGCGAGCCGCCGCGGCCGGCGTCGTCGCGGCGCACCGAGATGGTGTATTCGCGGGTGTCGAGCGGCGAGCCCATCAGCGAATAGGGATTGAGCCTGGTGCGTTCGCCATCGCGCATCTCGACGACGACATGGGCGCCGCCGGAAAAGGTCGGCAAAAGCTCGCCGTCGCGCCTGCGGAAATGAAAGCGCGTCACCAGCTCGTTGACCGGGACGACATCACTGACGACGACATCGAGCTTGGTGGTGCCGGTGCTCATCGAAAGACCTCCTCGATCGGAGGAATTTCGCTGCGGTCCTCGGCGTTGATGCAGACGCCCTGGAAGGCGGCGAGGCGCCGCGAATAGTGGTCGCGCACCAGAAGCAAGAGGCCGCAATGCGAACAGGCTGCCGGCTGCGTCGTCACGTTCTCGGTGATGCCCTTGCAGTGGACGCATTGCATGCGGCGCGCCAGCGAGCCGCGATGCTCGGTCTGGATCGAGGTGTGGTCGATGCCGGCTTCGAGCGCCGCCTGCATGGCCTGGCCGATCAGCCCCTCGGTGCCGGCAAGGTAGAGCCTGAGGCCCATATGGGCGTTGGCCAGCGTCTGCTTCAGCCGCGGCAGGGCGCTGGCAAAGGAATGGCCGAGGTAGAACTGTGCCGGCTTCAGGGCTTCGAGCGCATCGGCATATTTACCATCGCGGCCGGGAATGAAGATGATGTGGGCGCCACCGAAGAAATCCGCCGGTGCCTTAGCGGCCAGATCGGCAATCGCCAGCGCTCCCTCTGCATCCGCTATGAAAAGATGATGCTTGCCGGGCTGCGGAGACAGGGTCCCATAGACCGGGCGACTGATGATGCTTTTCGCTGCCATACCCGCAGTATGCCTCAGCCTTTCGCCGTGCGCTTGGTCTTCTTCGGATCATCGAAAGGAAGCGGCTCGGCGGTTGCGCTGATGGCGCCGCTCTTGTTGCGGATCTCGAGCCTGGTGCCCTGCACCGCGCAGTCGACGTCGAGCCGGGCGATGCCCATCGATTTTTTGACCAGCGGCGAATACATGGCGCAGGTCACCACGCCGACCTTTTTGCCGTCGCGATAGACCGGTGCGCCCTCGTCGGCCGGCTCTCTGCCTTCGAGCAGCACGCCGAAGATCTTGAAGCGCTCCTTGCCCTTGAGGCGATAATGCTCCTCGGCGCCGCGAAAGCCCGTCTTGCCGGGGCTGACGGTGAAGTCGAGACCAAGCTCCCACAGCGTGTCGCCGGGGCCTTCGTTCTCGAACGGGTATTTCTGCGAATTGTCGTAGGGGTAAAACAGCAGGTAGCTCTCGACGCGCAGCATGTCGAGCGTGGTGAAGCGGCACGGGATGATGCCGGCGCTCTTGCCTTCGTCGAGGATCTTGTCCCAGATCGTTCCGGCGTCCTGGCCACGGCAGAAGATCTCGTAGCCGCGCTCGCCGGTGTAGCCGGTGCGCGAGATCATCACCGGGAAGCCGAACAACTGCGTCTGCATGTGATGGAAATAGTTGAGGTCGCGAATGCCGGGCACATGCTTTGCCAGATAATCCACGGCTAGCGGCCCCTGCAGCGAAAGGTCGTGCAGATTGTCGTCGAAGCGCAGCGACACGTCGCGACCGACCGAAGCGCGCTGCAGCTCTTCATGGCCGGTGCCCGAGCCATGCACGACCATCCAGGAATTCGGGCCTGTGCGGTAGAGGATGCAGTCGTCGGTGAACTTGCCGGCCTCGTTGAGCATGCAGGCATAGGCCGACTTGCCGGGATAGATCTTTTCGACGTCGCGCGTCGTCGCCAGATCGATCAGGTGCGAGGCGTGCGGCCCGGTGATGTGGACCTTCTTCAAGCCGGACACGTCCATCAGGCCGGCCTTGGTGCGGATGGCGATATACTCTTCGTCGGCGTCCTTGTCGTAGGTCCAGGCGGTGCCCATGCCGCTCCAGTCCTCGAGCTTCGAGCCGAGCGCGCGATGGCGGTCCGCAAGCGTCGAAAATCTCCAGGATGCCGTCATCCGCTGGTCCTCCGTTCGAAAGAAACTTTTTTGCTTTCCCCTGCTCCCTGCACACAGGCGGGAGCGTTGCCTTGAATATTGATCGCAAACGCCGGGAGCCTGCAATACCCGTAAGCAAACAATTTCATTGTCAGGCAAATCCGGCGAGCCCCAACAAACGGTTAACGTCGCGTAAAATCGTCTTGACAATTCCAGAATTCGGCCGGATTTTATGAAAAAAATTTCACTCTCTTGAAAGAGGGCAATGACCGGCCAATCCGGACCGGCGTTGAAAAAGGGGAAAGCCGATGTCCGACCTGCAACGGCGCGTGGAAGCGCTGTACCGTTCCGACGTGCGTGGATCCATGCTCCTGATCGTCTGCCTGTGGGCGACGATCCTCTTTGTCCTGTTCATGACGTGGCCATACGTCCCCGACGCCGGCATCAAGCTCGTCGTCGCGGTCGCCGCCGCCGCCGTGCTGATCTTCAACACGGCCGCGATCCTGGCGATGGTCAACCACTACAAGGAAGACAAGGACTTCATCTACGGCCTCGACATCAAGAACGCCGACGCCTACCGCAACCGCAAGTCCTGAGGGGGAGACGCATGGCCCGCTATACACCGCCCGAGCAGAGCAAGACCGGACAGGTTTTCGATATCGCCGTCGTCGTGGTCGCGATTTTCGTCGCGCTGTGGCTGCCGCTGAAACTAGGGCTGGCAGGGGCGGCAAAATCCATCGACGCGCTCGACGCCAAGACGTGGGAAGCGCTCGGCCAAAACCCGACCATGGCCTCGATCTGGGAAAAGCTCGGCTACACGCCGGAAACCGCGCACGACATCATCCAGAACCGGTTCCACTACATCATCGACTGGCCGACGCTGATCATCATGGCGGCAGTGCTGATCGGCTATTTCATCTTTCTGTTCCGCGCATCGGACCGCGAATACCGCGACGTCATCGACGAAAAGTTCGGCGACAAATAGATAGGAAGCATCGTCATGTGGGTGGCACTCTCTTACGCATGCTGGGGCATCTCGATCGTGCTCGCGCTGTGGATGCTCTACGACTGGTTCAAGATCGACACGACCTATTCCGAAGAGATGCTGACCTCGTCCAGGGAAGGCGAACTTGAAGCCGTGTCCGAAAAACACCGGATCTGAGTGGGGGATTGAACGATGACGATCACGGCTGAACCAGCGGTGCAAGTGCAAGGCGACAGGGTTTCACTGCTCAGGGTGCTCGGCCCCGCCCATGTCTGGGCGCTCGGCGTCGGCATCGTTCTGGTCGGCGAATTCACCGGCTGGAATTTCGCGGCGGACAAGGGCGGCGCGCTGGCGGCGCTGATCGTCTGCTGGATCGTCGGGCTGCTCTACACCTCGGTCGCGATGATCGATTCCGAAGTTACCTCGACGGTTGCCGCCGCCGGCGGCCAATATGCGCAGGCCAAGCACATCGTCGGGCCGCTGATGGCCTTCAACGTCGCGCTGTTCCTGGTCTTTGCCTACACCATGCTCGAAGTGTCGGACGCGATCCTGCTCGGCGACACCATCGTCGCCAAGGCCGGCGTCGAGGGCCTCACCCACAATTCCTTCATCGCCGCGACAATCGTCGTACTGGCATGGCTGAACTATCGCGGCGTGCTGATGACGCTCAACGTCAACTTCGTCATCACCGCCATCGCCTATGTCTCGATCGTCATCCTGTTCTTCTCGGTCAGCCCGTGGACGCAAGGCGCCGTGCTCAAGCTCAACGAGTTGGTGACCCCGGGCAACGCCCTGCCCTACGGCTGGATCGGCGTCATCGCCGCCTTCCAGTTCGGCATCTGGTATTATCTCGGCATCGAGGGCACCACGCAGGCCGCCGAGGAAGTGCGCTCGCCGGCGCGCTCGCTGCCCTACGGCACGATGGCCGGCATGATCACGCTTCTGATCGCCGCCGCCATGACCTGGTATGTCTGCGCCTCGATGATGCCCTGGGAATATCTCGGCATCACCTATTATCCGCTGTGGGACGCGGGCAAACTGACCGGCAGTGCGCTGCTGGAAAACCTGTTGTTCATCGCGACGCTGCTTGCCGCGCTCGCCTCCGCCAATGGCTGCATCAACGACGCCGCGCGCGCCTGGTTTTCGCTCGGCCGCGACCGCTATCTGCCGACCTGGTTCTCGGCGGTGCATCCAAAATACCGCACGCCCTATCGCTCGATCCTGTTTCTGCTGCCGATCGCGCTTGCCTTCGCCTTCATCGCCGACCTCAACCAGGCGATCACCTTCTCGATCCTGTCGGGCGTGCTGCAATACACTTTCATGAGCATCAACATCATCATGTTCAGGAAAAAGTGGCCGCTCGGCTCGATCCGCCGCGGCTACACCCATCCGTTCCATCCGCTGCCGGCTATCGTCTTGTTCTGCCTTTGCGTGGTCACCTTCTTTGCGATCTTCCTCGGCTTCGGCTCGCAGCTGATCGCCATGGTCGCCTTCTACTTCCTGATCTCGCTGTGGTTCCACTTCTACCGCTACAAATTCGTGCGCCGTGGCGCCCAGTTCACCATGCCGTGGCCGAAGCCGCAGGGCTACTGACGGCGCGCCCGGTCTGGGCGGGCATTTGTGTGACGAGGTGCGTTAGGTGATCTCAGCATTGCTCGCCGGGGCGGTTGCCCTGGCTCTCGTCCTCCACGTAGCCTGGCTTGCGCGGGCCAGCCGCGCCAAGGCTTCGACCGGGCTTGCCGCCGACGAAGCCGGCGTCCGCGCCGTCATCCCCGACGCGGCCAACGTCTCGGACGGCACTGCCGGCGTCGTTACCTTCGCCGGCTCGTGGAACGGCCGGCGGGTGCAGGTGCGGACCATCGTCGACACGCTGGCGATCAGGAAGCTGCCGGCGCGCTGGCTGAGCGTTTCGATCACCGAAAAGGTCGCGATACCAGGCACTTTCGATATGATGATGCGGCCGGGATCGCCGACGACTTTTTCCAATTTCGATCATCTCGTCCATCCGCTGCCGAAGGCGGCGGGGTTTCCGGCCGAGGCGGTGCTGCGGAGCGACCGCAAGGGCGTGCGCTTCCCCGAAGCCATCATCGTCGATCACCTCGATGTATTTGCCGAGGAGCGTGCCAAGGAATTGCTGATCACGCCGAACGGCGTGCGCATCGTCTGGCTGCTGGCCGAGGCCGAGCGGGCGCGCTACGGCGTATTCCGGCAAGCCGAATTCGGCGCGGTCAGGCTCGATCCGGTGCTGATCGAGAGGCTGCTGTCGTCGGCTTCGGCGCTGCGCGACGCCATCAATCAAAGCGAACGGCAAGCGGCATGACCAGCCAGATCACCACCTCCCCCGCACCACCGAGCCCCTATCTGGTTCTGGGCGCTGCGATCGTCTTGCCGGCAAGCGGGCATGTCGTGCTCGGCGTGCCGGTGCGCGGCCTGCAATTCCTGTTCTTCATGGTGATCCTTGCCTGGGTCACCGCCAAGATCGCGCCGCCCGACGCCAGCTTCGTCGGACGCCATGCCGGCGGCTTCCTGATCTATGCCCTGTCGATCCTGGATGCCTACAAGATCGCCCGCATCCGCTATGCCAAATGGGTTCACAATGGCGGCCAGCGCAGCGATAGTGCGGCCGGCGGCGCCTCAGCCGATATATAACGACAGGAAAATTTTTTTCATACCAATTGAATTCCCGGGACTCATTCGATACATCTCGGAGGGAACAAACTCGCGGAGGCTGACATGTGCGGAATCGTCGGACTGTTTTTGAAGGACAAGTCGCTCGAGCCCCAGCTTGGCGCGATGCTGTCGGAGATGCTGATCTCGCTCAGCGATCGCGGTCCCGACAGCGCCGGCATCGCCATCTATGGCGCGTCCTCCAATGAAGCCAAGATCACCATCCAGTCGGCCAAGCCGGAGCGCGATTTCCGCGGCCTCGACGCCGAACTCGCCAAGGCAATCGGCGCGTCGGTGAGCATTGCTGCGAAGTCGACGCATGCCGTGGTCCGGACGATGCCTGCCAAGATCGACGAAGCGCGCGAGGCGATCCAGACGCTGCGCCCCGACATCCGCATCATGGGCGCCGGCGACGTCGTCGAAATCTACAAGGAAGTCGGCTTGCCCGAAGCGGTCGTCGACCGTTTCGGCGTCCGCGAGATGACCGGCACCCACGGCATCGGCCATACCCGCATGGCGACCGAATCGGCGGTGACGACGATGGGCGCGCATCCGTTCTCGACCGGCGCCGACCAGTGCCTGGTGCACAATGGCTCGCTGTCCAACCACAACAATGTCCGCCGCGAGCTGATCCGCGAAGGCATGACATTCGAGACCGAGAACGACACCGAGGTCGCTGCCGCCTATCTCTCCTCGCAGATGGCGCATGGCAAGAATCTCGGCGAGGCGCTGGAAGGCACGCTGAGCGATCTCGACGGCTTTTTCACCTTCGTGGTCGGCACCAAGAACGGCTTCGGCGTAGTGCGCGATCCGATCGCCTGCAAGCCCGCCGTAATGGCCGAAACCGACCAGTATGTCGCCTTCGGCTCGGAATATCGTGCGCTCACCAAACTGCCCGGCATAGACAATGCGAAGGTCTGGGAACCCGAGCCCGCAACCGTCTATTTCTGGGAGCATTGAACCAATGCCGGCAAGCAATGCCTTCAATACGGGCAACCTCTCCAAGGCCGCGCGCGAGCCGGGCCATGCGTCACGGGTCTTCGACCTGGCCGAAATGTCGCTGCGCGAGCTCAACCAGGCGCTGCACGATCTGGCGCCCGGTTCGAACGAGACCGCCTGGGAGGTGCTCCACCCGCGAGGCAGCCATTCGGTCGCCGTCGGCGTCGACCAGCCGGTCGCCATCGATGTGCGCGGCAGCGTCGGCTATTATTGCGGCGGCATGAACGACGGCGGCACCATCACCGTGCATGGCTCGGCCGGGCCCGGCGTCGGCGAAAACATGATGTCCGGCCAGATCGTCGTCAAAGGCGATGCCAGCCAGTATGCCGGCGCCACCGGCCGGGGCGGGTTGCTCGTCATCGAAGGCAATGCGTCGTCGCGCTGCGGTATCTCGATGAAAGGCATCGACATCGTCGTCCATGGCAATATCGGCCACATGTCGGCCTTCATGGCGCAGTCCGGCAACCTCGTGGTGCTGGGCGACGCCGGCGATGCGCTCGGCGATTCCATTTACGAGGCGCGGCTTTTCGTGCGCGGCAAGGTCGAAAGCCTCGGCGCCGACTGCATCGCCAAGGAGATGCGGCCCGAGCATCTCGAATTGCTGCAAGGCTTGCTCGACCGCGCCGGTGTGACCGGCGTCAAGGCGGCGGAGTTCAAGCGTTATGGCTCGGCTCGTACCCTCTACAATTTCAATATCGACAACGCCGACGCGTATTGAGGCTCAATGACCTATCGCAACCCGCCGACGACGCCGCGCAAATCCGCGACCTTCGACGACTACACGCTTTCCGAGATCCGCCGCGCCGCGGCGACCGGCATCTATGACATCCGCGGCGCCGGCGCCAAGCGCAAGCTGCCGCATTTCGACGACCTTCTGTTCCTCGGTGCCTCGATCTCGCGCTACCCGCTCGAAGGCTATCGCGAGCGCTGCGACACCAGCGTCGTGCTCGGCTCGCGCTATGCGAAAAAACCGATCGAACTGAAAATCCCGATCACTATTGCCGGCATGAGCTTCGGCTCGCTGTCCGGCCCGGCAAAGGAAGCGCTTGGCCGCGGCGCGACGCTGTCGGGCACCTCGACGACCACCGGCGACGGCGGCATGACCGAGGAAGAGCGCGGCCATTCGAAGACGCTGGTCTACCAGTATCTGCCGTCACGCTACGGCATGAACCCGCGCGACCTGCGCCGTGCCGACGCGATCGAGGTTGTAGTCGGCCAGGGCGCCAAGCCAGGCGGCGGCGGCATGCTGCTCGGCCAAAAGATCTCCGACCGCGTCGCCGAAATGCGCACGCTGCCGAAAGGCATCGACCAGCGCTCGGCCTCGCGCCACCCCGACTGGACCGGGCCGGACGACCTCGAGATCAAGATCCTCGAATTGCGCGAAATCACCGATTGGGAAAAGCCGATCTACGTCAAGGTCGGCGGCGCGCGGCCGTATTACGACACCGCGCTTGCGGTGAAATCGGGCGCCGATGTCGTCGTCGTCGACGGCATGCAGGGCGGCACGGCGGCGACCCAGGAAGTGTTCATTGAAAATGTCGGCCAGCCGACGCTTGCCTGCATCAGGCCGGCGGTGCAGGCGCTGCAGGATCTCGGCATGCATCGCAAGGTGCAGCTGATCGTCTCCGGCGGCATACGCAACGGCGCCGACGTCGCCAAGGCGCTGGCGCTCGGCGTCGATGCGGTGTCGATCGGCACGGCAGCGCTTGTCGCGCTCGGCGACAACGACCCGCGCTGGGAGGCGGAATACAACGAACTCGGCACCACCGCCGGCGCCTATGACGACTGGCATGAGGGTCGCGACCCGGCCGGCATCACCACGCAGGATCCCGAGCTAATGAAACGGGTCGATCCGATTGCGGCCGGCCGACGGCTGGCGAATTATCTTAAGGTGATGACACTTGAGGCGCAGACAATCGCCCGCGCCTGCGGCAAGAACAGCCTGCACAATCTCGAGCCCGAGGATCTTGTGGCCTTGACGATCGAAGCCGCCGCCATGGCCGGCGTGCCGCTGGCCGGCACCAACTGGATACCGGGCAAGAACGGCTTCTAAAACAAACCAAATGCCAGTAAGCGAGGAACTATAATGGGGAACGATCTCGCCGCCTTCGCCAAGGAAAAGGGCGTCAAATATTTCATGATATCCTACACCGACCTGTTCGGTGGGCAACGCGCCAAGCTGGTGCCGGCGCAGGCGATCGCCGACATGCAGCGGGACGGTGCCGGCTTTGCCGGCTTTGCCACCTGGCTCGACCTGACGCCGGCGCATCCCGACATGCTGGCGGTGCCGGATCCGGCCTCGGTGATTCAGTTGCCTTGGAAGCCGGAAGTCGCCTGGGTCGCCGCCAACTGCATCATGGACGACAAATCGGTCGAGCAGGCGCCGCGCAACACGCTGAAGCGGTTGATCGCGGAGGCCGCTGGCGACGGCATGCACATCAAGACCGGCGTTGAGGCCGAATTCTTCCTGATCTCGCCGGATGGCAAGACGATTTCCGACGAATATGACACGGCGTCGAAGCCCTGCTACGACCAGCAGGCGGTGATGCGCCGCTACGATGTGATCGCCGAGATCTGCGACCACATGCTGGCGCTCGGCTGGGGCGCCTACCAGAACGACCACGAGGACGCCAACGGCCAGTTCGAGATGAACTGGGCCTTCGACGATGCGCTGGCGACCGCCGACAAGCATTCCTTCTTCAAATTCATGGTGAAATCGGTCGCCGAAAAGCACGGCCTGCGCGCAACCTTCATGCCTAAACCCTTCCAGGGCCTGACCGGCAATGGCTGCCATGCGCACATCTCGGTGTGGGACAAAGACGGCAAGACCAATGTCTTTGCCGATAATGCGATGGAGCTCGGCCTGTCGGCCAAGGGCAGGAATTTCCTCGGCGGCATCATGAAACATGCGTCCGCGCTTGCCGCCATCACCAACCCGACGGTCAATTCCTACAAGCGCATCAACGCACCGCGCACCATCTCCGGCGCCACCTGGGCGCCGAACACGGTGACCTGGACCGGCAACAACCGCACCCACATGGTGCGCGTGCCCGGCCCCGGCCGCTTCGAGCTGCGCCTGCCCGACGGCGCGGCAAACCCGTATCTGCTGCAGGCGGTGATCATCGCCGCCGGGCTCGACGGCGTCCGCTCGAAGGCCGATCCCGGCCGGCGCTACGACATCGACATGTACCAGTTCGGCCATACGGTCGAAGGGGCGCCGAAGCTGCCGCTCAACCTGCTCGACGCATTGCGCGAATTCGACAATGACAAATCGCTCAAGACGGCGCTGGGTGAGGAATTCTCGTCGGCCTATCTAAAGCTCAAGCAGCAGGAATGGAATTCCTATGCTTCCCACTTCACCCAGTGGGAGCGCGACCACACGCTCGACATCTGATCCGGAATTGTTGCACGCCCGGCGCGAAACAGGTTCATGAAATACTCGATCTTCTCCCTCGCCCGGGCGGCATTTTCCGGCCACAAGAACTGGCAGCGCACCTGGCGCGACGCCAGCCCGAAGAGCCACTACGACGTGGTGATCATCGGCGGCGGCGGCCATGGCCTGGCGACGGCATGGTTCCTCGCCAGCGAATACGGCATCAGGAATGTCGCGGTGCTGGAAAAGGGCTGGATCGGCTCCGGCAATGCCGGCCGCAACACCACCATCATCCGCTCCAATTACGGGCTGCCCGGCAATACCGGCTTCTACGAGCTGTCGATGAAGCTGTGGGAGCGGATGGAGCAGGACCTCAACTACAACACCATGGTCAGCCAGCGCGGTGTCATCAACCTCTACCATTCCGACGCGCAGCGCGACGCCTATGCGCGGCGCGGCAACACCATGCGCATCAACGGCATCAATGCCGAACTGCTCGATCTGGCGGCGGTCAGGAAGATGATGCCGTTCCTGAACTTCGACAACGCACGTTTCCCGGTGCAGGGCGGCCTCTTGCAGCGACGCGGCGGCACGGCACGACACGATGCCGTGGTCTGGGGCTACGCGCATGCGGCGAGCGCGCTCGGCGTCGACATCATCCAGAATTGCGAAGTGACCGGCTTTGTCCGCGATGGCAGCGGCAAGGTGACCGGCGTCGAGACGAGCCGCGGCAGGATCGGCGCGGCCAAGGTCGGCATGGCCGTCGCCGGCTCCTCGTCGCGCGTCGCGGCGATGGCCGGCATGCGGCTGCCGATCGAAAGCCATGTGCTGCAGGCCTTCGTCTCCGAGGCGATCAAGCCGCTGATCCCCAATGTCATGACGTTCGGCGCCGGGCATTTCTACGTCAGTCAGTCCGACAAGGGCGGCCTGGTCTTCGGCGGCGACATAGACGGCTACAATTCCTACGCCCAGCGCGGCAATCTGCCTGTCATGGAAGACGTCTGCGAGGGCGGAATGGCGCTGATGCCGATGATCGGCCGGATACGGCTGCTGCGTCAGTGGGGCGGCATCATGGACATGTCGATGGACGGCTCGCCGATCATCGACAAAACACCGGTCGACGGGCTCTATCTCAACGCCGGCTGGTGCTATGGCGGCTTCAAGGCGACGCCCGGCTCCGGCCTGGTCTTTGCCCATCTGCTGGCGCGCGACGAGCCGCACATGGAGGCTATCCGCTTTCGTCTCGACCGCTTCCGGCGAGGTGCGATGATCGACGAAAAGGGCCAAGGCGCCCAACCGAACCTGCATTGAAGGCTGGCTGAAGAAGCATGCGCATTGTCTGTCCCTTCTGCGGCGAACGCGAACTCGGCGAGTTCACCTATCTGGGCGACGCCAAGCCGGTGCGTCCGGCGGCCGGCGCCACCGAAGACCAGGTCTTCGACTACGTCTATCTGCGCGACAATGTCGCCGGGCCGATGAGCGAATTCTGGTATCATGGCGGCGGCTGCCGGGCCTGGCTGAAGGTCGCCCGCAACACGCTGACGCACGAGATTTCGGCGGTCGAACCGGCTGCAGGCGTTGGTGCCGCCGAGGTTGGGGCCTGATGGTTGGCCCCGCGCAGACACACCGGCTGGAGAGCGGCGGTCTCATCGATCGCGCCGCGCCGCTGGCCTTCCGCTTCGACGGCAAGAGCTTTGCCGGCTTCCAAGGCGACACGCTGGCCTCGGCGCTGATCGCCAATGGCGTCAAGCTGGTCGGCCGCTCGTTCAAATACCATCGGCCGCGCGGAATCCTGACCGCTGGTTCGGAGGAGCCCAACGCGCTGGTCGAACTGCGCAGCGGAGCGCGGCGCGAGCCGAACACCAAGGCGACCACGGCCGAACTTTATGACGGGCTCGAAGCCGCCAGCCAGAACCGCTGGCCGTCGCTGCGCCACGATCTGATGGCGGTCAACCAGCTGTTCGCGCCGATCTTCGTCGCCGGCTTCTACTACAAGACCTTCATGTGGCCGGCGAAATTCTGGGAAACGATCTACGAGCCAACGATTCGCCGCGCCGCCGGCCTCGGCCGCGCTGCAGGCGTCGCCGATCCCGACCATTACGACAAGGCGTGGGCGCATTGCGACGTGCTGATTGCCGGCTCCGGCCCGGCCGGGCTTGCGGCGGCATTGGCGGCCGGGCGCGGCGGCGCCCGCGTCATCCTGTGCGAGGAAGATTTTGCGCTTGGCGGCCGTCTGCTCGCCGACGGCGGCATGATCGACGGCGCGCCGGCGGCCGAATGGGTTACGCGCACGCTGGCCGAACTCGCCGCACTGCCCGATGTCCGCATCATGACCCGCACGACATTGTTCGGCGTCTATGATGGCGGCACCTACGGCGCCATCGAGCGGGTCAACGACCACCTGCCCTCGCCGCCCGAGCACCAGGTGCGCCAGCGGCTGTGGCGGATCGTGGCCAAGCGCTGCGTCGTCGCCGCCGGCGCCATCGAGCGGCCGATCGTGTTTGCCGGCAACGACACACCCGGCGTGATGATGGCGTCGGCGATGCGGACCTATGTCGCGCGCTACGCGGTTACTCCTGCCAAGAGGATCGCGCTGTTCACCAACAATGAGGATGGCTGGCGCACGGTCGAGACCGCGCTTGGCGCCGGTTTGCAGATCGCGGCGGTCGTCGATGCGCGCCCTGACGTCTCCGCCGCGCATCGCGCGCTTGCCGCCAAAGGCGGCTTTGCCGTGCTCAACGGCTCGGTCAGCGGGGTCGAAGGCGGCAAGGACGGGGTCCGGAAAATCGTGGTGGCGCTGACCGGCGGCGCACGGGCGGAAGTCGAAGCCGACGGGCTTGCCGTGTCCGGCGGCTGGAATCCGGCGGTCGGGCTGACCTCCTATCATCGCGGCCGGCCGAAATGGCAGGACGATATCGCAGCCTTCGTACCGGATGGTGCGCCGCCCGGCATGGTGGCCGTCGGCGCCGCCAACGGCGCCTTCGGGCTGGGCTACTGCCTGCGCCAGGGCTTTGCCGCGGGTGCTGTGGCAGCGCAGGGTGCTGGACGCAGCGGCAATGCCGGCACATCGCCGGTCGCCGACAGCGAGGCGTTTTCGCTGACGCCGCTTTGGTATGTGGCCGGCAAAGGGAAAGCCTTCGTCGATTACCAGCATGACGTGACCGCGTCCGACATCGAACTGGCGCAGCGCGAAGGTTTCGAATCGGTCGAGCATCTCAAGCGCTATACGACGCTCGGCATGGCCACCGACCAGGGCAAGACCTCGAACGTCGCCGGTCTCGCCATCATGGCGGCAATCAGCGGCAAATCGATCCCCGAAACCGGCACGACCATCTACCGCCCGCCCTATGTGCCGGTCGCCATCGGCGCCTTCGCCGGCCATCATCGCGACGAAGACTTCCACGCGACGAGGCTGACGCCGTCACATCACTGGGCAGCCGAACATGGCGCGGTGTTCGTCGACACCGGCCTGTGGAAGCGCGCGCAATGGTATCCGCGCGCCGGCGAAAAGGACTGGCTGGAATCGGTCACCCGCGAGGTCAAGGCGGTGCGCTCCGGCGTCGGCTTCTGCGATGTCTCGACGCTCGGCAAGATCGACGTGCACGGCCCGGACGCCGGCGCCTTCCTCGACCGTGTCTACATCAACACCTTCTCCAGTCTCGCCGTCGGCAAAGCCCGCTACGGGCTGATGCTGCGCGAGGACGGCATCGTCTATGACGATGGCACGACGTCACGGCTGGCCGAGGACCACTATTTCCTGACCACCACCACCGCCAAGGCCGGGCTGGTGATGCAGCATCTCGAATTCTGCCGGCAGGTGCTGTTCCCCGAATTCGACGTGCAGCTGACATCCGTCTCCGATCAATGGGCGCAGTTCTCGATCGCCGGGCCGAAGACCCGGGACCTGCTTCGGGAAATGGTCGATCCGGCGGAGGATTTGTCGAACGAGGGCTTTCCCTTCATGGGGGCGCGCGAAGTCGCGCTTCGCGATGGCATCAAGGCGCGGCTGTTCCGCATCTCGTTTTCGGGCGAAATGGCGTTCGAGATTTCGGTTCCCGCCCGCTATGGCGAGGCGCTGGTGCGCAATTTGATGCTGGCCGGCAAGCCATTCGGCGTTACGCCCTACGGCACCGAGGCGCTCGGCGTCATGCGCATCGAAAAGGGCCATGTCGCCGGCCCGGAGCTGAACGGCACGACGACCGCCGCCGACCTCGGGTTGGGCAAGATGATGTCCAGCAAGAAAGATTTCATCGGCCGCGTCATGGCCGGGCGCGAGGCGCTGATTGCGCCGGACCGCCAGGTCGTGGTCGGCATCAAGCCGGTCGACAAGACGCGCCGCCTGCGTTCCGGCGCGCATATCATCCCGAAGGGCGAGACGCCCGGTCCCGATAACGACCAGGGCTACGTCACCTCGGTCTGCTTCTCGCCGACGCTCGACCAGTGGATCGGGTTGGCACTGGTTGAGCGCGGCCGCGAGCGCATCGGCGAAATCGTCCATGCGCACGATCCGCTGCGCGGCGAAGATTACGATGTCGAGCTGTGCAGTCCCGTCTTCTACGATCCGGATGGAGGGCGCCAGCGTGGCTGAGTTTTCCTGGATTGCCCGCAGTCCGCTGGAGAAAGCGCTTGTTGTCGGCGGCTATGGCGCGCGCGGCACGGCGGCCGGCGTATCGCTCACCGAGATCCGCAATTTCGACCTGATCCAGGTGATGGCGCGGCGCGGCAAAGCGGCAGAACTGGCGAAGGCTGCCGAAACCCGCTTCGGCGTTGCCGCCCCGGAAACGCCCAAGGCGACCCGAGCTCCCGACGCTACGCTGATCTGGTCGGGACCGGATCAGTTCCTGGTCCTGTCCAATGGCGGCAAGCACGCGAGCGAACCGCTGAGCCAGGCGTTTGCGCAATCCGCCTCGTTGTCCGACCAGTCGCATGCCCGCGCGCTGATCAGCGTTTCCGGAGAAAAGGCGCGCGCGATGCTGGCCAAACTGTCGTCGCTAGACCTGCACCCCGCGGCGTTCCCGGCCGGCACCGCTGCGGCGACCTCGGTCGATCACACCAGCATCCATCTCTGGCGCGGCAATGACCGGCCGGACGGACAGGCGGTGTTCAATCTTCTGGTGTTCGCCACCTTCGCGGAAAGCCTGTGGCATACGATGCTGGACGCTGCCGCCGAGTATGGCGTCGAGATCAGCCACAGCGAGGAGTTGGCATAGCCTTGGCGCGTCTTCCCTTCTCCCCTTGTGGGAGAAGGTGGCCGAGCGAATCGGTCGGATGAGGGGTGCTCCAGCTTGGCTATGACGGCACTCCGTCCAACACCCCTCAACCGTCTCGGCGCTGCGCGCCGATCCACCTTCTCCCACAAGGGGAGAAGGAAGAGGCGCGCGCCTCGCCTTCACTTGCCAACTCCGGCTCTTCTATCCTATTCTTCCCGCTAAAATAATTTCACACACAGGCAAACTTGTTTCTCGAAACCAAGGTTGAGATGAGCCAGTCGCCCTACCCCGCCGTCGTCGCCGGACCGCCCCGGCCGAGCCTGATCCTGCGGCCAGGCCAGATTACGCTGCCGGCCGGGATGGAGCGCTACTCGGTTCAGGGCAATGGCGCGGTGCTGATCGAGGTCGAGGCCGGCGACATTGTCACCGTGCGCGATGTCGAGGGCGGGCAGGCCTGCGAGCTGCTGGCATGGGACAGCAGCGACGCGACCGATTCCGGCATTCTCGGCGAGAAATCGAACAGCAATGCCGCCGGCATCAAGGCGATGCTGGCCGAGGGCAACGATAACCTCGCTTCCTTGCGCCGAGGCCTCGAGCGGCGCCAGGTGCAGCTCGATCAGGCAGAGGCGGTTCGCATTTTCGGCGGCGCCACCCCTGCCGGTACCGAACAGGCTTTTACCGTCGCCCGCGATGGGTCGATGCTGATTGCCGCGCCCGGCGGGCCGATGCCGGTCGACGGCCACGATACGGCGACGCCGCTTAGCGTCATCGTCCGCCGCGCCACCATCCGCCCGACGGCGAAATCCAGGCTTGCCGACCCGCTGGCCGATCCCGTGCTCGACCTGCGCGTCCACTCGGCGACGGCGGAGGCCTACTTCGTCAAGGCGGGCGACTATCTGCAGATCATCGATGTCGACGGGCGCCAATGCACGGACTTCCAGTGCTTTTCGGCGCGCAAGCTGGACAAGGGCCGCGATCATCCGCTCGACGTGACGACGACGCGCACGCTGATGGGTTCGAGCTATCCGATGCCCGGTCTGCACTCGAAATACTACGACCAGGACATGGAGCCGCTGGTCGAGGTTGTGCAGGACACTTGCGGCCGCCACGATGCATTCGCGCTCGCCTGCGCGGCCAAATATTACGACGACATCGGTTATCCCGGCCATCCTAACTGCTCGGAGAATTTCAACCGCGCGCTGGCCGACAAGGGTGTCACGCCTCGCGCCGGCTGGATGGCGATCAACTTCTTCTTCAACACGGCCATCGACGCGCATGGCGTCGTGGTATCGGACGAGCCGTGGTCGCGGCCGGGCGACTATGTGCTACTCAGGGCGCTCACGGACATCGTCTGCGTCTCGTCCGCCTGCCCCGACGATACGACGCCGGCCAATGGCTGGAACCTGACCGACATCCATGTGCGAACCTATTCCGGCCAGCACAAATTCTCGCGAGCGATCGCCAGACGCATGACGCCCGATTCGGAACCGAAAATGACCCGCGAGACCGCCTTTCATTCGAGCTTTGCCAAGCACACCCGCAACTTCGTCGAGTACAAGGGCTATTGGCTGGCCAATTCCTTCGCCAGGCAAGGCCCGATCGATGAATACTGGGCCTGCCGGCAGGACGCCGTGATCATGGACCTGTCGCCGCTGCGCAAGTTCGAGGTCACCGGGCCGGACTCCGAGGCGCTGCTGCAATACACGCTGACCCGCGACATCAAAAAGCTCGGCGTCGGCCAGGTCGTCTATTCCGCCATGTGCTACGAGCATGGCGGCATGATCGACGACGGCACGCTGCTCAGGCTCGGCAAGGATAATTTCCGCTGGGTCGGCGGCGACGATCTATCCGGCGAATGGCTGCGGGAAACGGCGCAAAAACTCGGCCTCACCGTGCTGGTGCGCTCCTCGACCGACCAGATGCACAATGTTGCCGTGCAGGGACCGAAAAGCCGCGACGTCCTGCGGCAGATCATCTGGACCTCGCCGCTGCAGCCGTCGATCGACGAGCTCGAATGGTTCCGTTTCGCCGTCGCCCGCATCGGCGGCGGCAACGGCATTCCCGTCGTGGTTTCGCGCACCGGTTACACTGGCGAGCTCGGCTACGAGATCTGGTGCCATCCGCGCGACGCCGAAAAGGTGTTCGACGCGATCTGGCAGGCCGGCCAGCCGCACGGCCTGAAACCGATGGGGCTGCAGGCGCTCGATATGGTGCGCATCGAGGCCGGGCTGATCTTTGCCGGCTACGAGTTTTCCGACCAGACGGATCCGTTCGAGGCCGGCATCGGCTTCACCGTACCGCTGAAGACCAAGAGCGACGATTTCATCGGCCGCGAGGCGCTGATCCGGCGCAAGGAAAACCCGCAGAAGAAGCTGGTCGGCCTCGACATCGACGCCAATATCGCGGTCGGCCACGGCGATTGCGTGCATGTCGGCCGAGCCCAGATCGGCGTCGTCACCTCCGGCATGCGTTCGCCGGTGCTGAACAAGACCATCGCGCTGGCCAGGCTCGACGTCGCGCATGCGGCGATCGGCACCGAGATCGAGATCGGCAAGCTCGATGGTCACAGCAAGCGGCTGCCGGCGCGCGTCGTCGCCTTTGCCCATTACGACCCGCAGAAGACCAGGCCGCGCTCCTGACCGACGCTTCCTGGTTCTTCCCTTCTCCCACAACAAGGGGAGAAGGAAAGACCGCACCCGTTGGCAGCGCCAGCGAAGCTCGATTGTTTCACAAGCGCAATGTGCACAGCGTCACAAAGCGCTTGACGTGAAAGCGCGTTGGGTCAATCTTCACTGCTAAGAAAAAAATACTACTGAGCGGAAAACGCCTGGGGCCGTTCAACGTGAGCGTCGATGACGCCTCGCGAGATTGCGGCTGTTGCCGATGGGGAACATCAAAAATGGGGAATCCACGTAAATGAGCACGATAGTCACCACCTTGGTCTCGCCTGCCGAAGGGCAGCTGCACCGGAACATCGACTGGCGCGGCGCCTTCTGGGTGGCAAGCGGCGTTCCGGCCCTTGTCCTGTTTTCGATCGGCGGCATCGCCGGCACCACCGGAACACTGGCCTTCCTGATCTGGGCCGTATCCATGGTCATGGGCTTCCTGCAGTCCTTCACCTATGCGGAGATCGCCGGGCTGTTCCCGAACAAATCCGGCGGCGCCTCGGTCTACGGCGCCACCGCGTGGCTGCGCTATTCGAAATTCATCGCGCCGCTTTCGGTGTGGTGCAACTGGTTCGCGTGGTCGCCGGTGCTGTCGCTCGGCTGCTCGATCGCCGCCGCCTATATCCTCAACGCACTGGCGCCGGTGCCGCTGTTCACCGACACGTCGCCGGAGGTCGCCGCCTATATCGCGGCCCATGCCGGAACCAGCGCCGCCGACGCCATCACCGCGGTCACCGCGGCGGCGACGCCGGCGATCCGTAACTGGACGCTCTACGGTCACACGCTTGGCCCGGTTTCCTTCACCTTCAACGCCACCTTCTTCATCGGCGCGGTGCTGATGCTGATCATCTTCTCGATCCAGCATCGCGGCATCCTGGGCACGGCCAACGTGCAGAAATATATCGGCCTGCTGGTCATCATCCCGATGCTCATCGTCGGCGTGGTGCCGATCGTCACCGGCCAGATCAACTGGGCAAACTTCTCGCCGCTGGTGCCGCTCGCGGCAGCCTATGCGCCGGAGCCCGGCGCGTGGAACATCGCCGGCTGGACGCTGGTGCTCGGCGGCATGTTCATCGCGGCGTGGTCGACCTACGGCTTCGAGACCGCGGTCTGCTACACCTCCGAGTTCAAAAACCCGGGCACCGATACCTTCAAGGCGATCTTCTATTCCGGCCTGTTGTGCATGCTGCTGTTCATCCTGGTGCCGTTCACCTTCCAGGGCGTGCTTGGCTTGAACGGCATGCTGGCGACGCCGATCGTCGACGGCTCCGGCGTTGCCGATGCGCTGGCCGGCATGGTCGGCGGCGGACAGCTGATCCACAGCCTGCTGGTGATGCTGATGATCCTGGCGCTGGTGCTCTGCATCATGACGGCGATGGCCGGCTCCTCGCGCACGCTCTATCAAGGTTCGGTCGACGGCTGGCTGCCGCGCTATCTCAGCCATGTCAACGAGCACGGCGCCCCGACGCGGGCGATGTGGACCGACCTGATCTTCAACCTGATCGTGCTGGCCATCGCTTCGGCCGACGCAACGAGCTTCTTCTTCATCCTGGCGGTGTCGAATTGCGGCTACATCATCTTCAACTTCCTCAATCTCAATGCCGGCTGGATCCACCGCATCGACAATGGCCACATCGCGCGGCCTTGGAAGGCGCCGAGCTGGCTGCTCGGCCTCGGCGCCATCTTTGCCTACGTCAACGCGGTCTTCATGGGCGCCGGAGCCAAGGTCTGGAACCCGATGGCATTGTGGGCCGGGCTGATCACGGCAGCCTTGATCATCCCGGTGTTCTGCTTCCGGCATTACATCCAGGACAAGGGCAAATTCCCCGACCACATGCTGGCCGATCTCGGCATGAGCTCGTCCGACCTTGCGGTGAAAAAGGCGGGGATGCTGCCCTATCTGACGCTCGTCGCCGGCGTCGTGGTGATGCTGCTCGCCAACTGGCTGTTCGTCATCTGACGGCTTGCCTTGAGGGATCGGGCGCGCAAGGCGCGCTCGGTCCCTGCATTTTGTTCTTGCTTTGTGCCGGCAGCTATGCTACTAATTTCCGTATGGTGCTGATTCGCCCCGAGACCCCCCGCCGAGGCGGGTTTTTCTTTTTAGGGGCTATTCGGCAGCGGTGCCTGCGCGGGAGCGACCGCCAAGCGCTGCACCGATATCCTCGAGCACCTGTCCGACGCGCGCCTGGATCGTCTCGGACGCAAGCACGCCGTCGATGAAATCCCTGTCCGAAGCGTAGATCGCGGTCGGCAGCGTAAAGGCCTCGAAGAAGCCGAACAGCGGCCTCAGCTGGTGCTCGATGATCAGCGCATGCCGGTCGCCGCCGCCGGTCGCCAGCAGCACCACCGGCTTGCCCCTGAGCGCCGTTGGGTCGACAAGATCGAAGAAGTGCTTGAACAGGCCGGTATAGCTGCCCTTGTAGGTGGGCGAGCCAACGACGAGCACGTCCGCCGCGACGACGCGCTTGAGGATATCGCCGCTTGCGCATCCAGTTCACGCGCCCATTTGGCGCCACCGAGGCTGGGGCCGAGGTCGACGACGTCATGCGTGCTGGCGGCCAGGCCATATCTGCCGGCTACCTCGTTCACGATACGATCGACGAAGCCGCGCGTCTTGGACGGCCGGGTGAAATTGCCTGAGAAACCGACAACGGCCGGATTGGTCATGATGCAAAGCCCTCGCGATGATTTCGGGCTGCCAGCCCGCTGCTCATGACCCTATGGACATTCGGACCGAACGAAAAGAACGGATGCTTGCCACGGTCTAAAATCATTGCCGGTTCTAACCAGCTTTGCGGATCGCTGCCGTCTCAGGTTGGAAGAACCGGTTTGGCGGCCGCTTCAGCCCAAGATTTTCGCGCAGGGTCGATCCTTCGTATTCGCTTCTGAAAATGCCGCGCCGGTGCAATTCGGGCACGATTTTCTCGACGAAATCATCCAATCCGGCGGGAAGATAGGGGAACATGACGTTGAACCCGTCCGAGCCTTCGGTGACCAGCCATTCCTCCATCTCGTCGGCGATGGTTTTCGAAGTGCCGACGAAGGCAAGACCGGAATAGCCGCCCAGCCGCTGCGCAAGCTGCCTGACGGTCAGGTTTTCCTTGCGCGCCAGTTCGATGACGCGCTCGCGGCCGCTCTTGCTGGCGTTGCTTTCCGGGATTTCGGGCAAGACTGAATCCGGATCGAACCGCGACGCGTCGTGGCCGAGCGCGATCGACAGCGAGGCGACGCCGCTCTCGTAGTAGACGAGGCTGTCGAGCTTGGCCCGCTTCGTCTGCGCCTCCTCGACGGTCTCGCCGACAATGACGAAGGCGCCGGGCAGGATCTTGATGTCGTCGCGCGACCGGCCAAGTTTTTGCGCACGTTTCTTGACGTCGGCAAAGAAGCGCTGCCCCGAGGCGAGATCGGCATGGGCGGCGAAGATCACCTCGGCCGTTTCCGCGGCGAGCTGCCGTCCGGCCTCCGACGCGCCGGCCTGCACGATGACCGGCCAGCCCTGCACCGGCCGCGCGATATTGAGCGGTCCCCGCACCGAAAGATATTCGCCCTTGTGGTCGAGCACATGCAGCTTCGCCGGATCGAAATAGAGCCCGCTTTCGGCGTCGCGGATGAAGGCATCGTCGGCAAAACTGTCCCACAGGCCGGTGACGACATCGTAAAACTCCCGCGCCCGGCGATAACGCTCGTCGTGCTCGACATGCTCGTCGAGGCCGAAATTCAGCGCGGCGTCGGGATTGGATGTGGTGACGATATTCCAGCCGGCGCGCCCGCCGCTGATATGGTCGAGAGAGGCGAAACGACGGGCGATGTGGTACGGCGCGTCGAACGTCGTCGAGGCGGTTGCGATCAGCCCGATACGATCGGTGACGGCGGCAAGCGCCGACAACAGCGTGAACGGCTCGAAGGACGTGACCGTGTGGCTGCGCCGCAGCGCCTCGATCGGCATGTTGAGCACGGCCAGGTGGTCGGCCATGAAGAAGGCGTCGAACTTCGCCGCTTCCAGCCTTTGCGCGAAGTGCTTGAGATGCGCGAAATTGAAGTTGGCGTCGGGATAGGCGCCCGGGTAGCGCCAGGCGCCGGTATGAAGGCTGACGGGCCGCATGAAAGCGCCAAGCCGCAATTGTCGATTTTCTGCCATGGAAAAACGCACCGATGACGACGAGCGTAACGCTCCAATTGCTCGAGCATGGGATGGCTTTGCGGCCATGGGAAGGAATTCTGTTTTGCAAAACCAGCGTCGGGGAGCATTTTTTGTGCGGGCGGCGGACCGATCAATCGATCTTGATGAACACGCCCTTGGTGTTGAGATACTCGGCGAGGTGCTCGGCGCCGCCCTCGCGGCCGTAGCCGCTCATCTTGTAGCCGCCGAAGGGCACGGCCGGATCGATGGCGTGATAGGTATTGACCCAGACCGAGCCGGCGCGGATCTTGCGCGACAGCTGGTGGGCGGTGGCGAGATTTTGGGTGAAGACCCCTGCAGCCAGGCCGTAAGGCGTGTTGTTGGCCCGCTCGACCGCCTCGTCCAGCGTATCGAACGGCAAGGCTGAAATCACCGGCCCGAAGATCTCCTCACGGGCGATCTTCATGTCGTCCGAGACCCCGGCAAAGACGGTCGGCGCGACGAAATTGCCAGCGGCAAGCGCGCCTTCCACAAGCCGGGTGCCTCCGGTGACGAGTTTCGCCCCTTCCGCGGTGCCGGCCTCGAGGTAACCGGTGACCCGTTGCAGCTGCTTTTCGGAGACGAGCGGACCGATCTCGGTCGCCGGGTCGATGCCGTCGCCGACCCTGAGACCCTTGGCGTATGCCGCGAGCCGCTCGACGAACTCGTCATGGACGGCGCGTTCGACGAAAAGGCGCGAACCGGCGATGCAGATCTGGCCGGAATTGGCGAACACCGACATCGCCGCCACCGGCACCGCCTTGTCGAGATCGGCATCGGCGCAGACGATGACCGGCGACTTGCCGCCGAGCTCCAGGGAGACGCGCTTGAGGTTGCCGGCCGAGGCCCGCACGATCGACTGGCCGGTCGCCGTCGAGCCGGTGAAGACGATCTTGTCGACGCCCATATGCTCGGCGAGTGCGGCACCTGCCTCGGTGCCGGTGCCGGTGACGATGTTGACGACGCCTTCCGGAACGCCGGCCTCGTTCATGATGTCGGCGATCAAAAGTGGCGTCAGCGGCGCCTCTTCCGATGGTTTCAGCACGATAGTGCAGCCGGTCGCCAGCACCGGGCCGATCTTCCAGATCGACGCCGCCGTTGGCGCGTTCCAGGGAATGATGGCGCCGACGACGCCGACCGGCTCCTTGCGGGTGAAAGAGACGATTTCGCCGGGCAGCGAGTTGTCGATCGTCTCGCCGTGCAGCGCCGTCGCCATGCCGGCATAGTAGCGCAGCATGCCGATGACGCGGTTGCGATTGGCGTGGGTGCGTATGATCGGCATGCCCATGTCGGTGGTGTCGGAGCGGCTGATCTCTTCCCAGTGCTTTTCGAAGAGGTCGGCGATCCTCAGCAGCAGCACCTGCCGCTCATAAGGCTTGAACCGGCTCCACGGGCCCTCGAACGCCTTGCGCGCAGCAGTCACCGCCAAGTCGATGTCCTGGCGGTCGGCGCGCGGCACCGTGGCGATGACCGCGCCGGTGGCGGGATTGCGGCTCTCCATGGTCCGGCCGGAGCGGGCATCGACCCAGCCGCCGCCGATGAACATCTGGCGATGGCGCCCGTCGATCGGCAGCCGCAGCGGTGCCTTTGTCTGAGCCATGGTCATGACCGTCCTCCTCCGGCGCCTACGCCTGGTGGGCGGATTAAACCGCCGGAGGTCACATTTGCCAACAGCTCTATTCGGCCGCCAGGGCCAGTTGCGGCCTTTCGCTTTCTTCCGCCACCTTGGCCGCCTCTTCCGTTGCCACCACCTTCTTGGGCTCCCTGCCGAAGAACAGCGCATAGGCTGCCGGCAGGACAAGGATGGTCAGCACCGTGGCGACGAGAATGCCGCCCATCATGGCGTAGGCGAGCGGCCCCCAGAAGACGCCGCGCGAGATCGGGATCAGCGCCAGCACCGCCGTCAGCGCCGTCAGCACGATCGGCCGGAACCGGCGCACCGCCGAGCCGATGATGGCCTCGGAACGCTCCACGCCGGCGGCGATGTCCTGGTCGATCTGATCGACCAGAATGATCGAGTTGCGCATGATGATGCCGAGCAGGGCGATGACACCGAGGATGGCGACGAAGCCGAAGGGCGCGCCGCTGATCAAAAGTGCCGCCGCCGCGCCGATGATGCCGAGCGGACCGGTGGCCAGCACCAGCATCGCCTTGCCGAAATGCTGCAGCTGGATCATCAGCAGCACGACGATGACGGCCAGCATGACTGGAGCTTTCGCCGCAATCGAGGCCTGGCTTTCGGCCGCATCCTCGGCGCCGCCCTGGATCTCGATCTTGTAGCCGGGTGCGAGGCTGGCGCGCAGGCCCTGCATCTCACTGTACATTTTCATGGCGACATCGTTCGGCTGCACGCCGTCCGGCAGCGTGGCGCGTACGCTGATGGTCGGCAAGCGGTCGCGCCGCCATTCGACGCCTTGCTCCAGCACCGGGACGATCTTGGCGACCTGCGACAGCGGCACGGAGCCACCGAAATCGGTCGGGATGTAGACGGAGTCGACCGCCGACAGCAGGTGACGGCTTGCCTCCGGCTCACGGGCGACGATCGAAACCGTCTCCTCGCCGTCGCGGAAGTCATCGAGCGGCGCTCCCGACATGGTCGCCTGCAGTATCTGGCGGATGCGCTGCGAGGTGACGCCGAGCGCACGGGCGCGATCCTGGTCGATCACCAGCTTCATCGCCGGCACCGGCTCCAGCCAGTCGTCGTGGATGGCGCCGAGCAGCGGATTTGCCTGGAACTTCGCCTTCACCTCGTCGGCGATGCGGCGCACCTCCTGGCGATCCGGACCCATGACGCGCATCTGCACCGGCCAGCCGGTCGGCGGACCAAGGAACAAGCGGTCGACCTTGGCACGGATCGATGGGAAATCCTCGGCCAGGATGGTGCGCAGCTTGACGATCAGCCGCTCGCGGGCCGGTTCGTCATTGGCCATCACCAGAAGCTGGGCGAAGTTCGGGTTGCGAAGCTGCTGGTCGAGCGGCAGGAAGAAGCGCGGCGCGCCTTCGCCGATATAGGTGGCGATGAAGCGCTTGTCCTTGTCGTCCATCATCCTGGCTTCGAGCGCCTTGGCCTGGGTCTCGACTTCCTTGATGCTGGTGCCTTCCGGCAGCCAGAGGTCGACGAGGATTTCCGGGCGCGACGACTGCGGGAAGAAATTCTGCGGAATGAACTGGAACGCCCACAGGCTGGTGGCAAAGGTCATCAGCGTCATCACCAGGACGATGATGCGATGGCGCACCGCCCATGCCACGGTCGAGCGAAGACTGCGGTAGAAGCGCGTGTCGAAGACATCGTGATGGTTGCCGGCGTGCTTGCGCTGCTTCAGGATCATATGGCCGAGCCATGGCGTGAAATAGACCGCCGCGAACCAGGACACGATCAGCGCGATGCCGACGACGTAAAAAAGGGTGCGCACATATTCGCCGGCGGTCGAGGCAGCGAACCCGACGGGAATGAAGCCGGCCGTCGTGATCAGCGTGCCGGTCAGCATCGGGAAAGCGGTCGAGGAGTAGGCGAAGCTCGCCGCCTCGACCTTGACCAAGCCTTCCTCTAGTTTTCGCTCCATCATTTCGACGACGATCATCGCGTCGTCGACCAAGAGCCCAAGAGCGATGATCAGCGCGCCGAGCGAAATGCGCTGCAGGTCGATGCCGAGCTCGTACATGATGGCGAAGGTGGCGGCCAGGACCAGCGGAATGACGATCGCGATCACCAGGCCCGAGCGCCAGCCGATCGACAGGAACGATACAAAAAGCACGATCAGCAGCGCTTCGCCGAGCGCTTCCATGAACTCGCTCACCGCCTCCTTCACGACATGCGGCTGGTCGGAAATCTGATCGACCGAAACGCCATAGGGCAGCGCCTCTTCGAAGCGCTTGTAGGTCGCTTCGACGTCCTTGCCGACGTCGGTGACGTTGAAGCCCTTGGCCATGACGACGCCGAGCTGGACGCTGTCGTGTCCGTTGAAACGGTACTTGCGCTGGTACGGATCCTCGAGGCCCGAGGTCACGGTGGCGATGTCGCCGAGGCGCGTCACCTGGTTCCCGGCGCGCAGGCGAAGCTCGCGGATGTCGGCCGCCCTGGTGACATCGCCCTCGACCGAAATGCGCACCGAACGCTGGCCGGTGTCGACCGAACCTGCCGGGTCGACATTGTTCTGGCCTCGGATCGCATTCTGCAGGTCGGTCAACGTCAGGCCACGTTCGGCAAGCGCCTTGGATGAAACGTCGATGTAGAGTTTTTCCGGCTGGTCGCCGATGATCACGGCCTTCTCGACACCGGGCGTCGTCAGCAGCATGTCACGCGCCTGGATGGCGAATTTCTTCAGCTCGGGATAGCTGTAGCCGTCGCCGCTGATCGAATGCAGGGTGATGAACGTGTCGCCGAATTCGTCATTGAAGTAAGGCCCGAGCAGCCCCTGCGGCAGCTCATTGGCGATATCGCCGACCTTCTTGCGCACCTGATAGAAAGCATCGGCGACCTGCGCCGGATTGGTGTCGCCCTTGACCTGCAAGGTGATGATGGCGCTGCCGGCGCGGGTGTAGGAGCGGACGAAATCGAGGTGCGGCGTTTCCTGCAGCTTGCGCTCGATCTTGTTGACGACCTGGTCCTCCATCTCCTTGATCGAGGAGCCTGGCCAGATCGCCTGGACGACCATGACGCGGAAGGTGAAATCGGGGTCTTCCTTCTGGCCCATGCGCATCAGGCCGAGCGCACCGGCGACGATGATCAGCCCGAACAGGAAGCGGGCAATGCTCGGATGGCCGATTGCCCAGCGCGAAAGATTGAAAGACCGCTTTTCATTTGTGTCGATGGTCATCGGCGTCAGTCCGTTTCAATTTGATCAACAGAGCACGCGCTTTTGCATGCCCAAGGAACTTCCGATGTGGGCTTCCGGGCGGCGTGGCTTTCCGAGTTGAGAGATCTACATCGCGGTGGGACGCGAGGATCGACGTGGGGGTTACATCGACCTGAGATCTCGAAAATCGGGGGCGCCTGCCGCCCGGAAACCGTGAATTGCCTGGCCGTCAGCGCAAGCGCCTTGCAGCGTCATCGGCCGACGCCGACTGTTGCGCTGCATCACCGGTCAGCTTGACTTTCAGATTCTCGGTCATGAACTGCGTGCCGGCGGCGACGACGACGTCACCCGGCTTCAGCCCATCGGCGACACTGACGCCGTCGGGGGTGAAGGCGGCGACCTTGACCGGATGCGCATGGACGGTCCCGCCGTTGCGGTCGACTGTCCAGACGATCGATTGGCTGTCCTTTTGCGCCAACGCGGCCAGCGGGATCGACACCAGTTGCTGCCGGTTGTCCGCCGCGGCTTCGATGGAGGCGGTCATGCCTAGCAGCACGCGAGGATCGTTGGGCAGGCTGACGCGAACGGCAAAGGTGCGCGACTGCGGATCGGCGCTGCCGGCGACTTCGCGGACCTTGCCGTCGAGCGTCAGCGCCTCATCGGACCAGAAGCCAGCCTTGACGGTCTTGCCCGGCTTGAATTCGGCGATATCGGTTTCCGGAACAGCGATCAGGACTTCCTTCTCGCCGTCGATGGCAACGGTCACCACCGGCGTGCCGGAGCCGACCACCTGGCCGACATCGGCGGCAACTGATGTGACGATGCCGTTCTTGTCCGCCTTGAGATCGGTATAGCGGACCTGGTTCTGTGCCTGGGCAAGCTGCGAGCGGGCGGAGTCTCGCGTGGCGACCGCCTGATTATAGGCGAGCGTCGCCTGCTCGAGCTGCGACTTCGGCGCGAAATTCTTGGCATAGAGCTGTTCGGCCCGCTTGCGCGTAAGCTCGACTGTCTCGACCTGACGGTCGGCAGCATCGAGGCTGGCCTGAGAGCTTCTCACCGAGAGCTCGTAGTCGGTGGGATCGATGCGGGCGAGAACGTCGCCCGGCTTGACGCGGTCACCGATGTCGACAAGGCGCTCGGTGATCTTGCCGTTGATGCGAAAGCCGAGATTCATCTCGGTGCGGGCACGCACCGATCCGGAATAGGAGAGCTGACGGGTATCGCTCGCCTTGGCGATCTCGACCACCTTGACCGGGCGGATGATCTCGGTGACCTCGGCTTTCTCCTGCGAGCAGCCGGCGAGGCCGAGAGCGGCAACGACAATCAGTGCCAGGCCGGCGGCCGGTCGCCTGTAGGTGATGGACTTGGACAAAGACACTTTTCGTACTCCCGAACTGTGGAGATGAATTGCCGGTATCACCGCCCGACGGGCGGCAATGGTCATTTCTTCAAGGCTCTGATGGCAAACTCGGTAAGCTCGTCCGGCGTCGCCCGGTTCTTCTTGGCGAGGCACTGGGCCATTATCTGCGGATGAGAGAGGCTGATAATGGCAGCGCCGAAACACCGGGAAGCGATCACCGGATCCTGATCGATGAACTCGCCGGTAGCGATTCCCTCGCGGATCACTTCCGCGACCAGTTCATGGATGCTGTCGATGTGCTTTTCGATGACGTGCCAGTCGCGCTCGATGGCGACGATGACCATCTCATGCACCTTCTCCTGGTCGATCATGGTTTCCAGCGTCCACTGATAGTGCGTATGCACGTAGCGGCGGAGCTTTTCGCTGGCGGTGCCGGAACCATGGCAGGCTTCGTAGCTCAACCGGTAGCAGGTCTCGAGCATACGGCCGCAAACCGCCTGATGGATTTCCACCTTGGAGGCGAAGAAGCGGTAGATGTTGGCAGTCGACATGCCGAGTTCGCGCGCAATGTCGGCGACGTTGGTCTTGCCGTAGCCGTAGTGACGGAACAATCGCTCCGCGCAATCCAGGATGCGCGTGACATTTTCCTGGCGGGCGGAATCGGCGGTGGTGTCTAGGGTTTCAAGCATCTCGTTGGCCAATTTACGACTGACGAATTTAGAATTTCGTCACTCGTAAATTGAAAACCATCACCTGTCAAGGCTCGATTTTGGCTGCTGATGACAGATGGTGACATCCCTGGACGGAGTTGGCCCATGAAACGCATGTGGTTCTCGCCGGGCGCGCCTGCAACACCGCGCGTCTTTTTAAACGCAAAGGATTTTGAAATGATGCTTTTCCGAAACCGGTTCCGTTTTCGGATCAGGCGCTAAGGCTGCTTCGCCATCTCCCGCAGCCGGAACTTCTGGATCTTGCCCGTCGAAGTCTTCGGGATTTCGGCGAAGATCACCGCTTTCGGCACCTTGAAGCGGGCAAGCAGCGCGCGGCAGTGCTCAATGATTTCGGCCTCGGTCGCCGCCTTGCCCGGCTTCAGCTCGACATAGGCGACCGGCACCTCGCCCCATTTGTCGTCGGATCGGGCGACAACGCCGCAGGAGCCGACGGCGGGATGCTTGTACAGCGCCTCCTCGACCTCGATCGAGGAGATGTTTTCGCCGCCGGAGATGATGATGTCCTTGGAACGGTCCTTGAGCTGGATGTAGCCGTCCGGATGCATGACGCCGAGGTCGCCCGAATGGAACCAGCCGCCGGCAAAGGCCTCGTCGCTCGCCTTGCGGTTCCTCAGATAGCCTTTCATGACGATATTGCCGCGGAACATCACCTCGCCGATCGTCTCGCCGTCGGCCGGCGTCTCTTGCATCGTCTGCGGGTCCATCACCGTCAGGCCTTCGAGCGCGGCGTAGCGCACGCCTTGCCTGGCCTTCTTCGCCGCCCTCGCCCCTTTCTCCAGCCGGTCCCACTCGCCATGCCATTCGTTGACGACGGCCGGGCCATAGGTTTCGGTCAGGCCGTAGAGATGGGTGACGGCAAAGCCCGCATCGGCCATGCCCGACAGCATCGCCTCGGGCGGCGGCGCCGCGGCGGTGTTGAAGGTGACGGTCTGCGGGAATTGCCGCTTGTCCTCGTCCCTGGCGTTGATCAGCACCGACATGACGATGGGTGCACCGCACAGATGGGTGACGCCGTGATCGGCGATGGCGTCGTAGATCTGCTTCGGCCGCACCCAGCGCAGGCAGACATGCGTGCCGCCCTGCACGGCAAGCGTCCAGGGAAAGCACCAGCCGTTGCAGTGGAACATCGGCAGCGTCCACAGATAGACCGGGTGCTTGCCCATCCCGGCATGGATGGTATTGGCATAGGCCATCAGTGCCGCGCCGCGATGGTGACAGACGACGCCCTTCGGATTGCCTGTGGTGCCGGAGGTGTAATTGAGCGAAATGGCATCCCATTCGTCGTCCGGCATCGACCAGGCGAAATCCTCGTCGCCGTCGGCGACAAACGCCTCGTAGTCGAGCGTGCCGATCCGCTCGCCCTTGGCATAGGGCGCATCGGCGGCATAGTCGGGATCGTCGTAATCGATCAGCAGCGGCCTGACCTTGGCCAGGGTCAGCGCTTGCCGAACCACGCCGGCGAATTCGCGGTCGACGATCAGCACCTTGCTTTCGGCATGATCGAGCTGGAAGGCAATGACGGCGGCGTCGAGGCGGGTGTTGAGCGAATGGAGCACCGCCCTGGTCATCGGCACGCCGAAATGCGCTTCCAGCATCGGCGGTGTGTTGGACAGCATGACGGTGACGGTGTCGCCCTTGCCGATACCGCGCTTCGCCAGCGCCGAGGCAAGCCTCAGCGAGCGCTTCCAGAAATCGCGATAGGTCGTGCGCTGGCGGCCATGGATGATGGCGGTCTGGTCGGGAAAGGTTTTTGCCGCCCGCTCAAAATAGGTCAGCGGCGTCAGCGGCTGGTGGTTGGCCGGATTCCTGTCGAGATCCTGTTCGTAGGGATTGCCCATCCCGTCCTCCGAATGTCTGGTCGAGCCTTCTTACCACCAGATCCTGAGCGCGTACTGGATTCGTGCACCGCCATCAGACACTTCGTCCATTACTTGGGACGCCCCTCCCCGCCCTCACCCTCCGGCCACAAAACGTCGATGTCCCGATGCCCTTCCACGATATTCGCCACTTCGAAAAAGTCGCCATTATAGCGGAAGAAAATCACGTATCCCCTGAAAGCGAAACTTCGGACGTCCGGCCGGAGTTCGGGACGAGCACGACCAATCGTCGCCGGCAAGCTCGCCAGATCACGGCATTTCTGGCGCAGAGCATCCACAAAACGCCCGCCAATCAACAGGCTGCCGCTTTCACGAGTGATGTATTCAAGGATATTGACCAAATCTGCTTGTACCGACGGCAACATGCGCAGCCGTGGCACTCCTAAAAGCCTTCCCTTGCGAGCTGCTTGGCCTTGGCTTCCAAGGCGGCGTCAATATCCTGCTCGGTGGCTTCGCCGCCTTCAGCAAACGACTTGTCCACCATGGCACGGAGCGCCTTCAGCTTTTCCTCGCGCTCTTCGACAAGGCGCAGGCCCTCGCGCACGACTTCGCTGGCAGAACCGTAGCGGCCGCGCTTGACGATGTTGGAAACAAACGTTTCCCAACGCTCTCCCAATGACACGTTCATTGTCGGACCTCCTGATTGGTTCATTGTACCGAGATAACAATAAATGCGCAATTACTGACATCCAGAATGCTAGGTTTCGGATTAGGTGCGCAGCCTAAGGTTTGACTTTTGTCGAGAGCCGTGAATAATGTCAGCAAGGAGATGGCATGGCGATCCGACCGGCAGAACAGCTTATCCACAAGGCCGCCTGGCTTTACTATGCACACGGCCTGCGCCAGGACCAGGTGGCCAGCCAGCTCAAGATTTCCCGTGCCTCGGTGGCGATGTATCTGCGCAAGGCGCGCGAGACTGGCATCGTCAACATCTCGACCTCGACTCAGCTTTTCACCGACGACGTGCTGGCGCGCAAGCTGGAAGACGCGCTGAAGCTCGACGCCGTCTGGATCGCGCCGGAAAACGGCTATGTCGCCGACCCCTCGACCGACATCGCGGTGCTGGCGGCAAGCGTCTTTCTCGAGCTGGTCAGGAAGGGCGACCGTATCGGCGTCGCCTGGGGGCAGACCGTCTACACCATCGCCGACATCATGTCCTATGCCGATCTGCAGGACGTCACGGTGGTGCAGCTCTGCGGCAATCTGGGAGCCCCCTATTCGTACCGGCCGGACCAATGCACCATGGAAATCGCGCGCCGGCTCAATGCCAAGGGGCTGAATTTTTACGCGCCGCTGGTGCTGACGACGGAAGAACTGGCACGCGGCCTGCGCGCCGAGCCGGTGATCCGCGAGCAATTGTCGGGCATCGGCGAATGCGACCTAGCGCTGTATTCGGTCGGCTCGGTGGATACCGACAGCCATCTGGTCAAATGCGGCGCGCTGACGCCAAGCGAAATGACTGCACTGCGCAAGGCGGGTGCGGCCGGCGTCATCGCCGGGCAGATCATCGATACCGAAGGCCAGGCGCTCGACTGCAGCTACAACCGCCGGCTGATTTCGGCAGAGCTGTCATCGCTGCGCAGGATCGGAAAGCGCCTTGTGGTGGTGCAGGAGGACAGCAAGTTCGAACCGCTCGTCGCGGCGATCGCCGGCGGGCTCTGTACCCATCTGGTCGTCGGCGCGCACATGGCGCGACGGCTGCTCGACCATGCCGGAGCGGCAGCAGAAAAGGTCGCCTGATACCTAGTTTCAGCCGCCGACGCATTGTCATCAAGGCGTCGCGGTATTCCTGTTCACAACAAGAGAGAAATCGGACGAAGCTGACATGAAGAACCTGTGGAATGACGGCGAGGCGGAGAAGCTGGTCGCCGACTATGCAAAGAAGGGTGTGGCCCGCGACCTGGCGCTGCGCGTCTATACGACCAGGCTGCTGGGCGGCGAGCCGCGGCTCGTCCTGCATGGCGGCGGCAACACCTCGTGCAAGACCAGGGCCACCGACCTTGTCGGCGACGAATGGGACGTGCTCTGCGTCAAGGGTAGCGGCTGGGACATGGGCGTCATCGAGCCGCAGGGCCTGCCGGCGGTCAAGCTTGGCGCGCTGTTGAAGGCGCGGTCGCTCAAGAAGCTCTCCGACGAGGACATGGTCGCGCTGCAGCGGGCGAACCTCATCGATCCGTCCTCGCCCAACCCGTCGGTCGAGACGCTGCTGCACGCCTTCCTGCCGCACAAATTCGTCGACCACACGCATTCGACGGCGATCTTGGCCATCGTCGACCAGGAGGACAGCGAGGCGCTGAGCCGGAAGGTGTTCGGCGAAAAGATGGGCTTCGTGCCTTACATCATGCCGGGCTTCGATCTGGCCAAGGCGGCCGCCGATGTATTCGACGCCGATCCGACGGTCGAAGGCCTGATCCTAGACAAGCACGGCATCTTCACCTTCGGCGATGATGCCAGGCAGGCCTATGACCGGATGATCCATTATGTGAACGTCGCCGAGGATTTCATCGCCGGGAACGGCAAGCCGCGCACCGAAAAAGTGGCACTGCCGGCCAGGCTGGCGAAGCCCGCGGAGATTGCGCCGATGCTGCGCGGCGCGGTGGCGGTGGCACGCGGCGAAGGCCGCTTCGATCGGATGATCAGCGATTTCCGCACCTCGGATGCGATCGTCGATTTCATCAATTCGGCAAAAATTGCCGACTATGCCGGGCGCGGCGTGTCGACACCCGACCTGTCGATCCGCATCAAAACCGGACCGATGGCACTGCCGGCGCCCGACGCGGACCAGGTCGGCGACTACAAATCCGTCATCCGCAAGCATGTCGAGAAATTCGCCAAGGACTATCGCGCCTATTTCGAAACCAATGATGCGCTCGACGACGTGAAGCGCACCATGCTCGACCCGATGCCGCGGCTGACGCTGGTGCCCGGCCTCGGCATGTTCGGCCACGGCCGCACGCTCAAGGATGCGAAGATAGCCTCCGACGTCGGCGAAATGTGGATCGAGGCGGTGCGCGGCGCCGAAGCCGTCGGCGATTTCCGCCCGCTCTCCAAAAGCGATCTGTTCCCGCTCGAATACTGGTCGCTGGAACAGGCCAAGCTCGCAGCCAACAAGCCGAAGCCGCTGACCGGCCAGGTGGTGCTGGTCACCGGCGGCGCCGGCGCGATCGGTGCTGCCACGGCAAAGCTGTTCGCCGACAACGGTGCCCATGCCGTCGTCGTCGATCTCGATGGGTCAAGGGCTGCCGAGGCGGCAAAAAAGGCCGGTAACGGTTCGATCGGCATTGGCGCCGACATCACCGATCCGGCGCCGATGCGCGCCGCCTTCGACAAAGCGGTCGCCGTCTTCGGCGGCCTCGACATTCTCGTCTCCAATGCCGGTGCTGCCTGGGAGGGCCGGATCGGCGAGCTCGACGACGCCACCTTGCGCAGGAGCTTCGAACTCAATTTCTTCGCCCACCAGTCAGCGGCGCAGAATGCCGTGCGCATCATGCTGGAACAGGGCACCGGCGGCGTGCTGTTGTTCAACACCTCCAAGCAGGCGATCAATCCGGGACCGAAGTTCGGCGCTTACGGCATCCCGAAGGCGGCAACGCTGTTTTTGTCCAGGCAATATGCGCTCGACTACGGCGCCCATGGCATCCGCTCCAATGCCGTCAACGCCGACCGCATCCGTTCGGGGCTGTTGACCGACGCCATGATCGCCAGCCGCTCGGGCGCGCGCGGCGTGTCTGAAAAGGAGTACATGTCCGGCAACCTGCTCGGACAGGAAGTGACGGCCGAAGACGTCGCCCAGGCCTTTCTGCATCAGGCGCTGGCCGAGCGGACCACCGCCGATGTGACGACGGTCGATGGCGGCAACATCGCGGCGGCGTTGAGGTAGGCGCGATCGGGGATCACACTTGCGTAATTGGTATTTTGTAGCTACATTGTGGCTCTCTTAAGGAGTCACAACATGGCAACGGATACCGTGGTCCGCGCTCGGATCGATACGGCGACAAAGGATCAGGCAACGGAGGCCTTGGCGGCAATGGGATTGTCCGTTTCCGACGCCATCCGCCTGCTGCTGGTCCGCGTCGCCGCCGACAAGGAATTTCCTTTCCCGGTGAAAGTGCCGAACGCAACGACTCGACAGGCCATGACCGAATTGGAACGTGGCAAGGGCAAGCCTTTCGCCTCGGCCGATGAGTTGTTCAAGGATTTGGGAATGTGACGTGCTGACGCCCGTTCGCTCTGGGCAATTCCGTCGCGACGTGAAACGTGCGGAGAAGCGGGGCAAAGATCTTGGCAAGTTGCGCGAACTGCTAGGCCTCCTGCTCGCCGGAGATGAGCTACCGGCGAGCTATAAGGACCACTAGCTGAAAGGCGATTGGAAAGGCTTTCGTGACGCTCACATAGAACCGGACTGGCTCTTGATCTACCGAGTTGCCGGCGATGAACTCCAGTTAGCTCGCACCGGCTCCCATTCCGATCTGTTCAACGAGTAGCCGAGACAGGTGCGCATTTGAGAATTTTGCTAAAGCAGTTCTCGGATGCCTTCCCAAGCCTTTGTGCCCAGCTTTGAATCGGCCTCGTCATTGCCTCCGTGTGCATGCAAAGTCGAGTGTGGTGTGTTCTCGCCTGGTAAGAGAATGCGGTGACCGGCATCCCGCGACGAAATGAGATGCGTGACCTTGCCTGCTTCGCCGCGCCGCCTAACAATATCTCGGGCGAACGATAGGGAAGGCCACAGTGCATCGCCGCCACCGGCGACGAGCAGAAGCTCGGCCGATATGGTCTCAACGAGGATGGTCGCCGCATTCGCTTCCCGCTTGAACGTTTTCAAACAACTTTCGAAAAGCCCCCTGTAGGACACCTGGCCATCGACGTACTCTGGTGTCCAATCTGGATCTGTCGGCACAAACGGCAGCGCGATGCCGTCGAGCGACCATGAGGATCGTTCAGGCCAGCTGACACCATCGCGGCCCGCACCGATATTGCCCCAAACTACGGATGACGCCTAATCGCGACCACTGCATCAATTCGCTGGTCATGGACCGCGGCAAGCAATGACGCCTCGGCACCCTTGGACGTGCCCACATAGACGATACGACGGCACCCTGTTTCAATGAGATAATCGATTGCCGCAAAGAACGTTTCCAGGGGAATCTCACATATTCCGGGAACCTGGCTTTCACCGCCAAACCACTGCAGAGCCAAGGCCGATGCACCCGCATTTGCAAAGAGCCGCGCGCGACCGACGTCAACACGGCCGCTCGATCCACCCAACACCACAACGCCCGTGGTGGCCTTCAAGCATCGAAAAAATGTTCCGGCGACGGTGCCGGTAAGACTTTCCTCTACCGCCCGCACCTCCATGTACCCGTCAATCCTGGGTTTCGATTGTCCAATCGGCCCGCAAAACCGGTGGCTGCGACAATTGCAATTCGGCGGTCCGGCACGCCAGACATCTTCGACAAAAAGGCCGCCTGCAACAAGCTGCTGCAGACGGCTATTGTTTTGCTCGTGCCGAAAATTACTTCGCGTTCGGGTTCGGCATCCAGGTCGGCATCGCGACATCGGCATGGGCGAATTGCGGCAGCTTGGCCGAGAGGTCCTCCATGTTCTTGATGTCCTTGTCGATCAGATCCTTTTGGGTGATCAGCGTCGGCGGCACGATGACGTTGTGGCCCGGGTCTTCGCCGGCCAAGAGCTGCGCTAGCGCACGCACCGAGACCTGGCCGACGACGGCCGGGTTGGTGGCGGCGGTTGCCGCCCAGGCGCTGTCCGGCTCGCGCATCGCGGCGATGTCCGAGGTCGAAATGTCGGCCGAATAGATCTTGATGTCCTTGTTCAGCCCGGCCTCGTCGACGGCGATCTTCACGCCCTTGGCGAATTCGTCGTAGGGCGCGAACATCACCTTGATGTCGGGATGGGCCGATAGCACCGAACGGGCCTGGTTGGCGACCGAATTGGCGATCGGATTGTCGAGCGTGCCGAACATGGCGGCTTCGTTGATGCCCGAATATTTCTTCTTGAATTCGACCCAGGTCTCGTTGCGGCGATCGAGCGGCGCGATGCCGGCGACATAGACATAGCCGGCCTTCCAGCTCTCGCCATTGTCCTTGACCGCCTGTTCGAGCGCCAGGCGGGCGAGGTCGCGGTCGGACTGTTCGATCTGCGGGATCTTGGGGTTTTCGACATTGACGTCGAAGGCGACGACCTTGATGCCGGCATCGACGGCACGCTGGGCGGCGTCCTTCATCGATTCCGTCAGGCCGTGCTGGATGATGATGCCCTGGACGCCGAGCGCGATGGCCTGGTCGACCATGTCCGCCTGAAGCGCCGCATCCTGGCGGCTGTCGAGTACGCGCAGATCGACGCCGAGCGCCTTGGCCTGCGCCTCGACGCCGGACAGATAGGCCTGGAAGAAATCGCCGGTCGAGAGATAGCGGACCAGCGCTATCTTGACGGCGCCCGGCTTGTCGAACGGCGCCGGCCTGTCCTGCGCCATCGCCGGCAACTGCATCAGCAATGTTGCGCCGGCAAGCCCGAGCGCTGCCTTCCCCAAAAGTCTTCTTGTGATGTTCACGTCGCTTCCTCCACTTGTTGAACCCAAAATGTGACCCGGTCGAACCCTATCTCCTGCCGCTGCCGGACAGGGCGAAGGTAAAGACAAGGGCGACCACGAGAACCACGCCCTTGACGAAATCCTGCGTGTAGTAAGGCGCGTTCATCATCGTCAGGCCCTGCAGCAGCACGCCGACAAACACCGCGCCGACAGCCGTGCCGAAGGCGTTCGGCTTGGCGGCGCCGAGAACCGCATAACCGATGAGTGCCGCAGCCACCGCGTCGAGCAACAGATTATTACCCGAGGCGATGTCGCCGCGTCCAAGGCGGGCAGCGAGCAAAATGCCGCCGATCGAGGCAAAAACTCCCGAAATCACATAGGCCCAGATTTTGTATGCCTTGACAGGCGCGCCGGCGAGTTCTGCGGCGCGTTCGTTGCTGCCGACCGCATACATCATGCGCCCGAAACGGGTGTATTCGAGAAAGAACCAGATCAGCACCGCCAGCACGAGCAGGACGACGACCGACACCGGAATGAGGTTCGGGATGAAGAAATCGAAGCGATGGCGGCCAAGCGCCAGGAACGCGGCGCCGAAACTGCCGTTGGCGACCGAGCCGTCGGGCATGGTCATGCCAGTGGCGATCGAACGGCCCTCGGTCGGTATGCGCTGCAGGCCGACAAGCAGGAACATCATGCCGAGCGTCGCCAAAAGGTCCGGCACCCGCATATAGACGATCAGCCAGCCATTGATCAGGCCGACCACGGCGCCGATCACAAGGCAGACGACGACCGCCATGACGGCGTTCTGCCCCAGCACCACCATGACATAGGCAGCCGCCATCATGGCGCTGGTGGCGACCGAGCCGATCGACAGGTCGAAGCCGCCGACGACCAGCGTGGCGGTGACGCCGAGCGCCAGAACGCCGGTGATGGCGACCGACTGGAAGATGAAGACAGCACTTTGCGGCGAGACGAAACCATCGGCGGCGGCGGCGAAATAGGCGATCAGCCCGAACAACAGAACGATGAAGCCGTAGCGAATAGCATTGTCGCGCAGGATCATTCAGCGCTCCCGCACGCTGGCACCGTCTTTATCCAACCCGAATTCATGCCCTCTCCATTCCAATTCTCATCGTCTTCCCGCTCTCAGGCTGCGCTGTGCAGCGGCCCGCCCGCCACTTCGGCCAGTAGCCGCTCGAGATCGACATCGGTATTGCGGTGCTCGCCGACGATCGTCTGCTCCGACATCACCAGGATGCGATCGGCCGTCTCCAGGGCTTCGTCGAGTTCGGTGACGAACAGCAGCGTCGCGCGGCCGTGGGCGCTGGCCCGCAGCTTGGCGGCGATGTCGCGCCTGGCCGAGATGTCCACACCTTGAAACGGCTCGTCGAGGATGAAAAGCCTTGCCGCCTGCGACATCCAGCGGGCGACCATCACCTTCTGCTGATTGCCGCCGGAAAGCGACTCCATCTCGTCCCTCTCCGAGCGGCAGACGATGCCGAGCTCCTGGATCTGCTGGCGGGCAATGGCGCGTTCGATACGGCGCTTGAGAACACCGAGACGCGACATGCGGCTGTGGAACGGCAGGCTGATATTCTCCTGGATGTTGAAGTCGCCGACGATGCCGTTTTCCCCCCGGTCCTTGGCGACGAGAAACACACCGGCGGCAATCGCTTCGCCGGTCGATGCCGGCGCATAGGGTTTCCCGTTCAGCACCATGGTCCCGGCCAGCGGCTGGCGCAGGCCGAACAGCGTCTCGGCGAGCGCGGTCTTGCCGACACCGACAAGGCCGGTGATGGCAACGACCTCGCCATCGCCGAGCGTCAGCGAGATCGGCCTGGCGCCTTCAGCAATCCGCAGCGCGTCGGCAGTGAAAATTGCTTTGGCCGAATTCCTGGCGACGATCCGCTCGAGCTGGATCTTACGGCCGAGCATGGCATTGACCGCACCTTCGTAATCCAGCGGCTTCTTGTCGAAGATGCCTGAGATGACCCCATCACGCATCGAAATGATGCGATCGGCAAGCCGCCTGATGTCGGACATACGGTGCGAAATGTAGAGGATGGCCACGCCTTGCTGGCGAAGCCGGTCGAGCAATGCGAACAGCCGGTCGGCCTCGGCGCTGGACAGCGAGGAAGTCGGCTCGTCGAGGATCAGCACTTTCGGCCGGTGCGCCATGGCGCGGGCGATCGCCACCATCTGGCGGTCGGCCAGAGAGAGATTGCTGATCCGGGCCTTGAGGTCGATGGCCAGTCCCATGCGGTCGGCCACCGCCTTTGCCTCGCGACGCACCCGGCCCGGATTGAACAGCGTCGGCACGCCGCTGCCGCTCAGCCTGTCGAGGGTAAGGTTGGTTGCGACGTCGAGGTCGGCGACGACACCGTCATTGATGTTCTGGTGGACGGTAACGACGCCGGCGCGGATCGCCTCCGCCGGCGTTTTCGGGTCGAACTCGCGACCGGCAAGCGACATCGAGCCGCCGCCATGGTCGTAGACGCCACTGATGATCTTGACGAGGGTGGATTTGCCGGCGCCGTTGGCGCCCATCAGCACGGTCACTTCGCCGGCATGCAACTCGAGCGAGACGCCGCCAAGCACCTCGATATGGCCAAAGGATTTCCTCAGGCCGTCGACGCGGAACACGGCATCATTGCCCATTCGTTCCTCCCTGACCATGACGCTATGGGCTATATCGGCAATTGTCAACACGATTGACAATTGCCAGCAGGCTTCCTAGCTTGGCCCGACCGCGTTGGCTCCGCTATCATCGGAGCACATGAGCGGGAGGTGAGGATGACTGGGAAATCGCCGTTCGAAGCACTGTCGGTCGAGACACTGGCGGGCCGTCTCGGTGCCAACGAGCCCCTGTGTTCGCAGATCGGCAAGGATACGAGCCAGTGGAAGGTTCGTGAAGTCGGCGACGGCAATCTGAACCTGGTGTTCATCGTCGAGGGTGCTGAGGGTGCGGCCGTCGTCAAACAGGCCCTGCCCTACGTCCGGCTGGTCGGCGACAGCTGGCCGCTGCCGCTAAAGCGCTCCTTCTTCGAATACCATGCGCTGACGCGGCAACAGGCGCGGGCGCCGGGTTCGGTGCCCGATATCTATCACTTCGACGAAGGCCAGGCGCTGATCATCATGGAGTATCTGTCGCCGCACATTATCCTGCGGCGGGCGCTGATCGAAGGCCGGCAATTGCCCAACATCGCGACAGACATCGGCTTGTTCATGGCCCGCACGTTGTTTCGCGGCTCCGACCTGCATATGGCGACCAAGGACCGCAAGGCCGATCTGGCACTGTTCGCCGATAATGTCGAACTCTGCGACATCACCGAGAACCTGGTTTTCTCGGATCCGTATTTCGATGCCAAGATGAACCGGCACACCAGCCCGCAGCTCGATGGCATTGTCGCCGAGCTGCGCGCCGACCGCGACCTCAAGGTCGAGGCGCAGCGCATGAAGCACATCTTCGCTGCCAATGCCGAGACGCTGCTGCATGGCGACCTGCATTCCGGCTCGATCATGGTCACCGACACCGAAACGCGGATGATCGACCCCGAATTCGCCTTCTACGGGCCGATCGCCTTCGACGTCGGCATGCTGCTCGCCAATTTCTGGATGGCGTTCTTCTCCCAGCGCGGCCATGAACAGGACGGAAGCCGCGACGCCATGCGTGACTATCTGCTCGGCGTTACGGTCGAGACATGGTCGGTGTTTCGCGCCGAGTTCTCGCATCTGTGGCGAACCGAGCGTACCGGCATGCTCTACCAGAAGAGCCTGTTCGAAGATCAGGACGACAGGCTTGGCGCCGAGCAGGCGCTAGACCATATGCTGCATTCGATCTGGACCGATCTGCTCGGCTTTGCCGGCGTCGAGGTTCACCGGCGAATTCTCGGCCTTGCCCACAATGCCGATTTCGAGACCATTGCCGATCCGGATCTGCGCGCCAGATGTGAAGCAAAGGCGCTGAAATTCGGCCGCCACCTCGCCGTCAACCGGCGCCATATCCACAGCATCGACGAGGTCAACCGGTTGGCCGCGCTGATCGAACGGGAGAGCAGGATTTGAACGTCGGCGACCGCCACTACCGCACCATCTGGCCGAGTGACGACGGGCGTTCGGTGGAGATCATCGACCAGCGCTGGCTGCCGCATGATTTCCGCATCGAAAAGATCGATACCGTCGCCGGCATCGCCACGGCAATCCGCGACATGTGGGTGCGCGGGGCGCCGCTGATCGGCGTCACCGCGGCCTATGGCGTCGCCATGCAGATGGCCGACGATCCGTCGGATGCAGCACTCGACGCCGTCTGGGCAACCTTGCACGAAACGCGCCCGACGGCGATCAATTTGCGCTGGGCGCTGAACGAAATGCAGCGCTTCCTGCTGACGCTTCCCCTGGCAGAACGTGCCGCGGCTGCCTATCGGCGTGCCGGCGAGATCGCCGACGAGGATGTCGGCCTCAACCGCGCCATCGGCGCTCATGGGCTCGAAATCATCAAGGCGATCGCGGCGCGCAAGCAGCCGGGCGAACCGGTCAATATCCTGACCCACTGCAACGCCGGCTGGCTGGCCACGGTCGACTACGGCACCGCCACCGCGCCGATCTATCTGGCGACGGAAGCCGGCATTCCAGTCCATGTCTATGTCGACGAAACACGACCCCGCAACCAGGGTGCCCAATTGACCGCCTGGGAGATGGCCGGCCACGGCGTGCCGCATACGCTGATCGTCGACAATGCCGGCGGCCATCTGATGCAGCGCGGCCAGATCGACATGGTCGTCGTCGGCACCGACAGGACCACCGCCGACGGCGATGTCTGCAATAAGATCGGTACCTATCTCAAGGCGCTCGCCGCCGCCGACAACGACGTGCCGTTCTATGTCGCGCTGCCGTCGCCGACGATCGACTGGACCGTGGGCGACGGGCTGGCCGACATCCCGATCGAACAGCGCTCGCCCGACGAGGTCTCACTGGTCTGGGGCAAGACCGCTTCCGGCGAGATCGCCCAGGTCCGCGTATCCCCGGAAGGCACGCCGGCGGCCAATCCGGCCTTCGACGTGACGCCGGCGCGGCTGGTCACCGGCTTGATCACCGAACGCGGTGTCGCTACGGCCTCGCGCGAAGGCCTGAGGGTGATGTTTCCCGAGCGCGGATGATCGGCTTTTCCGGGAGGGCGCTCCGGATTTGCCTGATCTCACGATTTCTTGAACACGGCACGGTTAAAAACGCCCGTTGCCTGTCCCACATGGACGGCCGGATGCGTAGCGGCGGGGCGGCGCCCAACGCTCGAAGCCGGGGCTGCCCACGGCTCGGCGAGTGAACCAGCGGGATACCGCGATGTCATTCAGACCGTTGCTTGGTGACGGACGGGTTCGGAGCCAGGACGAGAAGTCGGAGCCCCTGCAAACCGCGTCATGGGTCAGCTCCTCGATCGTCTTCGACAACCGGCGGTGGGCGTGCCGGGAGGCGGAGCTCCGCTGGACAGCCCCTCATCATCTGATCGTGCTGACCGAAGAAGGCGGCACGTCCCATACATCCATCCGGCACGAGGCACGATCCCTTTACGACGGAATGGACCGTCCCGGAGCCCTCACCTTCGTCCCGGCAGGCGCGGAACGACAGGGCTTCTATCGCGATGTAAACCTCTCCTATTCAGCCCTGTGGATCGATCCCGATATCGGGCTTCCCGGATGCGAACGCCTGAGGAACCTGCCTATACTGGTAAACAAGAAAGACGCGGTCGTCGCCACGCTCTTGAGTTCGCTTCGTGACGAGATGGCACTCGGCCACAAGCCAGACACTGCCTATGTCGAGCATCTGGTCGCCCTCGTCAGTCTCCGCGTGGCCAACCTGAGCCGGGAGCAACCGCGGTTTGTACGTCACGGCTGTCTCAGCCGCCGGGCACTTGGTCGCGTTCGGGATTACATCGATGCGCATATGAATTCCGACATTTCGCTAAGCGAGCTGGCAGCCGCCGCGGGCATGGCCGTCGACAGTTTTGCGCGTCGCTTCAAGGCGACGACCGGCCTTGCACCCTACGCCTATGTGATCGAGGAACGGGTGCGGCGAGCGGAGGCGCTACTGCGCGAAACGGGTTTGTCGATCGGTGTCATTGCCTTTCGGCTCGGCTTCTCAAGCCAGAGCCACTTCACCACGACCTTCCGACGTCTGAGGGGCATGACGCCTCGTGCCTATCGGGTGAATTCTTCTCCAGAATCCTGATAGTGCCGCCGGTTTCTTGAAAGAAAGCCGCCGCCCGCACTCCCACCTCCAGTGTCGTTGGGTGACAGAACCCGAGGGTTCGCTCGGGTCAAGTTGCCGTCTGCGCCTCATTGCGGCTGGGAGATCATGCATGGCCAAAACGGACAACAGGAGCGGGCCGACGCGTCGGATGGTATTGGAAGGCGGTGTTGCGACCGGGGTGCTGCTGGCTACCGGACTACCGGTTGACGCCGAGCCGGCCGAGACCGTCACGGCGGCTGCATCGTCCTCGCCGCTACCGACGATGACGATGTCGTTACGGATCAACGCGAAGGATCTTGCCGTCGAGCTCGACCCGCGGACGACGCTGCTCGACGCCCTGCGCAACCATGTCGGCCTCACCGGCTCGAAGAAGGGCTGCGACCACGGCCAGTGCGGCGCATGCACGGTGCTCGTCGATGGGCGCCGGATCAATTCCTGCCTGACGCTTGCCGCAATGCATGAAGGCGACGAGATCACCACGGTCGAGGGCCTTGCCGAGGGTGACCGGCTGCATCCGGTCCAGGCCGCCTTCGTCGCCCGCGACGGTTTCCAGTGCGGCTACTGTACGCCAGGCCAGATCTGCTCGGCGGTTGGCATGCTGGGCGAGGCGCGGGCCGGCTGGCCAAGCCATGCGAGCGCCGACGTGGCAGCGGCTTCCGTCGCTCTCACCCATGCCGAGATCCGCGAGCGGATGAGCGGCAACATCTGCCGTTGCGCCGCCTATCCGAACATTGTCGCTGCAATCCGCGACGCGGCAGAGGAGGCATGAGCAATGCAGTCCTTCACTTATGAACGTGCGGCGAGTGCTGAGCAGGCGGCGGCCGCGGTTGCGGCCCGGCCGGACGCCAAGTTCATCAGCGGCGGCACCAACCTGCTCGACCTGATGAAGCTCGAGATCGAGCGCCCAGCGCATCTCGTCGACATCAGCCGGCTGCCGCTTGATCGGATCGAGGAGACGGCGGAAGGCGGACTTCGGATCGGTGCCCAGGTCCGCAATAGCGATCTTGCCGCCGACCCGCGGGTAAGGTCGCGCTATCCGATGCTCACGCAAGCGCTGCTGGCGGGAGCGTCCGGACAGATACGCAACAAGGCCTCGACCAGCGGCAATCTCCTGCAGCGCACGCGCTGTCCCTATTTCTACGACCGCAACATGCCCTGCAACAAGCGCCAGCCGGGTTCGGGCTGCGCGGCACTTCAGGGCTTCAATCGCATGCACGCCGTACTCGGCGCGAGCGAAGCCTGCATTGCGGTCCATCCCTCCGACATGGCGGTCGCCATGTCCGGGCTCGACGCCAGGATTGAGACCGTCTCGCCCGGCGGCGAGACCCGCACGATCCCGATCGGCGATTTCCATCGGTTGCCCGAGGCGACGCCCCAGGTGGAGACCGTGCTCGGCCACGGCGAAATAGTCGTCTCGGTTGCCCTGCCGCCGCCGCCACCCGGCCGACAGGTTTACCGCAAGGTGCGCGACCGTGCTTCCTACGCCTTCGCGCTGGTGTCGGTGGCAGCAATCGTCGAGAAAAGCGGCGACCGTATCCGAAGCACTCGGATCGCCATGGGCGGCGTGGCAGCGAAACCCTGGCGCGCGACGGAGGCGGAGCGCGCGCTGGCAGGCGCGGCGGCATCCGACGGTGCCTTTAGCGACGCGGCCGAAGCCGCGCTCGCCGGAGCCGTCGGTCATGGCGCCAATGGTTTCAAGATCCCGCTGGCGAAACGGACGATACGGCACACGCTGGCTGCTGCCGCCGAGAGTGCATGAGGCGATGCGATGACAGAGACGACGACCCCGAACCGCTGTTCCCAGATGCCGGCGCCGAGCAGGAGATCGATATGAAACTCACGCGACGCGCCGTTGCCGCCGCGGGTGGCGGCCTTCTCGTCTCTGCCGCCACAGCCTGGGGCGCCACATCCGACCCGGGAGCTCGTCACGGGCTCGAGGCCGCCGTAGACGCCTTCTTTGCCGGCTGGGCCTCTGGCGACTGGACGGCATTCCTTGACTGTTTGGATGAGACGATGACCTTCCAATTCCCTGTCGGCGAGCAACGAGGCCGACACGGACCGCCAGAGGGCAAACGGGCACTCGCAGCCTGGACCGCCGCGCATCAAGCGCAGGGGAACAGGACCACGAAATCGACCGTCGATCTCAAGCTCTTCGCCGCCGACTGGGTCATCGTATGCGATCGCGGGAGCGGGACAATCGGTGGCGCACCCTACACTGGCCTGCATGCGATCTTCATGCGAGCCGGCCCAACAGGGAGGCTGGTCGAGTTTCGCGAGTATTTCGGCGAGATCGCCGCGTGAGCTCCGGCCGCCGCGCGACGAACATAAAGGTGCGAGGAAGCGCGTCGTCGCGGCCTCGATGCCTCCGAACTCCAGATGAAAAATCTTTAGGTGACTTATGAACGAGACCATACCCGGACTGCCCGGCTCCGCCACCCATTCAAGGGTGAAACCTCGTGCCGATGCTGGCATCATCGGGCGGCCGATCGACCGCATCGACGGTCCGCTCAAAGTGACGGGCGGCGCCACATACGCTTACGAGAATGAGCTGGATGGTACAGCCTATGGCTACATTCTCGGCGCCTCCGTCGCCAAGGGCCGCATCGCCGAGATCGACACGGCCGAAGCCGAACGGGCGCCGGCAGTGCTGCTCGTCATGACGCACCGGAATGCGCCGGCCCAGCCGGATTTCGGCCCAACGGTCACGCCAACGGTGCCGGAGGTCTTCACGCGCCCCCGGCCCGCGCTCAACAGCGATCGGGTACGGCATTACGACGAGCCGGTCGCGCTGGTCATTGCGGAGACGTTCGAGGCTGCACGCGCTGCTGCGGGCCTCATCAGAGTACGCTACGACGAGGAGCCGGGCCTCTACGATCTACCGGGACATATCGCCGACGCCTACGCGCCAAAGCGGACCAATGCCGGCTTCGAGACCGACAGCGTGGTCGGCGACTTCGAGCGCGCCTTTGCGACGGCGCCGATTAAGATCGACTCCACTTACGGGACCCCCTTCGAACATCACAATCCGATGGAGCCGCATGCGACGCTTGCTGCCTGGTCAGGCAACGAGCTGACGATCCGAACATCGGCGCAGACCCTCGCGAACTTCCGGGCCGGGGTCGCCAGCACGCTTCGCATCCCGCTCGAGCGAGTGCGCATCGTCAGCCCCTTCATCGGCGGAGGCTTCGGCTCCAAGCTGATTGCCCATGCCGACACGATCCTGGCCGCACTTGCAGCGCAGGTGCTGCAGCGCCCCGTGAAGATCGCGCTGACGCGACAACAGATGTTCGCCAATGCCGGTCATCGCGCAGAGATGGTCCAACAGGTACGTCTCGGCGCGGACACTGACGGGCGGCTCACCGGGATCGCGCACGATGTCTGGTCCGCAACGTCCAGCTTCGAGGAGTACTGCGAACAAACGGCAGTTTTTGCGCGCTCGCTCTACGCGGCGCCGAACCGTCTCACCCGCCATCGCCTGGTTCCGCTGGACATCAACCGCGGCGAATGGATGCGCTCGCCCGGCGAAGCGCCCGGCATGCTGGCTTTCGAATGCGCCATGGATGAGCTCGCCGAGCGCGCCGGTCTGGACCCGATCGAACTCAGGATCCGCAACGAACCGGCACAGGATCCCGAGCGCGGCGTGCCGTTCTCCACCCGCAATCTCGTCGCCTGCATGGAGGAAGGCGCCCGCCGTTTCGGCTGGGAGCGGAGAAACCCGACACCGGGCCAAACTCGGGAGGGCCGCAAGCTTATCGGCCACGGCATGGCGGCGGCGATCCGTCCGAACTATATCGGCGCGGCGACGGCGCGGGTTGCGATCGACCGGGACGGTCGGGTGACGGCGCGGCTCGACATGACCGATATTGGGACCGGCACCTATACGATCCTGACCCAGATTGCCGCCGAGAGCCTCGGCCTGCCGATCTCGTCCGTCAAGGTGGAGCTCGGCGACAGCCGCTTCCCGCGTACCGCCGGCTCCGGCGGATCCTGGGGCGCAGCAAGCGCGGGTTCGGCCTTGCATAATGCATGCAACGTCCTCAAGAAACAGATCCTGGAGGCGGCGCAGTCGAACGAAGCCTCGCCGTTGCGCGGCGCGAACGCCACCGAGGCAAGCTTTGCCGACGGCGAGGTCAGGGTCGGCCAGCGATCGGCGAGCCTGACCGATCTTATCCGAGGGATCTCTCCCGACGGGCTCGAAGCCGAAGGCTCCGTAGCCGCGGGCGCCACCACCCAGTCATACAAGACCTATTCGCAGCATTCCTATGGCGCGCATTTCGCAGAGGTCGCTGTCGATTGCGATACCGGTGAAATCCGCATGCGCCGGATGCTGGCTGTGATCGGCGCGGGCCGTATCCTCAACGCCAAGACCGCGCGCTCGCAAATCATCGGCGGTATGACCTGGGGGATCGGTGCAGCGCTGATGGAGCAGACGGTGCTCGACCCGCGCTACGGCCACTTCGTCAATCACGATCTTGCCGAGTATCATGTGCCGGTCAATGGCGATGTCCCCGATATGGAGGTCGCCTTCCTCGAGGAAGACGACGACAAGGCCAACCCGCTTGGCGCAAAGGGTCTCGGCGAGCTCGGCGTGTGCGGTGCGGGGGCTGCTGTCGCCAACGCCGTTTACAACGCGGCCGGCGCGCGAGTGCGTGAATTTCCCATCACCTTGGACAAGGTGCTGCCTGCCTTACCGGTGATCGCCATTTGACGCTCTCCTCCCTCGCCCTCAACGGTGACCAGGTCGAAACGAATCGCTATTTCTGCGCCATCGACGACGACGCCGGTGGTTGACAGCGCTTTCCGGCCCTTCCATACAAACGCCGTCAATGTTCTCAGGGCGGGGTGAAAGTCCCCACCGGCGGTAAGGGTCTCGGCCCAAGCCCGCGAGCGCTTTCCGGTTAGCCGGAGGGGTCAGCAGATCCGGTGTGATTCCGGAGCCGACGGTCACAGTCCGGATGGAAGAGAACGAAATGGAAGACGGTCCGCTTTCGCGGTTCGGACTCCGTATCGTGCGTCCTGATTCTGGTTCGAAACGGAAGGATGGACCCATGAATCAGCATTCCCACAACGACTATGAAACGATCCGCGTTGCCGTCATTCGCGCGCGTTGGCACGCCGATATCGTCGACCAATGCGTTGAAGCATTCGAGGCGGAACTGGCGGTTCTCGGAGAGAAACGCTTTGCCGTCGATGTCTTCGATGTGCCTGGCGCTTATGAGATTCCCCTGCATGCAAAGACGCTTGCCGTGACCGGCCGCTATGCCGCTATCCTCGGCGCCGCGTTCGTCGTCAATGGCGGCATCTACCGGCACGAGTTTGTTGCAAGCGCGGTCATCGACGGCATGATGAATGTGCAATTGTCGACTGGCGTGCCGGTGCTTTCGGCGGTGCTGACGCCGCATAATTACCATGACAGCGCGGACCATCACCGCTTCTTCTTCGAGCATTTCAGGGTCAAAGGCAAAGAGGCGGCCCGTGCCTGCGTGCAACTGCTGGCAGCACGCGAACACATCGCGGCGTGAAACCTCCACCGCCGGGTGGAAATCCCGGTAAGGCGCTGTAGTATCTCACGAAGCAGGAGGATGCCGGTGCAGACCAAGAAGATCATCAATGACGGCAATCGATCCGTCGACGAGATGCTGGAGGGTATTCTGGCCGCGCATCCGCGCCACCTCAGAAGCGCGGACGGCAGTCCGCGCGCCATTATCGCCCGCGACGGACCGCGCCCAGACAAGGTCGGCCTTGTCATCGGCGGCGGCTCGGGCCATGAGCCGACCTTCCTCGGCTTCGTCGGCAAGGGGCTGGCCGACGCCGCCGCGATCGGCAATGTCTTCGCCTCGCCGCCGCCGGACCCGATCCTCGAATGCGCCAAGGCGGCCAGCGGTGGCGCCGGCGTGCTGTTCATGTACGGCAACTATGCCGGCGACGTGATGAACTTCGACATGGCCGCCGAAATGGCGGCAATGGACGACATTGAGGTGCGCACCGTGCTGACCACCGACGATGTCGCCTCGGCGCCGCGCGACCAGAGGCAGAAGCGGCGCGGCGTCGCCGGCAATTTCTTCATCTTCAAGGCCGCCGGTGCCGCATGCGACCAGATGCTGTCATTCGATGAATGCGAGCGTATCGCCAGGAAGGCCAACGATCGCACCTTCACCATGGGCGTGGCCCTGTCGCCCTGCTCGCTGCCGCAGACCCGCCGGCCCAATTTCGAGATCGGACCGGACGAGATGGAGATCGGCATGGGCATCCATGGCGAGCCAGGCATCGCGCGCGGAAAATTGAAAACCGCCGACGAGATCACAGACGAAATGCTGGACAAGGTCCTCGACGAGATGGCGCCGGCGCGCGGCGATAAGGTCGCGGTGCTGGTCAATTCGCTCGGCTCGACGCCGCTGATGGAGCTCTACATCATGAACCGACGCGTCAAGCAGAGGCTCGACGAGATCGGCGTTTCCGTCCACGCGACCTGGGTCGGCAATTACTGCACCTCTCTCGAAATGGCCGGCGCCTCGGTGACGCTGATGCATCTCGACGGCGAGTTGCAGGCGATGCTCGATCATCCTTGCGACTGCGCCATGTTCCGCGCCGGCTGAGAAAGCATCATGACGTCGATCGATTCAGTCGGCTTGAAAAGAATGTTCGATGAGATCGCGGCGGCGATCGACGCCGACAAGGACAGGCTCTGCCAACTCGACGGCGTCATCGGCGACGCCGACCATGGCATCGCCATGGCACTAGGCTTCACTGCTGCGCGCGATGCACTAGCGCAACTTGACCTCGCGGCGACCGAGCCGACGGCGCTGCTCAACACTGCGGCGAAATCCTTCCTCAACGCGGTCGGCGCCTCGTCAGGCCCGCTCTATGCGACCGCCTTCATGCGCGGTGCCGCCGCCGTCAAAGGCAAGGCAATTCTGGAGGACGCTGACATTATCGCCATGCTCCGGGCGATGGCGCAAGGCATCCAGGATCGCGGCAAGGCCGAGCTCGGCGAAAAGACCATGGTCGACGCCTGGCTGCCGGCGGCGCAAGCAGCGGGTGCCGCGCAGCAAGCCGGCAAGAGCCTGTGCGGGAGCCTGGAAGCCGCACTCGCCGCAGCCGAACAAGGCGCCGAGACGACCAAGGGCATGATCGCCGCCAAGGGCCGCTCATCGCGGCTCGGCGAGCGCTCGCTCGGGCATATGGACCCCGGCGCCGCGTCGGCCGTGACGATCATCAGGGCGATGCGGAACAGTCTGGCTTAGCCCCGCTTCGCCGCGTCGAGCCTGTCGATGGCCTGGACATTGCCGGCCGATGGTCCCTTCTCATCGAATTCCGATGCGAGCCAGGCGTCGACGATCGACTTGGCCAGTTCCGGGCCGATGACGCGCGCGCCCATGGTGATGATCTGGGCGTTGTTGGATTTCGCGGCGCGCTCTGCCGAATAGGTGTCGTGGGTGAGTGCGGCGCGAATGCCGGGCACCTTGTTGGCGGATATGGATACGCCGATGCCGGTGCCGCAAAACAGGATGCCGCGATCGTTTTCGCCGTCCAGGATGGTCTGGGCGAGCTTCTGTGACAGGTCGGCATAGTAGCCCGACTGGCTGAGGTCGCTAACCGTGAGGCCGGGCTTGGTAGCGAGGTGAGCGGCAATGACGTCGAGCAGCGGCTTACCGGCGCTATCAGCTCCAATGGCAATTTTCATGTTCCGTTTCCTTCCTGTTTGGTGATTCAGATCGCCGCCGAGGCGCGCTTGAGGATGTCGATATAGCCGTCCGCCTGCCAGGCCGAGCGGCCGATGAACAAGCCGTCGATGTTGGGCTGGCCGACCAGTTCGGCGGCATTTTGCGGATTGACGCTGCCGCCATAAAGCACCGGCGGCACCACCGGCAGCAGGTCGCGTGCGATTTTCTTGATTAGCGCCTGCTGCCTGTCGGCATAGTCCGAACTGGCCGGCACGCCCTTGTCGCCGATCGCCCAGACGGGCTCATAGGCAAACAGGATCGTCGCCGCCTTCGCCGCGCCTTCGAGAAACTGCAGCGCGCCGTGCACCTGCAAGGCCAGCACCGCAGCGGCCTGCCCGCTGTCGCGTTGAGCCAGGGTCTCGCCGACGCAGATGAGTGGCACGAGACCATGCTTCACCGCCGCCGCAGTCTTCAGACCGACGGCGTTGTCGGTCTCGCCGAAATGCTCGCGCCGTTCGCTGTGGCCGAGCTCGACCATGTCGAGGCCGCAGTCTTTCAGCATGACCGGCGAGATCTCGCCGGTCCAGGCGCCGGCGTCGGCCCAATGCATGTTCTGCGCGCCGACCTTGATGCGCGTCGGCGACAGCGCTTTCTTGACCTCGCGGATCGCCGTGAAGGGCGGGATGACGAAAGGCTGGATGCGCTCGTCGAAACCGGGGACGAACTCCGCCAGCGCCTCGGCGAAAGCCATCGCCTCGGCGAGCGTCTTGTTCATTTTCCAGCTGGTGCCGACCCAATAAACCATACGTGCCCTCCTATTCTGCGATCACTGTCAGCGAAACGCCGGCACCATCCAGCGCGGCGCGCATCTGCGGCTGCGGCTCGCGGCCGGTGAAGACCGTGTCAAAGGCCTTGAGATCTGTCAGGAAGTGCAAGGCAGTGCGGCCGAATTTCCCATGATCGACCAGCAGATATTTGCGCGCTGCTGCGGCCATCATCAGCCGTTTGGTCTGGACCACTTCCTGATCCTGGTGAAAGGCAGAGGCACCATGGATGGCCGATGACGACAGGAACGCGACATCGGCGCGCAATGATTTCAGCGTGTCCTCGGCGAGCAGGCCGAAGAAGCCGTGAAACTTCTTGTTGTATTGGCCGCCGAGCGCAATCAGGTTGATGCCGGCAACGCCCGCCAAATCCTGGATGACGGCCAGATTGTTCGAGATCACCGTCAGCGGACGCAGATCGGCAAGATGCCGAGCAACGCCGCCCGCGGTTGAGCCATCGTCGATGATCACCGTCTGACCCGGTTCGATCATCGTCACGGCAGCGGCGGCGATGCGCTTCTTCTCGTCGCCGGCCAGCCGCTGGCGGTAGCGGAAATCGCTCTCGAAAAGGCTGCTCGGCTGGATCGAGGCGCCGCCGCGCACCTTGCGCAGGAAGCCGCTTTCCTCGAGCTCGTCGAGGTCGCGGTGGACAGTCATCTTTGACACGCCGAAGCGTGAGGCAAGATCGTCGACACTGGCGGTGCCGATGTCCATCAGAAAATCCATGATGCCTTGCCGACGGCCGTCGCTCTTCATTTCCGCGGCTTCCTCGTGCAATCCGGTTCCGAGATATAACACCAAACGTCGCACAAGCCACCAAATTTTTGTGATAATGTTATATCTCTATGGGATATCATGACGCTTCTGGTCGCGTCCTGTAACAAGAATTGCTGCCGGCCGAGCGCCCAGCGGTTGCGGTGCCGCGGAAATCCGGCCAGAAGCATCAGGGGCTCGACGACAACCGAACGGCCCGCAAACACTGGCTCGAAACCGGATACGGGAGACTACTGAGTGGCTCGCATCACACTGAGACAATTGCTCGATCATGCCGCCGAATTCGGCTATGGCGTGCCTGCCTTCAACATGAACAATATGGAACAGGGCCTCGCCATCATGGAGGCAGCCGAGGAGACCAAATCGCCGGTTATCCTGCAGGCGAGCCGCGGCGCCCGAGCCTACGCCAACGACGTGGTGCTAGCCAAGCTGATCGACGCGCTGGTCGAAATCCATCCCGATATCCCGGTCTGCATGCATCTCGACCATGGCAACAACGAAGCCACCTGCGTCACCGCGATCCAGCACGGCTTCACTTCGGTGATGATGGACGGATCGCTGAAGGAAGACGGCAAGACGCCGGCCGACTACGCCTATAATTCCGGCATCACCCGCCGCGTCGTCGACATGGCGCATTGGGGCGGCGTCTCGGTGGAAGGCGAGATCGGCGTCCTTGGATCGCTTGAGATGGGCGGCGGCGAGCAGGAAGACGGCCATGGCGTCGAGGGCGTCATCAGCCACGACCAGCTGCTGACCGATCCCGTGCAGGCCGAACAGTTCGTGCGCGACACCCGTGTCGATGCGCTGGCAGTCGCCATGGGCACCAGCCACGGCGCCTACAAGTTCAGCCGCAAGCCGGACGGCGCTGTACTGGCCATGAACGTCATCGAGGAAATCCACCGCCGTCTGCCGAGTATGCATCTCGTCATGCACGGCTCGTCCTCGGTGCCGGAGGAGTTGCAGGAGATCATCAACAAATATGGCGGCCAGATGAAGCCGACATGGGGCGTGCCGGTCGAAGAGATCCAGCGCGGCATCAAGCACGGGGTGCGCAAGATCAATATCGATACCGACAACCGCATGGCGCTGACCGGCGCAATCCGCAAGGTGCTGACCGAGAACCCGAGCGAATTCGATCCGCGCAAATATCTGACGCCGGCAATGGCCGCGATGCGGAAGCTGTGCAAGGAGCGCTTCGAGCAATTCGGCACCGCCGGCAACGCACCGAAGATCAAGCCGCTGCCGCTGTCGGAAATGGCCAAGCGCTACAAGTCCGGAAGCCTCGATCCGAAATTTGGCTGACGTATTCCGGCTCTGAGCAGGAGCTGCCTCAGCTCCTGCTCATCCGATCATGCTCGCGGCAAGAGATCGGCCCTGCCGGTCTCGATAAAGGGTGCCCAGTAGTCGACCGACTCGCGGATCATGGCGATGACCTGGTGGTCGACGGGCTCGCGCTCGCGGAACGACAATTCGAGGCAGATCTCGTTGTCGACGCCGCCGCCACGGCGAACCGTCTCCAGCAGCTTTTCCGGCGTGATGCGGCCGTCCTTGTTGTGAGCGGCAATGAACGGCCAGTGACCCCCCTTGTTCATCGACGACTGCTTGACGTGGATGATCGGCGATTGCCTGGGAAAGGCTTCGGCCCAGGCATAAGGGTCGGTGTCCGCCGGATTGCTCGAGGTCACGTCGCCATGGTCGATGTCGACCATCATCTTGAACGGGACGGCCATGCCGGCCGCTTCGATCTCGCGCTGCAGTGCCCGGCAGCTTTCGATCGTATGGCCGAATTCGCGGCCGACCGACATCGGCTCCCAGAACAGGTAGGTCAAGCCGGCTGCTTTGGCATGCTCGGCGACCTCGCGCCAGCATTCCAGCGCGATGTCGAAAAGCCGCGCGCGACGTTCAGGATTGTCGTAATCCCGGTGCGTGAAGATCGCGAATTGCGTGCCCATGCCCGCGGCGCCGAGCTCGGCCGAAACTTCTGAAAAGATCTTGAACCAGTCGACGTAGTAGCGCCGCACGTCGGCATCGGGATGGCCGAAATGATTGAGCCGGCCGTAAGGGCCGGTCATCGCGGAGGTCACGCGCACACCGGTGCGGTTGAGCGCGGAGCGGAACAGGCGGACGAATTTGGCGATCGTCGCCGCCGGCCAGCCGGGATTGACGAATTCATGGGTGAGTTGGACGTCCCTGATACCGATCTGATAGGCGATCGCGTCGATCAGGTCGTCCGGCTCCGCAAAGCGGTTGACCAGCGGATTGGTGTTGAGCGAAAGCGTAAAGGCCATCAGCCGGCCTTTGCCAGCCGGCTCGAGCACCAGTCCTCGAAGGCGGTTCTTTCCGCGGCGGACAGATGCAGGCCGTGCTTGGTGCGCCTTTCGAGAATATCGGCGGCGGTCTCGGCCCATTCATGCTCGAACAGGTAATTGGCTTCGCGCTCGAAAAAATCCTTGCCGAAGCGCCGGCCCAGTTCGGCGAGCGAGGTGGCCGCGCCGACCAGATCGCGCGTCCTTGTGCCGAAGAGCCTGCCGTAATGCTTGACCAGCGATGCCGGCATCCAGGGAAATTCATGGCCGAGGTCGCCGAGGAACTGCTCGAAATCGGCATTGGCGATATCGCCGCCCGGCAGGTGCCCTTTCGAGGTCCACGGCTTGCCCATTTTCGGAAAGAACGGGGCGATACGGTCGAGCGCGTGCTCGGCCAATTTGCGGAAGGTGGTGATCTTGCCGCCGAAGACCGAAAGCAGCGGCGCCTGCCCAGCCGGTGCGTCGAGTTCGAATATGTAATCGCGGGTCACCGCGCTCGGATTGTCGGCGTTGTCGTCATAGAGCGGCCTGACGCCGGAAAACGAGTAGACGACGTCGCTTCGTGCGAGCTGGCGCTTGAAGTAGCGATTGACTGCCTTGATCAGGTAATCGATCTCGCTCGCATCGGCGGTCACGTCCTCCGGCCGCCCTTCATAGGGAATGTCAGTGGTGCCGATCAGCGCCAGATCGTCCTGATAGGGATTGATGAAGATCACCCGCTTGTCGCTGTTCTGAACGAGATAGGCCTGCCGCCCTTCCCAGAATTTCGGCACAACGATGTGGCTGCCCTTGACCAGGCGCACGTTGCGCCTGGAATTCTGGCCGCCGACGCGGTTGATGACGTCGTTGACCCAGGGTCCGGCGGCGTTGATCAGCGCCCGTGCCCGGACTGTGGTCCTGACGCCGGTTCGACCGTCGCGCATCTCCACCGACCACAGGCCGTTTTCGCGGCGGGCAGCGGTGCAGGCAGTGCGGGTGAATATCCTGGCCCCACGCTCCGCGGCGTCGAGCGCATTGATGACGACCAGGCGGGCGTCGTCGACCCAGCAGTCGGAATATTCGAAGCCGCGCTTGAAGCTGTCCTTGATCGGCGCGCCTTCTGGCGCGGTGCGCAGGTCGAGCGTGCGGGTGGCCGGCAGTCGCTTGCGGCCGCCAAGATGGTCGTAGAGGAACAGGCCGAGCCGCACCAGCCAGGCCGGCCGATCATCGGGGCTGTGTGGCAGCACGAAGCGCATCGGCCAGATGATGTGTGGCGCGGATTCGAGCAGCACCTCGCGCTCGATCAGCGCCTCCCGCACCAGGCGGAACTCGTAATATTCGAGATAGCGCAAACCGCCATGAACGAGCTTTCCCGATCGCGAACTGGTGCCCTCGGCAAGATCGTCCTTTTCGCAAAGAATGACCGACAGACCCCGGCCCGCCGCATCGCGCGCGATTCCGGCGCCATTGACACCGCCGCCGATGACGAAGAGGTCGACGATTTCGGTTTCACCGTTCATCTCGCTCTATGCCCTGTCGTCAGCATGGATTGACCGGAGGCAGCCCGGCGATGTAGCGGCGCACTTCCTCGGCCGCCTGCTCGGCCGCGTAGGTCACGGTGCGTACCGACGCGCCGGCGATATGCGGCGTCAGCGTCACGTTCGGCAGTTGCAACAGCGGCCAGTCGGCAGGCACCGGCTCGATGGCGAACGTCTCCAGCATAGCGCTGCCGATCTGCCCCGAGACGAGCGCATCGTAGAGCGCATCGTAGTCGACCAGCGGTCCGCGCGCGGTATTGACGAAGATTACGCCGGGTTTCATCCGGGCGATGGCGTTCTTGCCGATCAGGCCGCGCGTCTCCTCGGTGACCCGGGAATGCAGCGTGACCACATCGGAGCGCGACAGCAGATCGTCCAGCGCAACCAGTTCGACGCCGGCATTGCGGTCCTCGGCGCTCAATTGCACATAGGGATCGCAAACCAAGATGCGGCAGCCGAAGGCGCGCAGCAGGCGAACCAGCCTGGTGCCGATATTGCCGTAGCCGATGACGCCGACGGTCATTTCGTTGAGCTCGCGGCCGGTGCGATCGGCGCGGTAGAGATCGCCGCGCCATTCGCCCTTGCGCAAGGCTTCGTGACCGACGCGGATCAGCCGCGTTTCAGCGAGAATGGCGCCGATGGTGAACTCGGCCACGGCGCTGGCGTTGCGGCCGGGCACATTGACCACGGTGATGCCGTGGGCCTTGGCGGCGGCCATGTCGATGTTGATCGGTCCGCCGCGCGAGACCGCAACCAGCTTGAGCGTGGGCAGGCGCTGCATCATGCTTTCGGAGAGCGGCGCAAGCTGGGTGACGAAGATTTCGGCGTCGCCGATGAAATCCACCACCTCGTCGGGATCGCCGAAATACTCCTTGACCTTGTCCAGACCAAGTGCGGCATTGCCGAATTGCATCGGCTCGTCGGGCCAAGCGGTCTCAATGCTGCGGATGTCGAGATTGTCGCCGCAGGCCGCCTCGATTTTCTCGCGAAACACTTCCGGAAGCATGAAGCGGTCGCCGATGATCGCAATTTTCTTGGGCATGCTCTTCTCAATTCACGTCGGTTTGCCTGGACGCGGCCATCGAGCGCCAGACCGGCCGCAGCGCCTCATGCGCCAATGTGTAGGACGGAGCCATCGCCTCATAGGCAGCGGCAAGTTTCCGGTCGCTGGGTTCGGCCGTACGGAGCAAAGGCGTGACCCATTCGCTGACGCAATCGTCCATCGATGCGTATTGGCCGACGCAGACCGCAGCAATCATTGCGGCGCCCGCAGCACCGGCCTCCTCGCGCTCGCTGGTGCGAATTTCGGCTCCGACCGCAGCACCCAGGATCTTGCGCAGAGCCGGGCTCCTGGCCGCTCCGCCGGTCAGGCGGATTTCCTTGGGCAGTGGCCCCATGGCGGCGTAGCAATCGCGCGCCGCGAAAGCCAGCCCCTCGAACACCGCGCGGACCATGTCGGCATAGCCGTGCCTGGACGAAATGCCGATGAAGCCGCCCCTGGCATTGGCATCGACGAACGGGCCGCGCTCGCCGGCCTCCGAGACATAGGGCTGGTAGAGCAGCGAGCCTGGCTCGGACGACGATATCCACTGGTCGACCAGCGCGATCATCTCGCCATTGGTCCGCGTAATACCTTGCGAGGCGAGAATGCCGGAGGCGAGGCCAAGGACCCAGTCGATATTGAGCGTTGCCGCCATGTTCGACTGCATCTGCGCAAAGACGCCGGGTGCCGGCATCGTCATCGTGTAGCCGGTTGCAGCCTCGTTGAGCAGAACCTCGTCCGGCGTTTCGGCAAGCCGCATATGCATTCCGGTGGAGCCGATGATCGAGCATCCCGGCTTGCGTTCGCGATCGAACAGGCCGGCGCCGAGCGCCGTGCAGGCGACATCGACATAGGCCAGAACGACCGGTGTGCCGGCGAGCAGGCCGGTCGCATCGGCTGCTGCCGCCGACAGCGAGGTGCTTTGCCTGGTGCCATCGACGATGGGCGGCAACAGATGCCGGAGATCGGTGACGCCGAGTACCTCGAGCACATCATCGCAATAGCCGCGCGTGCGGAAGTCGCCGAAGGTGAAGGTGCCCTCGGACGGGTCGGTGGCGCGGTGGCCGGTCAACTTGAAATAGAGCCAGTCCTTGCAGTGGAACGCCGTCGCTGCATTGGCAAGCATCGCGGGCATGTGGCGCTTCATGAACGCGAACTGCGATCCCTGCTGGCAGGCAGCGAGCCCGCTGCCGGTCTTTTCGAAGCGCAGCCGGTCCTCCGGCCGCGCGCGGATCTCCTCGACGACCGCGGCAGCGCGCGCGTCGAGCCACAGCCAGCCCTTGGCAACCGGCTCGCCATCCTTGTCGATCAGCCAGGTACCGTCGCCCTGCCCGGTCACGGCGATGGCAATGGTCCGGCTGGCGAGATCCGGCACCTTGTCGGCAAGCTCGCACAAGGTCGTCGCGGTATCGGCCCAGGTGCGTGTCAGGTCCTGCTCGGCGCCGCCGCCCGGCAGTGTCTCGTATTTATTGGGCAGCGCGGCGGACGCGATCTGCCTGCCCGCCGTGTCAAAGGCGACGGATTTTATGACAGACGTGCCGGCGTCGATGCCGATCAGCACATCCTGCATCAAGCCAGCTCCGTGCCGTGCGAAATGGCATTGCCGCTCGCCTGATCGAAGACGTGAAGGTTTTTCGGATCGATGCTGATCTTGATCGGCGCGCCAAGCTCCAAGCGGGTTCGGTCATGTTCGACCAGGACCAGCGAACCGCCGGCGAAATCGGCGGCGATATGGGTCTGGTCGCCGAGCCATTGATTGGCCGAAACCGTCGCCGGCACACCATCCTTCGAGCGGCGGACCGCATAGGGCCTGACGCCGATGACGACGCGCTGCCGGTTGAGCAATTCGTCGCGAACCGGGCCGCTGAACGCATCCTTGTCGTAGTCGAGCGAAAGCCCGTCGGGCAGCTTGAGACTGATCTTGCCGGCGGCCGTGCCGACATAGGCCTCGAAGACATTCATCGGCGGCTCGCCAACGAAGGTGCCGGTGAACAGGTTTGCCGGCCGCTCCTTGAGCCTGTCAGGCGTATCGAACTGCTGCAGCACGCCGCCCTCCATGACGGCAATGCGGTCGGCAAGCGCGTTGGCCTCGGTCTGGTCGTGGGTGACCAGGATCGCGGTCAGGCCGCGCTCCTTGATGAAATGCTTGATGCGGCCGCGCAGCACGGCGCGAAGCTGCGGCTCGAGCTGGCCCATCGGCTCGTCCAGCAGATGCAGGTCGGCCTCGCGGATCAGCGCCCGGCCGAGGCTGGCGCGCTGCTGCTGGCCACCGGAGATCGAGCTCGGATAGCGCTCGAGAATATCCTCGATCTCAAGCAACTTGGCGATATTGGCAACCTTTGCATCGACCGCACTCTTGGCCAGCCTGGCCGCCTTGAGGGCGAAGGCCATGTTTTCGCGCACGGTCAGCGGCGGATAGAGCGAATAGCCCTCGAAGGCCATCGCGACGTTGCGCTTGACCGGCGGCAGCATGTGCACTTTGCGGCCGGCAACCGCGATGGCGCCGCGCGAGACCTCTTCGAAGCCTGCGATCATGCGCAATGTCGAGGTCTTGCCGCAGCCGGACGAGCCGAGCAGCGCCACGATCTCGCCCTTGGCGATTTCCATCGTCAGGTTCTTGACGGCGTGTACGCCACGGTCGATCGGACCGTAGAACTTGTCGACGCCCGAAATGGTGATTGCGGTCGGGCTCATGCCGCTTCTCCGCTGCGCAAATTGACGACATTTTTCGAGCCGATGCGCTCGCCGCTTGTGCGATCGAACAAAAGGGCGCTTTTACTGTCGACGGCGATGTAGACCTTGCCCTCGGATTGGCCCGGTGTCCCGGAAGGACGCGAAACCAGGATTTCACGGCCGCGCACGGTGCGCACCAGCGTGACGATCTTCTCGTTGAGCGGCGTCTCAGCCTCGACCGTCACCGGGATGGCGCCGAGCGTGCGTTCATCGACAAACGCCAGCGCCTCCGGCCGCAAACCGATCACGCAGTCGCGGCCGACCGCCGCCTCATGAGCGCCGGCAAGATGGACCTGGACGTTGGACAGGCCGACATAGATGCCCTTGGCGTCCCGCGCCGGCTTGACGTCCAGAAGGTTGATGGTCGGGTCGCCGAACAGCCGGGCAATCTCGACATTGGCCGGCTCGCGATAGATCTGCTCGGGCGTGCCGAGCTGTTTGACGACGCCCTGCGACATCACCGCGATGCGGTCGCCGAGCGCCATCGCTTCCTTGTAGTCCTGGGTGACGTAGATGACGGTCGCGCCACGATCCGCCAGCAGTCTTGGCAATTCCAGCCGCATTTCAAAGCGCAATTTGGCATCGACATTGCGCAAGGGATCATCGAGCAGCAGCAGCGGCGGCGAGCCGACCAGGGCGCGGGCAAGCGCGGTGCGTTGCTTCTGGCCATTGGACAGCGCCCGCGGCTTGTGGCTGAGCACATGGCCGATTTTCAACAGCTTGGCGACGCTCTCGACGCCGGTCTTTATCGTGCCGTGCGATGAGTGCTTCGCCTGCAACGGCGTCGCAATGTTATCGAACGCCGTCATATGCGGGAACAGCGCGAAGTTCTGAAATGCCATGCCGACGCCGCGGAACTCGGCGTCGAGATCGGTCATGTCCTCGCCGCCGATGAGTATCTTTCCCTCGTCGGGGTCGATGACGCCGGCCACCAGCCGCAGCAGCACGGTCTTGCCGGCGCCGGACGGCCCGAACAGGACCAGCGTTTCGCCGTCGGCGACGGTCAGCGACAGATTGTCGAGAACAGTCTGGCTTTTATAGCGCTTGACGATGTTTCGCAGTTCGAGGCTTGCCATCGGACTATCCTTTCACCGCGCCAAGCGACAGGCCTTCGACGAGATAGCGTTGCGCATAGAGCGCGAGCGCCAGCGTTGGCGTGATCGACAGCACGATCGCCGCCGAGATCTGGCCATACTGGATGCCCGAGGAGGTGATGAAGGCGAGCGCGCCGACCGTCACCGGCTGCTTGTCGGCCGAGGCGAGCACCAGCGCAAAAACGAAATTGTTCCAGGCAAAGATGAAGGCGAGCAGACCGGCAGCGGCAATGCCTGGGCCAGCGAGCGGCAGCGCGATCTTGCGGAAGGTGGCAAACCAGGAATGTCCGGCAATGCGGTAGGCGTATTCGATGTCGGCGGGAATGTCCTCGAAATAGCCGCGCACGATCCACAGGATCAACGGCAGGCAGATCAGCTGATAGACCCAGATCAGCCCGATATAGGTGTTGGCCAGCCCGAGCTTCTGGAAATAGAGGGTGAGCGGCAGGAGCACCAGCAGCGCCGGCGCAAACCGGAACGACAGCAGCGTAAAGGCAATGTCCTCCGAGCCGCGGAATTTGTGCCGCGCAAAGGCGTAGGCGGCCGGAACGCCGAGCAGCAACGCGACGGCAACCGAGGTGACCGACAGGAAGACGGAATTCCAGAGGTTGCGCATGAAGGCGATGTCGAGCGTGCCGGCCGCCGTCATCAGCTTGCCGGTGATCAAGGCAGTGTAGTTGGCGAGCGTCGGCTCGAAGACAAGCTGCGGCGGAATCCGCAGGATTGTCTCGTTGGTCTGGAACGACATCATCAGGATCCAGACGATCGGAAACATGAAGAAGATCACGACCAGCGCCAGGGCAATGCCGCGCAGGATGCGTTCGAGAAGCGAGGTGTGTTCCACGCCAGCCTCCTATGCCTGGCCGCGGGCGCGTTCGCGCAGCCGCAGCCAGTTCTTGATGAAAATGTTCGAGAGGAAATAGGTGATCGCCCACAAGATGATCATCAGTGCCGCCGAGCGGCCGACATTGGTCGACTGGAAGAAATTGAGATAGGCCTCGACCTGGAACACGGTCAGCGTGTCGCCCGGACCGCCCTGCGTCATGGCGTAGATGATGTCGAACTGCTGGATGGAATCAAGCAGGCGGAACAGGGTCGCCGTCAGGATGTAGGGGGTCAGCATCGGCAGTGTGATGCGGAAGAAGACGAAGCTGCGTGGCACGCCGTCGAGTGCTGCCGCCTCGAAGGGCTGCGTCGGCAGGCTGCGCAGGCCTGCAAGCAGCAGGATCATGATGAAGGGCGTGTAGACCCAAATGTCGACGAGCACGACGGTGAGCAGCGCCGTCGACGGAGACGAGGCCCAGCGGAAATCCTGCAACCCGATCAGGCTGGCGAGATAGCTGAGCACGCCGAAACCGGGATTGGTCATCAGCTTCCACATCAGCGCGGCGAGCGCCGGCGCCGTCATCAGCGGCATCAGCAGCATGATCGAGATGAAGTTGTTCAGCGTCGAGCGCTTTTGCAGCAGCATGGCGATGCCGAGACCGAGAAGCAGTTCAAGCACAACGGTGATGCCGGCGTAGAGCAGCGAGATCTCCAGCGTGTTCCAGAACTTCGGGTCGGTGAAGAAGGAGATATAGTTGTCGCCCCAGTTGAACTGCCGCGCCCAGGGCTGGCTCAACCGGTAGCGCTGGAACGAATAGACCACCGACGTCAGGAACGGGATCAGGATACCGATGCAGACCAGCAGAGCCGGCAGGCTGAGGAGATAGGGCAGCACCCGCTTGCTGATCCTGAAGCCCGACGGCCTGTTTCTTTGTATTGTCGCCGCAGTCATCGGCTGCTCCGTCATCCTGTTGCTTCGCCGTCCCGGCCGCCCAAGGGAGCAAGGCGGCCGGTCGGGCGAGCAGGCGGCACCTTTCGGGACCGCGTCGCAAACGTATCACATCTCAAAGGCTGGCCCGCGGACGGGTCAGCCTTGGCCGCGGCTTAGCCGAGCCCGGCTTCCTTGAGCTGGCTGTTGATGCTCTCGGCCAGCTTGTCGAGGCCCTCGTCGACCGGCACTTCCTTGGCCACCATCTTCTGCAGCGTCGCCGCCCATTCGGTGGTGAGATCGAAGAACAGCGGCTGCGGGGTGAACTTGATGCTGGCGCCCGGCGCCGAGACGTCGAACATCTCGACATAACCCGGATAGCTCTTGTTCAGCTTCTCGCGGAACATCTCGTCGTTCCAGACCGACTGACGAACCGGATTGACGAAGTCCATCTTGGTCGCACCGAACAATGCATGCTCGGGTCCGGATGCCCATTGCATGAAGTACCAGGTTGCGTCCTTGTCCTTGGAGAAGTTGGACATCGACAGCGACCAGATCCAGATATTGGGCGTCGGCGCCTTGGCGGCAGGATTGGCCTTGAATGCCGAAAAGGCGAGCTTGCCGGCCATCTTGTTGTCGCCGCCATTCATGAAGTAGCCAAGGATGTCGGCGTCGTAAATCATCGCCGAAGCACCTGCACCGAGATCGGTGCCGACCTGGTACCAGGTGTAGGTCGACCAGTCCTTCGGGCCGCTCTCCTGGATCATCTGGACCCACTGCTTGTGGAAAGCCTTGGATTCGGCGGTGTTCATCGCGGCCGACAGCTTGCCGTCAGCCGAGACGTTCAGGTCCTTCTGGTCGAAATTGGCGTAGGCCGACAGGAAGCCCGGGTGGATCGTTGCCCAGGAGCGCGAGCCGCGCACGCCGATGCCGTAGACGCCACCGCCGACGTCCTTGGTGAGCTTCGCCGCCGTAGCGACCATCTCATCCATATTGCCGGGAACGCTGACGCCGACCTTGTCGAACATGCCCTTGTTGTAGGTGATGTTGTTCTGCTCGAAGCCCCACGGAATGCACCACTGCTTGGCGTCTTCCGAACCGAGCACTCCGCCCGGCTGGCCGTTCCAGGCGCAGGACTTTCTGACGCCGGGCAGGAAGTCGTCCCAGGCATATTTCGGGTTGGTCTTGGCCGGATCCTTGATCCATTCGTTGAGGTCGGTGATCCAGCCGGCCGGACCGTAGGTCCAGGTCATGTAGGCGCCGGTCATGAAGGCATCGTATTCGGGCGAGCTGGCCGACAGCGCGGCGGTAACCTTGTCGAAATAGACGTCTTCGGGGAACACGTCATAGACGACTTCCATGCCGGTCAGCTTCTTGAAATTGTCGAGGTTGGCGATCATCGCATCGGCGTAAGGATGCTTGTTGAGCAACAGCTTGATGGTTTTGCCCTTATGCGCCTGCCAGTCGAAATCAGCCGCCAGGGCGCGGGTCTGCCCGAAATTGAGCAGTGTGCCGGCGGTGCTGGCGGCAAGGCCCATTGCACCGAGGCCCTTGATCAGCCCACGGCGGTCGACTTGTCCACGCAGGAATGCGTCGATGAGGTCTTTCTCTTTCTCATGCATTTCTCTTCTCCTCCACAGGGTAGTTTCAACGAAATGGTTGCCGGCTACCCGACCGGCGTCTGTTCCACGAGCGATCGCGCCGTCCGCTCGTCGGTTATCAAGCCTTTGAGATACCGGCCCTCCAGCACTGACTTGATGGCGCGAACCTTCACCTTGCCGCCGGCGACGGCGACAATCCTGCGGTTGCTGATGTCTTCGCGCGCCAGTGCCAGCGCCCGGTCGGAAAGCGTCGTCGCAACGGCCTTTCCGGCATCGTCGAAGAAATGGCCGAGCAGTTCGCCGACACCGCCGTTGCGGCGGATCTCCTCCATCTCGCCCTTCTCGATCATACCGGTGGCAACAAGCGAGGCCTCACGTTCGGCGGTGCCGATGCCGGCGATGAGCAAGTCGGCGGACTTGGCGAGGTCGAAGACATCGCTGACGCCTTTCTGCCCGAGCAACACTGTTCGATCCTCGACCGTGTTGGCGAACATCGGTACGGGCATCACATAGGCCTCCGCACCAGTCCGCTCGGCGACGCGGTGGATGACGTCATGCGGATTGGCCGAGAACTTGCGCGTCAGGCCGCCAAGCAGCGAGACGAAACGGATCCTGCCGGCCGATATGCGCGGCAGATATTCCACGCAGGCGGCAAGCGTGCGGCCGTGGCCGACGCCGATCAGCGCCTCCTCGCCGCGTTCGATCTCGCGCTTGAGAAACTGCGCGCCGGCAATGCCAAGCGCCTTGAGCGGCAGGTCTTCGGCATCGAAATCCGGAACCACCTCGCAATAGTCGAGGCCGTAACGGCCGGACAACTCGTCCTCAAGCTCCACGCATTCGGAGACTTCGCCGTCGATATAGACTTTGACCAGGCCTTCCTGATTGGCCTTGGTGATGAGGCGATGCGCCTTGAGGCTGGTCAGGCCGAGCCGCTTGGCGACCTCCGACTGGGTAAGGCCGCCGGCATAGTGAAGCCAGGCGGCACGGGCGGCCATCCCGGTCTCATCATCGCGCAGCAGGCCGTTGCCAAAACCAACCATTTCCGCCCTTTGATATTTTTATCAGTTGCTGCAAAATTTTTCACAAGGCGTCGCCCGAGTCAAGCAACCGCTGCGTTTAAATCTCCGGCCAGGAGCTTGCCGGCCGGGGTCGAATAGGGCCGCGCTAACCAACGGGCAAGAAACAACACCGACCGCGCGCCATTTAAAACGTTTGCAATTTCGCTTGAAGTGATTACAAACGTTTCAAACTTCGTTCGGGAGGAACGATGCCGGCCCGCGTTACGACCCTCAAGGAACTTGCTGCGCAGCTCGGCCTGTCGATCACGACCGTTTCGCGCGCCCTTGCCGGCCACGAGCAGATCGCCTTGAAAACGCGCCAACGTGTCACCGAGGCCGCGCGCCAGGCCGGCTACGTGCCGAACACCGCAGCCCGCACGCTGGTCTCCGGCCGAAGCGGCTTCGTCGGCATGGTACTGCCGATCCGCGGTCCCAATCTGGTCGATTCCTTCCTCGGCGAATTCGTCACCGGATTGGGCGAAGGGCTGGTTTCGCACGGCTCCGACCTGATCCTGGCCGCAGCAGCGCAAGGCCAGTCGGAACTTTCCGTGCTTCGCCATGTCGTCGAATCCGGGCGCGCCGACGGCGTCGTCGTCACCCGCATCGCCGAGGTCGACGAGCGGCTTGCCTATCTGCGTCACCGCAATTTCCCGTTCGTCGCGCATGGCCGGCTGCTCGACGGCGACTTTGCCTACCATTGGCTCGATACCGATGGCGCGCACGCATTCGGCGAGGCCTTCGACATGCTCTACGATCTCGGACACCGCCATTTCGGCCTGGTGACGATTTCCGAGCCGATGACATTTCGCCATCTCAGACAGGACGGGCTCGCCGCCGCGATCGCCCGCCGGGGCGATCCGTCCGTCAGGCTCGATGTGGCGACGGCGCCGCGTTTCGATCGCGGTGCCCGCATCCAGGCAATCATCCGGCTTCTGCACGCCACCGAGCGGCCGACGGCGATTGTCGCGCTGTTCGACGAGCTGGCGCTGACTGTGATGGAAGAGGCGGGGCGCGCCGGACTTGCCATTCCTCGCGACCTTTCGGTGATCGGCTTCGACAACATAGCCGCCTCCGCCTATGCGCCGCCGGGGCTGACCACTTTCGACGCCTCGATCCGCCGGTGCGCGCGCGAGATCGGCGAGATGCTGCTGACCGTCATCGGCGACAGGCCGGACGCGCCACTGACGCGGCTGGTCCGGCCGACACTTGTCTCGCGGGCAAGCCATGGCCCGGCACCCACAGGACGGAACTGACGCCTTAGCGGCGCACAACCAGGAGGAAGACGACGATGAATGCGTTGAGGACATTGGCAGGTGCGGTGCTGGCGTTGTCGCTTGCTGCCGGCGCAGCACAAGCCCAGCAGGTGTTGTTCTGGTCGACACAGGCGCGACCAGTGGAAGAGACACAGAAGATGCGCAGCGAAGTGCTGAAGGGGTTTGACGGCCAGGTCGACTATCAGGTCGCCGAGGACGGGCCCTGGCTCACCCGCCTTCAGGCCGAACTGCAGGCCGGCTCCGGCACCATAGGCGTGCTCGGCGGCCTGCACGGAGACTTCTCCACCGTCGGCGCGAACCTTGTCGATCTCTCCGGCGTCGATCTCGGTGGCGTCAAGGTCAACGAGACCTACAAGAAGCTCGGCATGCTCGGCACCGGCGAGCAGAAGTACCTGCCATGGATGCAGGCCACCTTCCTGATGGCGGCCAACAAACAGGCGCTGCAATATCTGCCGGCCGGCACCGATCTCAACACCATCACTTATGACCAACTGATCGAGTGGGCGAAAAACATCGCTGAAAAGACCGGCTCGCCCAAATTCGGTTTTCCGGCCGGCCCGAAAGGGCTGAAGCACCGTTTCTTCGAGGGTTTTCTCCTTCCATCGTATACCGGCTCGATGGTGACGAAGTTCCGCTCGGCGGAGGCCGAGACGGCGTGGAATAAGTTCAAGGAATTGTGGCAATACACCAACCCGAATTCGACCAACTATGCCTTCATGCAGGAGCCGCTGCTGACCAGCGAAGTCTGGGTGGCATTCGATCACGTGGCGCGCCTCGCCGACGCCTTCAACCAGAAACCCGACGAGTTTGTCGCCTTCCCGGCGCCGGCTGGCCCGGCAGGCCGCGGCTACATGCCGGTGGTGGCCGGTGTCGCTATCCCGAAGACCTCGCCTGACATGGACAAGGCCAAGGCGCTGGTCGCCTATATGCTGAAACCGGAAACCCAGATCGCGACGCTGAAGGCGACAAACTTCTTCCCCATCGTCGACGTCAAGCTGCCCGACGACATGCCGGCTTCGGTGAAGGCCTTCAGCCCAGTGATCGCCACCATGACCGGAGCTCCCGATGCGTTGCCGGCGCTGCTGCCGATGGGACTTGGCGGCGTCGGCGGCAAGTTCAATCAGATCTACACCGACAGCTTCGAGCGCATCGTGCTCGGCGGCGAGGATGTCCACGGCGTGCTCGACGAACAGGCGACGGCGCTGAAGGCGATCATCGACCAGGCGAAGGCGCCATGCTGGGCGCCCGACAAGCCCTCGCAAGGCGCCTGCCCGGTCGATTAAGAATCCTCCCGGGCGTCCGGATTTCCAGCGCGCCGGGCGCCCACCCCTTTTGAAGCTTCGAATAGAGAGCGCTCCATGCACAGCAAGGCCCTGCCCTATCTGCTGCTGACGCCGGCGACGCTGTTCCTCTGTGTCTTTTTCCTCTACCCGTTCGTGTTGGTCGCCTTCGAGGCGTTCACCCGCGACGGCGGCTTTACGCTCGACAATTTCCGCACCATGGCGGGCAGCTGGAAGTTTCCGGTCACTGTCCGCAATACGCTGCTGCTGAGCGCCATCGTCGTGCCGATCCAACTGGTGATGGCGCTGCTGATGGCAACGGTGGTGTCGCGGCTTGAAACCGGGCGCAGCGCTGCGCTTTACATCTTCGCTATTCCGCTCGGCATCTCCGATCTCGCCGCCGGGCTGATCTGGCTCGCCATCTTCGACCAGTCCGGCTTCCTGAACACCTTGCTCTCCAATCTCGGCGTCATCGACAGGCCGGTCATGTTCCTCGGCTACCAGAGCAAGCTGACGATCTTCATCGCCGTGGCGCTGGCCGAGATCTGGCGCGCGACCGCCATCATGATGGTCATTCTGGTCGCCGGCATGGGGCTGATCCCCCGGGAATACTACGAGGCGGCGGAGGTTTTTGGCGCTAGCCCGTGGAAGCGCTTCATCAAGATCACGCTGCCTCTGCTGCGCCCAAGCCTGCAGACGGCGATCATTCTGCGCGTCATCCTTGCCTTTGAGGTCTTTGCCGTGGTTGCAGCACTCGGCGGCACCAATCTGCCGGTGCTGATGGGCGAGACCTACAATTGGCAGTTCACGCTGCAGGACCACAATGTCGCCGCCGCCATGGCGCTGTTCATCCTCGCCATCTCGATCGGCTTCACGCTGTTCTTCCTGCGGGTGCTGCGTGTGCCGAAGGAGACTCGCATATGAGCACTGTCGCGGAGCTCTCGATCGCCGCGCCTGAGGCCCGCAAAGCCGGCAATTGGTTGCTGGTCGCAACGGTCATCCTGCTTTGCGTCTGGGTGCTGCTGCCGATCTATCTGTTGATCGTCAACGCGCTGTCGTCGCCGGAAGAGGTGACCGCCTTTCCCAAGCGCTTCTTCCCGTCATTCGATTTCGGCAGCCTTTCTTTCTTCATCAAATTCGCCGGCGTCGCCAAGGCGCTGTGGAACTCCGTTCTCGTCGCCACGCTGACGATGCTCCTCTCGATCGGCTTCGGCGCACCCGCGGGCTACGCGCTGTCGCGCTTCGAATTCCCGGGCAAGGAAACGTTCCGTTTCGTTGTGCTGATGACCCGCGCCTTCCCGCTGCCGCTGCTGGCGCTGCCGCTGGCGGTGATGTTCATCCGCACCGGCCTCGACGACACCGCGATCGGGCTGGCGCTGGTCCACACCACGCTGGCGCTGCCGTTTGCGGTGCTGATCACCTTCTCGCTGTTCTCCGGCATTCCCGTCGAGCTGGAGGAGGCGGCCTGGACGCTCGGCTGCACGAGATTGCAGGCATTCCGAAAAGTCATTCTGCCGCTGGCGCTGCCGGGCATCGCGGCGTCGGCGGTGTTTGCCTTCACCATCTCCTGGAACGAGGTGTTTGCTGCCGCAGTGCTCACCATAGAGAACCGGACGCTGACCGCCTTCCTGTTGCAGAGCCTCGGCGAATCGCCGCTCTACCTCAAATTTGCCGGTGGCGCGGCACTGGTCATTCCGGCGCTGATCTTCATCTTCGCCGTTCGCAAATATCTGTTCGCCATGTGGGGGATCGCCAACCGATGACGCGCACAAAAGAGAACGCCGATGGCTGAGATCGTCATCAAGCAGGTGGCAAAACGCTTCGGCGGCTTCACCGCGCTGCATTCGATCGACCTGACCATCGCCGACCAGGAATTCATGGTGCTGCTTGGCGCCTCGGGTTGCGGCAAGACCACGCTGCTGAGGATCATCGCCGGGCTGGAAACGCCAAGCCAGGGCGAGGTCTGGATCGGCGGCCGTCGCGTCGACCATCTGCCGCCGCGCGAACGCGGCATCGCTATGGTGTTCCAGAATTACGCCGTGTTTCCGCACCTGACGGTATTCGAGAATATCGCCTTCGGCCTGCGCATGAAGAAGCTGCCGCAGCAGGAGGTCGACGGGCGCGTCAACCGCACCGCCGAGCTCATGCACATCGAACAGCTTTTGAAGCGCTATTCGGGCCAGCTTTCCGGCGGTCAGCGCCAACGCGTGGCTGTGGCCCGGGCCCTGGCGATGGAGCCTGACGTGATCTTGATGGACGAGCCGCTGTCCAACCTAGACGCGCTGCTGCGGCTCGAAATGCGCGCCGAGCTCAAAGGTGTGCTCGCGGCGTCCAAGACCACCACCATCTACGTTACCCACGACCAGGTCGAGGCGATGAGCCTCGCCGACCGCATCGCCGTCATGCATCAGGGCCGTATCGTCCAGGCCGCCTCGCCGGTAGAGGTCTACCGCAATCCGGCGGCCCGCTTCGTCGGCTCCTTCATCGGCAACCCGCCGATGAATTTCATCCCGGCGACGAAGACGGCCGACGGCAGTTGGACCGTCGCCGGGCTGACGCTGCCCGGCCCCAAATCGGACAAGCAGACGATAGAATTCGCCATTCGCCCCGAGGATGTGGACGCCGGCAACGAAGGTATTAACGCCACCGTGCGCGTTGTCGAGCCGCTCGGACCGCACACGCTGGTCAGCTGCGACGTCGAGGGCGGCCTGTTCCGCGCCATCCTCGAATCGAATGCCACGGTCGCCGTCGGCGATCACTTGCGGCTTTCGCCCAAACCCGATCGCGTCCGCTGGTTCGATCCCGAAACCACCAACGCCCTTTGATCCCCTTCGATTCTGAAAGTACGAACGCTCCGATGATATCTCTTGCTGTCGACGAAACCATCGCCCGCGCCGTCGAGGTGCTCAGGGAAAATGACCAAGGCACCTATACCATACCGACCAAGGGGCTCTACCCGTTTCAGTGGAACTGGGATTCCTGCCTGACCGCGCTCGGCCTTGCCCACTATGACGAGGCGCGCGCCTGGACCGAGATCGACACGCTGTTCGCCCACCAATGGCCAGACGGCATGGTGCCGCACATCGTCTTCCATGTCTGGAGCGACGGCTATTTCCCCGGGCCGGAGGTCTGGCGAACCAACCGCCCGACTGCCACCTCCGGCATCACCCAGCCGGCGGTCGCCGGTTTTGCCGTGCGCCGCTTGTTCGACCAGGCCAAGGACAAGACCCTGGCGGCCGAGCGCGCCCGCGCGCTGTTGCCGAAAATCGATGCCTGGCACCGCTGGTTCTACGAAAATCGCGACCCGGACGGCGAAGGGCTGGTCGCCATAATCCACCCATGGGAGTCCGGCCGCGACAACTCGATCGATTGGGACGAGGCGTTCGAGCGCGTGCCGACCGAAGGCGTCGAGCCCTACACCCGCCGCGACATCCTGCACGCCGATCCGGCGCATCGTCCAACCAAGGCACAGTATGACCGCTATGTCTGGCTGTTGCAGCATTTCCGCGGGCTTGGCTGGGATAATGCCCGGCTGCACGATGCCTCGCCATTCCAGGTCGTCGATCCCGGCTTCAACGCCATCCTGATCCGTTCCGCCGCCGACCTTGCCGATCTCGCCGAGGCACTTGGCGAAACCGAAATCGCAGAAGCCAATCGCGTCCGTGCCGAAAAGGGGCTTTCGGCAATGGAACGGCTGTGGAGCGACGCGCATGGCCAGTACATTTGTTTCGACCGAGTGGCCGGAAAGCATGTTGACAGCGCGTCGGTCGGCGGCATTCTGTCGGTATTTTCGGCCATCCCGGAAAGCCGGGCAGCGACCATCGCTGCAACGATCGAGCGCATCGCCGGCAAAACGCGTTACATCGTCCCGTCGCACGATCCTGAGGATGGGCGCTTCGACCCAAAGCGCTACTGGCGCGGCCCGGTCTGGCTGGTGGTCAACTACATGATCGCCGACGGCCTTGCCGTCGCCGGCCGCAGCCAAATCGCACAGCGCATCACGCAATCCAGTCTCGAGCTGATCGCCGAGAGCGGTTTTGCCGAATATTACGATCCCCTCAACGGCGAGCCGCTCGGCGGCAATCGCTTCACCTGGACCGCGGCAATGGTGATCGAGTTCCTGAAGGGCAGAGCCTGAACGCTTCCGCCTAGGCCGCCGGCTACCAAAGCCCGTTCTGTCCGCCGAATAACAGTCGATACTATTTGCGTCTGAGGCACGTCCTGGTCGCATCAAAACAGGGCCAAGGCATGCCAATCTTCACCATGCCAGAGCTATAATAATTCTTCACAAACCGCTATCTATACTGCGTCGGGGCGGGGAGAAGCGCGGCTTGGAATTCGATCTGAAAACCATTGAGGCGCTTGCTCCCGATCAGGCGTCGCTGAGCGCCGCCTCCAACCTCACCAAACGAACGAACTGGCCGCGGCTCGAAAAGCATGAGCAGCAGGCGCTCATCTGGGGCGAATGCCAGGGCTCCGGCTCCAATCCTTATCGAGTGGTGGTCGACACGGGTGATCACGGCTACAAATGCACCTGCCCCTCGCGCAAATTCCCATGCAAGCACACGCTGGCCTTGATGTGGATTGCCGCCACCGCGCCAGCCAGTTTTGCCGCTGCCAATACCACGCCGGAATGGGTGAATGACTGGCTTGGCCGACGCAGGAAGACAACGCCACAGCCGGCGCAACCAGTACCCGGCGCGGAAGCCAAGCGCATTGGCGAAGCCGCACGAGCCGACGAGAGCACCGCCGTTGAAGACATCGCGGCGCTGGAGCGTCGCGAGGCGGCGCAGCGCAAGCGGGCGGAAAGCACACGAGAAGCAGTGTCGGCTGGGCTCGATGAGCTTGATCAGTGGATAGCCGACCAGTTACGGCTCGGTCTGTCCGGGTTTGTCGACGCCAGCAGCGACCGTTGCCGGCGGATTGCTGCGCGGCTAGTCGATATGAAGGCAGCCGCGCTCGCCGGCCGTATCGACGAGATTCCGTCGCGGCTGATGGCGCTGCGCAGCGAGGAACGGTCTGATGCCGCAATCCGTGAACTCGGCAAGCTCGTGCTGCTGGCCAAGGCGTGGCGGTCGGAGCCCGACGACCCCGAGCTGAAGCGCCTCGTATCAACGTCTGAACCCCGCGAACAGGTTCTCAGCAGTCCGGATGCAAGACAGGTTGAAAGCCTCTGGGAAGTTCTCGGCGAGAAGATCGAGAGCCGCCGCGATGGTCTGGTCAGCCATTCGACGTGGCTGCTCGATTTGAAAAGCGCCACCCCGCAATTTGCCGTGCTGCTCGACTTTTTCCCGGCTTCGGCCGGGCGCCGGTCTAACGCTTTTGCACCAGGCGACCGTTTCAATGCCCGACTGGTGTTTTATCCATCACGCATGCCGCTCCGCGCCCTCGTGGTGGAGCGCATGGGGGAGGTTGCGCCCGGCGCGTGGCCCGATTTTGCTTTTGGCACCGCGAAGGATCCGCTCGCCACGCATGCTTCCCATCAGGACGCCGCGCCCTGGATCGCTGATTGTCCCCTCATGCTGCCGCCCGGCGCTATCCTGCTCGACGATCGGGGCACGGCATGGTGGCAGGCGGAGGATGAACCGCAGGGGATCGCATTGCCGATCGCCGGCGCGGTAGATCAAACCTTGCTCGGCCTCGGCCTTGCGGCCACGGCAGCGCTCTGGAACGGCGCGCGGCTTGAGCTTCTGGCGGCGCAAAGTGAGTTCGGGAGGCTTGATCTGGCGTGAACGAAAGCGAGCAAACAGGCCTGGCGGCAATGCGCGATTGCTGGATCACCGGCGGTGCTACATTCGATCTGGCTCCGGCCGGATGGAAAGCAATCGCCGGCGGTGCAAGTCCCGACGAACAGGAGCGCCGGCTCCTGGCAATCGCAGCACAAGCGCTCGACGTCGCGCTGCGGCCGGCCGCGCCGACGACACTCAAGCGTCGTCCGCTGCTGCCCAGACTTGCCCTGCCCGTTCTGCCGCCACGATTTCGGCCGTTGTTGAGAGCCGCTCTGAAGCACGCCGCCGACGCGAGGCGAAAGGCACGCGTGGCGGCGCTCGTCGCCAGCCGCGGCTTTGTGCTCCATCCCATGGACTGGACGCCCTCGGATCAGAACAGCCCGGACGTCTACGCACCATGGATAGACTGGCAAGCAAGCATGAACGGGGAAAGGCTTGCCCCACAAGAGAAACTGACTGCGGAAAACTGGGATGAGTTCTATCCCGCCGCGCGACGCTTGGCCCTTGCCGATATGCGCCGTACCGACCCGACATCGGCTCGAATGTTGATCGAAGCCAAGGCCTCGGGCGAACCGGCGGAAGTCAGGCTTGTGCTGGTCGAGCTTATGCGCTTCGGCCTGAGTGCCGAGGACGTGCCTTTCCTGAAAAGCCTTTCCGCCGACAGGTCCGGCAAGGTGCGCGAACTGGCTGGCCGGCTGCTGGCAAGATTAGGAGAGCACGTTCGCCCGAGCGACGGTGGACCGGACGATCCCGTAGCCGAACTCGCCGCCTTTATCACTGAAGGCAGATCCGGCTTCATCCGCCGCCGGACGATCTACACTCCAGCAAAACTAAAATCCCAAGCGCAGGAGCAACGCCGCGCCGAACTGTTCGAGATATGCAACCTCGTCGACCTTACCGAACGGTTCAACACTACGGAAGCCGAATTCATAGGAGGCTGGCAATTCGGTGCCGACAATAAAGCCGACATCCTGATCGCACGAATGGTCGCCGCCTCAGGGAGCGAAGCCGCCCTTACGCAGATGGCGGATACGCTTATCGCCGAAGGCGGCAAACCGGCGCTGTTCGTGCTTCACCTCATGCCGCGCCTGGACAACCGCAGAAAGCGTGTCCTCATCAGGCTGATCCTCAAGGAGACAACTTATCTTGGCATGATCAACCTGGCGGAAGGCATCGATGTCGACTGGCTGGAATGGGACGACCTGACGAATGGACAGGCGCTCGCCGCACTGCGTTCCGCCGCCGGCGGAAAAGACGACGCCGCGCGGCGGGGTCTCGACGATGTACTGGAGACGATCGGCTTCCTTGCCACCGCGACCACGGCAGCGAAATTGATCGACGACATGGTCGCGGCGGGCGTGCCGCCCGCGGCTCCTTCACTCGGGCTTCTACGTCTCAACGCATCACTGGCGGGGCCTGGAAGCAACACATGACCAATCCGGAGAACAGCAAAATGAACGCAGCCATCCGCCTCCCGGTCGAGCAGGCCTACGCTTCGGAATTGCAGGCGCTGGCGCGCGATGACGACCGGCAGAGGCCTGCCGGCTGGAGCCTGTCGCCACAGGCTGTGCTGACCTATTTGCTAGGCGGGAAGGCCGGTGACGGCACCTTGGTAACGCCAAAATATGTCGGTCGCCGCCGGTTGATGGAAACCGCGGTAGCGACGCTCGCCACGGACCGTGCACTCTTGCTGCTCGGCGTTCCCGGAACCGCCAAGTCCTGGGTGTCTGAACATCTTGCCGCCGCCATTATGGGCGACTCGACGCTGATCGTGCAGTGCACGGCCGGCACCGACGAGAACCAGATCCGCTATGGCTGGAACTATGCGCAGCTACTGGCAAAGGGCCCGAGCCAGGAAGCGTTGGTGCCGACGCCGCTCTACCGAGCCATGCAGAACGGCAAGCTCTGCCGGCTGGAGGAACTGACCCGCATGGGCTCAGACGTGCAGGACACGCTGATCACCGTGCTTTCCGAAAAGATGATGCCTATCCCGGAATTGAACACCTCGATCTACGCCCAGCGCGGCTTCAACATTATCGCCACGGCAAACAACCGCGACAAAGGTGTCAACGAGCTCTCCTCGGCGCTCAAGCGTCGCTTCAATGTCGTGGTGCTGCCATTGCCGGAAGACATGGCCGAAGAGGTGGCGATCGTCTCCAAACGGGTCGACGAGATGGCTGGCGGACTCGACCTGCCGGTGCCGAAAAATGTCGGCGAGGAGATCGCCCGTGTGCTGACCATCTTCCGCGAATTGCGCTCCGGCGCGACTGCCGACGGCAAGGTGACGCTGAAGACGCCTTCCGGCTCGCTGTCGACCGCAGAAGCGATCGCCACGATGGTTGGCGGGCTCAGCCAGGCGGCGTGGTTCGACAGTGGCAAGCTCGGCGCCGAAGGTCTCGCCGCCAGCCTTGTCGGCGCGATCGTGAAGGATCCGGTGCAGGACAAGGTGGTGCTGGAGGAATATCTGGAAACAGTGCTCAAGAAGCGGGCCGACTATGCCGGCTATTACGCGGCGCTGAACGCAGCGATCTGACGCCATGGGCCACGGCGACATTGCCTATTTCGGGATACGCCATCACGGGCCGGGTTCCGCCGACAGCCTGGTGCAGGCACTGCAGGATTTGAACCCGGTCGCCGTGCTGATCGAGGGGCCGATCGACGCCTCTGAGCTTCTGCCCATGCTGGCCCGCCCCGAAATGCAGCCGCCTGTGGCGCTCCTTTGCTATCCGGAGGACGATCCGGCTTCGACAAGCTTCTGGCCTTTTGCCGAGTTCTCGCCCGAATACCAGGCGGCGCTTTGGGCTGTGGGCAATAAGGCGACGTTGCAGTTTATCGACCTGCCGTCATCGGCACGGTTCACCACTGCTGCGATCGGTGGCGCGGAGGAAACCGATGCGACCGAAGCTACCCAAGCCCCCGAGGATGGTGACGCGGCTCCGCTTCCGCGTGATCCGATAGCCATGCTGGCACACGCCGCCGGTTATGAGGACGGCGAAAGCTGGTGGTCGGATATCATTGAACAGAATCCGGAACCCGGCCCCATATTTGCGGCCATCGCCGATGCGATGACGACACTGCGGAATGGTGAGGGTCCGATCGCGCAGTTCGAAGCCAAGCGCGAGGCGCATATGCGGCTCGAAATCGCCAAGGCGCGTAAGCAGTTCGACGGACCGATCGCCGTCGTCTGCGGGGCATGGCATGTGCCGGCGCTGCAGGCCACCCACACTCAGAAAAACGATCAGGTCCTGATCAAGGAAATTGCCCGGCGCAAGAGCACAATGACATGGGCACCGTGGACGGGACCGCGCCTGGCGCTGGGATACGGCTATGGCGCAGGCGTCGTCGCACCGGGCTGGTGCAAGCATCTCTGGCGCACGCGCGGCCGGCGCGATGCGGCGACCCTGTGGCTTGCGACGATCGCCGCCGTGCTGCGGGCGAAGGGTCACCTGATCTCGACCGCTTCGTTGATCGAAGCGGAGCGGCTCGCCCGGACGCTTGCCGCGATTCGCGAACGACCGAAACCCGGATTTGAGGAATTGCGCGACGCCGCGATCGCCGCCCTCTTCAACGGCGAAGCGTTGCTGTGGAGGTTGGTTGAGGCCGAGCTGCTTCTGGGTTCGGACGTCGGCGAAATTCCGCCCGACACACCGCTGGCGCCGCTGATCGAGGATCTGCAGCGTAGCCAAAAGGCGGCGCGCCTAAAATCCGAGGCGCTGGAGCGGGAACTGTCGGTCGACCTGCGAAGCGAGAGCGGGCTGTTTCGCTCGACATTGCTGCATCGGCTGCACGTGCTTGGTGTGCATTGGGGCAGACTGACCGATGCCGGTCGCAGCCGTGGCACCTTCCGCGAGCGGTGGACCCTAGCGTGGGAACCGGAATATGCCGTTCGTCTGGTCGAGAACCTGATCTACGGGCCGACCATCGAAAAGGCTGCCAATGGCCGCCTGATCCAGATGATCGAAACGGCGGCGACGCTCGATACGCTTGCGGCACTGGTCCAGAGCGCCATCACTGCAGGCCTGTCGGAAGCATCGACTGCCGGCCTCACGGCGTTGGAGGCACGCGCGGCGCGCAGCAGTGAATGCCTGGAGATCCTGGCGTCGGTGCCGCCGCTCGCCGACATTGTCCGCTACGGCGAGGCCCGCAAAACGCAAACGGACCGGCTGTCCGGCCTCATGGAGCGGCTGATCGTCGAAGGTGCGATCGCGCTTCCCTACGCTGCGCGCGATCTGGATGAGCAGGCCGCCGCGACACTGGTTGGTGCGATGCGCAAGGCCGATGAGGCGATCAGGCTGGTCGAACCCGGCCAAGACGTGCTGGACGGATGGCGCAACGGGCTGGCGGCCGTACTGGAGGCGTCACGGTCGACGGCGCTGCTGGCCGGGTGCGCCGCACACCTGCTGTATGAAGCTGGTCGCCTGTCCGCCGAAGTCGCTGCCGGGCTGCTCGGGCGACGCCTGTCACCGGGGACGCCTGTCACTGACGCGGCCGGGTTCTTCGAAGGCTTCTTCAGCACAGCCGGTCAACGGCTGATTTATGACGAGGGTCTGCGCGGTGCGGTCGATGGGTGGCTCAGATCCCTGGACGAAGATGCTTTCATTGCGCATCTACCGCTGCTGCGCCGTGTCTTTTCCAATCTGGACAGCATGGAACGCCGCCGGCTGATCGAAGCGGTCCTCGGCCGCGCGGCGCGCTTGCCGGCTGGCGTGACGCCGACGCCGGATGGCGGCGAGGCATGGCGCCGGCACCTGGGGCTGCTTGGACCGTTGCTCAACGGAGAAACCGGCAATGGATGACGAGGCCGAAATGAACGAACCCGGCCCGCTCACTTCCGATGGCGGAAGGGAGCGCCGCTGGCGACTGGCGATCGGCGCCGATGACGAAACGTCTGGGGCACTTTCCAGCGACGATAAACGGCTTTCGGCGGCACTCGACGCTCTCTACGGCGACGGCGTTAGCGCCGCTTCTGCCGACCCACGCAAGCGGCGTGGCGGCCTTGGCCGGTCGGCGCCGCGCGTTGCACAATGGATGAGCGACATCCGCTCCTTCTTTCCGGCGCAGGTCGTCCAGATCGTCCAGAAGGACGCCTTCGAACGGCTGGACCTGAAGCAGATGCTGATGGAACCGGAATTCCTCAAGGCGATCGAGGCGGACGTCAATCTCGTCGCCGACCTGATTTCGCTGCGCTCGGTCATGCCGGCCAAGACCAAGGACATTGCCCGGACGATCATTGCCGATATCGTCGGCAAGCTGATGCAGAAGCTGGAGCAGAAGACCGCCGAGGCGATACGCGGCGCTCTCGATCGATCGAGACGCACCAACCGCCCGCGTGCACGCGATATCGACTGGCAGCGCACTATTTCGGCGAACCTTCGCCACTATCAACCCGAGCATAGGACCATCGTGCCGGAGAAACTGGTCGGCTTCATGCGCAAGCAGCGCCGGCTTGTCGATCTGCATGAGGTCGTTCTCTGCGTCGACCAGTCCGGCTCGATGGCAAGCTCGGTGGTCTACGCCTCGATCTTCGCGGCGGTGATGGCCTCGCTGCCGGTTGTGCGCACGAAGCTTGTCTGCTTCGATACGGCGATCGTCGACCTGACCGAAGAGCTCAGCGATCCCGTCGAGGTGCTGTTCGGCGTGCAGCTTGGCGGCGGCACGGACATCAATCAGGCGGTCGCCTATTGCGCCGACCGTATCGAACGGCCCACCAAGTCGCATCTGGTGCTGATCACCGATCTCTATGAAGGCGGTAATGGCCAGGACCTGCTGCGGCGACTGGCAGCGCTGGTTCGATCCGGCGTAAATGTCGTCGTGCTTCTGGCGCTGACCGATCAAGGCCGGCCCGGCTACGATCCCACAATGGCAGGCTCGGTAGCAGCCCTTGGTATTCCCGTCTTCGCCTGCACGCCGGATCTGTTTCCGGACATGATGGCTGCGGCCTTGCGCCGTGCGGATATCGGAGCATGGGCGGCGACCGCCGATATCAAGCTGGTCCGCGCCGAAGCGCAGGTGTCGAGCCACCCACCAACTGCCACAGTTTGACAAAACGCGGTCCGCGCCTATGGTCGACCTGTTACAGGAGCGGTGCATGGCGACAGCAACCGACTGCATTTTTGGCGGGTTTTCCGCATGTTTTCTTTCCAGCGAAATTCGCGTCAAGCCGCGCCTGCAATCCTCGCCGGTCTTCGCGTGCGCTGCATCGATATCTGCGCGCCAATAGCATCCGTGAGCGCCCTCTCCTCACGAACCGCCGAGCTTCTGTCGCGACTTGAGGGTCGGCTGGATCGGCCGGCGATCGTCTCGGCAGATGAGGCCGGGCCGCGTTACAGGGAAGACCCCGACGGCAAGACCGGTGCGCGGCCGGAGGTCGTGCTGCGACCGCGCACTGCCGGCGAGGTGTCGGACATACTGCGCCTGTGCAATGAGGCGGGGCAGAGGCTTGTGATCCAGGGTGGCCGGACCGGGCTTGCCGGCGGCGCTCGCATCCAACCCGGCGAAGCTGTGCTGTCGCTGGAGCGCATGACTTCCGTTGAAGCCCTCGACCGCGAGGCGGCGACCATCATCGCCGAGGCCGGCGCGCCGCTGCAAGCGGTGCAGGAAGCCGCCGATGCGGCCGGCTTGCTGTTCGGCGTCGACATCGGAGCGCGCGGCACGGCCACCGTCGGTGGCAATGTCGCCACCAATGCCGGCGGCATCCGTGTGCTGCGCTACGGCATGTACCGGGCGCAGGTGCTTGGGCTGGAAGCGGTGCTTGCCGACGGCAGTATTCTGACCTCGCTCAAGGGTTTGGCGAAGGACAACTCCGGCTACGACCTCAGCCAATTGTTCATCGGCAGCGAAGGCACGCTCGGCGTGGTCACGCGCGCATGCCTGCGGCTGCATCCGAAGCCGGCCACCGAGATCAATGCCTTCTGCGCGCTTGCTTCGCTGGACGCGGCGATCACGTTGCTTGCGCTGCTCAGGCGGAAGCTCGGGCCCTTGCTATCGGCCTATGAGGTGAATTTCGCACCGCTCTATGGCGCCATGATCGCCGGCATGGAGGCGCCGGCGCCGCTGCCCGCCGGCTCGCCCGTCTATGTGCTTGCCGAGATACAGGGCAGCGAGCCCGACCGCGACGGCGAACGTTTTGCCGCGGTGCTGATGCAGGCGGTTGAAGATGGCGTGATCGACGACGTGGTCGTCTCGCAATCGCCGCGCGAATTCCGGGCGCTCTGGGCGGTGCGGGAGGAGGCCAACCGTTTCCTGTTTTCGATGGCAGGCCTGATCGGTGTCGATATCAGCATCCCGCTGGCGAGAATGGCGACTTTCCTGGGCGAAACAGAAGCCGCCATCAGGGCCGTCGACCCTAGCGCCGACATCTACGTCTTCGGCCATCTCGGCGATGGCAATCTGCATTATCAGGTCCGCACCGCGAATCCGGCGGCCGCATACGGCATCGTGTACCGCGGTGTTGCCACCGCCGGCGGTGGCGTTTCGGCCGAACATGGCATCGGCCTCGACAAGAAGGAATGGCTGCACCTTGTGCGCAGCGACGCCGAGATCGCGGCCATGCGCCGCCTGAAAGCAGCCTTCGACCCGAACAACATCCTCAATGCCGGGCGCATCTTCGACCTGGCGCCGGGCTGAAATCGAAGGCCGGTAGCGCTGGCCGGATGCTGTCTCTATCTGGTCGCGCTCTTCAATTCCGCATGCGCCACTGCAATGCGGGCAGCAAGCGCGGCGTTGTTGCGGACCAGCGCGATGTTGGCCTTCAGGCTGCGGCCTTGCGAAAGCTCATTGATGCGTGCGAGCAGAAACGGCGTTAGTTCTTTGCGCCCGATGCCGCGCTTCTCGGCCTCAGCCACGGCCGCTGCGATCGTGCCGTCGATGAACGCCGGATCGAGCGCGTCCGCTTCGGGGATAGGGTTGGCGACGAGAATGCCGGTGCCGGATTCCATCTCGTCATGCAGCAGCATGGCTCGCGCGATCTCGTCGGGCGTGTCGAGGCGATGATCGGCCTTGAGCCCGCTGGAGCGGGTGTAGAAAGCCGGAAAATCATCGCTCCCATAGGCGATCACCGGCACGCGCTGAGTTTCCAGATATTCCAGCGTCTTCGCAATATCGAGGATCGACTTAACTCCGGCGCAGACGACGGTCGTGCCGGTTTGGCCGAGTTCGGTCAGGTCGGCGGAGATATCGAAAGTGGCTTCGGCGCCGCGATGCACGCCGCCGACGCCGCCGGTCGCAAAAATGCCGATCCCGGCTAAAGCGGCGATCCGCATCGTCGCCGAGACGGTGGTTCCGGCCGAGCCGCCGCGCACCATGATGGCGGCGAGATCGCGCCCGGAAGCCTTGACCACGCCCTTTGCCGCTGCCAGCTCTTCCAGTTCACGGTCGTCGAGGCCAACCTTGATCTTGCCGGCGACCACTGCGATCGTGGCGGGCACGGCGCCGTTTTCACGCACTACGGTCTCGACACCACGGGCAGTTTCCAGATTGGCCGGATATGGCATGCCGTGGGTGATAATCGTTGATTCTAATGCCACCACCGCGCGGCCTTCATCAAGCGCAGCAGCGACTTCATCGTTCAGGTGGACAAGGAAAGGTTTCATATCATCTCGCTTTCAGGCAGGAATGCGGTACGTGCCGGCGGCAAGGAAGCGCGGCGACAGATCGGGATGGACGCTGGATTCGCTCTCGGTGGTCAGTGTGGCAAGCAGCGCGCCGGTGCGCACGGCATGAGCGACCGGCTCACCCGAAAGCACCTTGTACAGTGTGCCGGCGATCATCGCGTCACCGGCGCCGGTGATATCGACGGGCTGCGCCGGGACGGAGTGCATGGTCGTCACACCGCTCTCGGTCGCAACGGCAAATCCATGCGCGCCCACGGTCACGATCACCTCGCCGGCGCCGGCCGCGCGCAGCGCTGCCGCTGCTTCCTCCGGCGTCAGCCGCCTGTCGGCATCCGTCATGCCGAGCATCGTATTGGCCTCGTCATGATTGGCGAACAGAAGATCGATGCCGGTCAGGTCCTTCGGCAGGCGCGCTGATTTCGGCGCCGATACCGTGTCGACTGCGAGCTTGAAGCGCGTACCCTGCTTGCGCGACATCAGTGCTGCGAGGGTCGCGGCCGGCAGATTGCAGTCAATGAACACCCATGTCGCCGAAGCCAGATGCGGCCAGAAGCGGTCGAGATAGAACGACGAAAACAGATCGAAGATCTCCATGTCGGCAATGCCGAGCACGAGGTCGTTGTTGCGGTCGAGGATGGCCGCGTATTCCGCCGTCGGCCGTTCCGTTGTGGTGATGACCTGGCTGACATCGGCGCCGAGGTCGCGCAGATGCCGCACCAGTGAGCGGCCGGTTTCATCGTCTCCGACGATCGAGACGAAGCTTATGTCGACGCCGAGGCGGGCAAGGTTTTCGGCGACGTTGCGGGCAACCCCGCCGAAGCTGCGATAGCCGTCGACCGGGTTCGACGTCTCGAAAATCAGATCCTTCTTGGCGTGGTATTTGCGGTCGAGCACCGCGCCGCCGACGCAGACCATGCGCTTGGACGTCGGCAAGACGTAACCACGGCCGAGAATGTATCCCTTGTTGACGAGTTGCACGATGTGGGCCGCGACCGTCGAGCGGGCGATGCCGAGCACCGTTGCTATGTCCTGCTGGCCGGCGAATGGGTTCGCCGCAATGAGATCGAGAACCGCTTGTTCCTGTGCTCCAAGGTCGTCCATTGTCTCACCCGGCCGTCAAATTCGAGGCTGAACGCTTTCGCAACAACAGATGACATTGTCAACATTTGTTTCGACCGGCGGCATTTGACCAATCGGCGCTCCCGCGACTCTCTGCCAGCCGGACGAAGAAAGCGGGTGAGCACATTGAAGAAAGCCATTTCAGGAGGACGAAAGTTGCTCTTGTCGGCGTGCAGCGCCAGGGAGGAACTGAGGCCTTAACGCGAGACGGCGAAGAGCGCTAAGCCTTCAGCACCGAGACGGCCAATTCGCTGTTGTGGACGTATTCGTTGGCGTCAGGCTGCTTCTGCACGAGCAGGATGAACAGCAGGTCCGTCAGCGTCAGTTGTGCATCACGCGCAGTTATCGATGAAGAGCGCGCGCGCTCTTCATCGGCGATCGTGTGGAGGCGAATGTCGGCAACCCGGCTCAGCGGATTGTCGCGAAGTCCGGTGACGGAGATCACGGTGGTGCCACGTTTGCGGGCAAGTTCAGCTATCCGCAGGGTTTCGATGCTCGCCCCGGAATAGGAGAGCGCGAACAGCACGTCACCTCGTCCAAGCGTCGAGACATTGGCCATTTGCACATGGCTGTCGCTGTCGTGCAGCACGTTGCGGCCGAGCTTCATCAGCTTGTAGGAAAAATCGCGCGCCACCAGCGAGGATGCGCCGACGCCGGCCAAATGAATGCGGCGCGCACCGTTCAACGCTTCGAGGGCCTTGCCGATTTCCTGCTCGGTGTTGGCCGCGACGGTCTGCTGCATCGACAAAAGCTTGCTGCCGATCAGCTTGCGCAGGATGACCAGATAGCTGTCGCCGACCTCGATCGAACCGTGGATCATGCCGGCCGGCACGTGCCATTCCTGCGACTTGGCCTCACTGACGGCTAGCTTAAGCTCCTGATAGCTGGAATAGCCGAGCTTCTGGCTGAACTTGACGACGCTCGACTGGCTGCGGCCGATCTCGGCGGCAAGCGCCGCCGTCGACAGGCGGAGCATCTGGTCGGGATTATCGACGATATACCGACCGATCTCGCGGTCGCCGGGCGCCATGACTTCGAGCTTGGCCTCGATCTTCTTCAGGACGGACATGCGTTCCTCCATTGCCTGTCATCGACAATGCCAAGCCAAGGAATAAATTATTCCGTCTCTGATTGACAGCCAAGAATGAACCATCAAATCTCGACTGGTGCGGTTGCGGCCCAGCCTTCGGGCATGTCGACGATTCGGACATGAAAGATCGTAGACTCGCCGACAGCTCGGGATTAGGTCAGAGCCATGGACAAATTGCGGATCGTCGGCGGGCACAGGCTTGAGGGCGCGGTGACGATCTCCGGCGCCAAGAACGCGGCCTTGCCGCAAATAGCGGCGGCGTTGCTCAGCCCCTATCCGCTGCAGCTGACCAACCTGCCTGAGGTGACGGATGTCGACAACATGCTTGGCGTCGTCGGCCTTCATGGGGCCGAAGTCACCAGATCGGCGCATGCCGCCACAATCGATACCAGTGCTGCCGCTTCCAGGGAGACAAGCTACGATACCGTCAGGCGCATGCGCGCGACGGTGCTGGTTCTCGGTCCACTGCTTGCCCGCTTCGGCCATGCCCGGGTCTCGCTGCCTGGCGGCTGCGCGATCGGCGCACGGCCGGTCGACATGCATGTCGCCGCACTTGCCGCACTTGGCGCCGATATCGCGATCGAAAACGGACTGATCGTCGCGTCTGCGCCGGGCGGACTGAAAGGCGCGCGCATCGTTTTGAGCTCGCCGTCGGTCGGCGCGACCGAAACGGCGATGATGGCGGCGACGACGGCAAACGGCGAGACCGAGATCCTCAACGCGGCCCGCGAGCCGGAGGTGGCCGATCTTGCCGCCTGCCTGAACGACATGGGCGCGCGGATCGAGGGCGCCGGCACGCACCGCATCCTGATCGGGGGCGGCACAGACTGGCGCGCCGCCACGCACGACATCATCCCGGACCGGATAGAGGCCGGCACCTATGCCGTCGCAGCGGCCATCACCGGCGGTCAGCTCGAGCTGACCCACGCGCGGCTCGAGCACATGGCATCCGTCGTCCAGCTGCTCGAAGTAGCCGGTGTGAAAATATGGCCGGGCGACCGCGGGCTGATCGTATCGAGAGACGGGCCGCTCAAGGCGGTCGACGTGACGACGGAGCCCTATCCGGGCTTTCCGACCGATCTCCAGGCGCAGTTCATGGCGTTGATGTGCTGTGCCGAGGGCGCTTCGCTGTTGCGCGAGACGATCTTCGAGAACCGCTTCATGCATGTGCCTGAACTGATGCGGCTCGGCGCCAATATCAAGCTGCAAGGCACGATGGCGCTGGTGCGCGGAGGCGAGAAGCTGAAGGGCGCGCAAGTGATGGCGACCGACCTGCGCGCCTCCGTCTCGCTGGTGCTGGCAGCGTTGGTGTCGGAGGGCGAGACGACGATCAATCGCGTCTATCATCTCGACCGCGGGTACGAGCAGTTGGACCGCAAGCTCCGGCTGTGCGGCGCCCAGATCGAACGAATAAGGCAATGAGTGCCGGTGGGGCGTCTCCGCATTATTTCCTGGGCGTCGATGGCGGCGGAACCGGCTGCCGGGCGCGTATCGAAGACGAGGCAGGAACCGTGCTCGGGCAAGGCCTGTCGGGCCCGGCGACAACGCGACTCGGTATAGAGGTGGCCTGGGCCTCGATTGTCAAAGCCTTTGGCACGGCGATCGAAGAGGCAGGGTTCGCGGCGGCGGAAATCGCCAGGATCCGCGCGGGTATCGGTGTTGCCGGCATCGGCCGTAAGGGTGCGCTCGAGGCGTTTCATGCCATCGAACAACCCTTTGCGAGCATCGACTTCGTCAGCGACGGCGTCGCGGCTTGCCTTGGCGCGCATTCCGGCCAGGACGGCGCCATCGTCATAGCCGGGACCGGTTCGATCGGGCTCGGCTTTGTCGAAGGGCGCGACCTGCGCGTCGGCGGCTACGGTTTTCCGATTTCCGACGAGGGCAGCGGCGCCGATCTCGGACTGAAGGCAGTGCAGTTCGCCTTGCGAGCCCATGACGGCCGGCATGAGCGGACGGCGCTGCTGGCCGAGGTGATGCAGCGCTTCAAGGACGATCCGTTCGAGGCGGTGGCCTGGATGGACCGCGCCAGTGCGACGGACTATGCCGCCCTAGCGCCGATGGTGATCCGCCATGCCGACCAGGGCGATCCGGCCGGTCGGCGGATCGTGCAAGGCGCTGCCGAGCAGATCGACACCTTCGTGCGGGTGCTGTTCGAAAAAGGCGCGCCGCGGGTTACGCTGCTCGGAGGGTTGTCCAGCCCGCTTGAGCCATGGCTCGCTCCCGACGTCCGCCGACGGCTGAAGCCGGCCGACGGCGATGCGGTTTCGGGAGCCATAATCCTGGCCAGAAAATCCGTCTGCCGCCAGTGATGCCTTGCTCGGCAAGGAATATAATATTCCTACTTTCCGTTGACAGAGGGAATATCGAATTCTAAAAAGTTAACGAAACAGAACCGGCGCAGGCCGGTACGGAGCCGACGGCCAGGTGCAGGCACTGGACGCCGCTTGCCGCGGGCATCACAGTCCTGCTCGCAGTCGCACTTGAAAGTAAGCGAAGTGGTCGAACAAGGGTTGATGTCGGAGCTGGAGCGGCTGGTTTCCGAGGACCGGAACCCGAAAACCATGGACATCGATCTGTTGCCGACCCTCGAGGTGCTGCGCAAGATCAATGACGAGGACAAAGGCGTTGCGGCAGCCGTCGAGAAGGTCATCCCCGATATTGCTGCGGCCGTGGACCGGATCGTGAGCGCGTTCCAGAACGGTGCACGCCTTGTCTATATGGGGGCTGGCACCAGCGGCCGGCTCGGCGTCCTCGACGCCTCGGAATGTCCGCCGACCTTCGGCGTACCCGAGGACATGGTGGTGGGCCTGATCGCCGGCGGCGTCGACGCGCTGATGCACTCTGCGGAAGGCGCCGAGGACGATCCGAAACAGGGAATAAAGGCGCTGCAGGACATCAAGCTGACCGCTGGCGACGTGGTGGTCGGCATCGCTGTCAGCGGACGCACACCTTATGTGATCGGTGGCCTGACCTACGCCAAGGAAGTGGGAGCCACCACCGTGGCGTTGTCCTGCAATCCTCGATCGACCATTGCCGGCATTGCCGATATTGGCATCTCTCCGGTGGTTGGCCCGGAGGTCCTCACCGGCTCGACCCGGCTGAAATCGGGAACCGCGCAAAAGCTGGTGCTCAATATGCTGTCTACCGCCAGCATGATCCGCATCGGCAAGAGCTATCAGAACCTGATGGTTGACCTCAATCCAAGCAACAAGAAGCTTGTCGCAAGGGCGGTTAGGATCGTGATGCAGACGACCGGCTGCGCGGCACAGCAGGCACGACAGGCACTCGACCAGACCGGCAATGATGTAAAACTGGCAATCCTGGTGACGATCACCGGCATGGGTGTCGAAGAAGCACGTAAGGCGCTTGCCAACGCGGGAGGTTTCCTGCGCAAGGCGATAGGCGAAAAGACGGTGTAAGACCGCATGGATACTGGGCCGATGTTCCGGGGCGTGTGTCCCTTTGAAGCGGTCCGGGGAACTGCAAGGCATCTGGTTTAACAATAATGGGAGACGACAATGGTACGGCACATTGGCAAGAAACTGCTTTCCGGCATGACGCTCGCGGCAATGGTTGGCATCGCCGCGCTACCGGTGCAGGCGAGTGCGGCGACGCTGCATATGGCGTGGTCGCAGGACGCCACCGGTCTTGATCCGCACAAGCAGACGGCATTCTCCTCACTGCGGCTGCTGGAGCTGATCTACGAACCGCTGGTGCGGCTCGACGCAAACCTGCAAATCACGCCCGCGATTGCCGATTCATGGCAGTTCTCGCCGGACGGCAAGGAGCTGAGCTTCAAGCTCAATCCGAAAGCAAAATTCCAGAACGGCGCCGCCGTGACCTCGGCCGACGTCAAGGCATCGTTCGAGCGCATACTCGACGAGAAGACGGGTGCTGCGGCGCGCGCCAACTTTCTCTCGATCGCCAGCATCGACACGCCCGATCCCGCCACCGTCGTGTTCCACCTCTCGCAGCCGGACGTGCCGATCCTGACGGCGATGAGCGACGTCAATGCCGCGATCGTCCCGGCAAGCGAAATCGCGGCCGGCTCGATCGGCACGACAGCGATCGGCTCGGGTCCGTTCAAGCTCGAAAAATGGGATCCGAATTCCAAGGAAGTGCTTGTCGCCAACAAGGACTGGGCAGACGGCGCGACCGGCGTCGACGGCATCGAAATCAGCGTGCTGCCGGACGAGACGGCGATCCTGGCGGCGATGCGCACCAAGCAGATCGATTTTGCCCTGCTCAACGATCCGCTTGTCGCCACGCTGGTGCCCAAGGAAGCCAGCCTGCAGTTGAACCGTGTGCCGGTGCTTGCCTATCACGTGCTGCAGCTCAATCCCTCCCGCAAGCCGATGACCGAACTCAAGGTGCGTCAGGCGATTTCCTGCGCCATCGACCGGCAGGAAGTGCTGGACACCGCCTCGCTCGGCGAAGGCAAGGTCACCGGCCCGCTGACCATCCCGGCACTGGCGACCGATCCGAAGCAGTTGTTCTGCTATAAGCGCGACATTGAGAAGGCCAAGCAGTTGATGGCCGAAGCCGGCTATGCCGACGGCTTTTCGGCGACCGTGATCGGCGCCACCGGCGAGCCGCCGACGGCAGCGGCGGAAGCCCAGGTCATCCAGTCGCAACTCGCAGAAATCGGCGTCAAGCTCGACATCAAGATGATGGAGCTCAACGTCTATGTCGACGCCTGGCTGAAGGGCGATTTCGACATGGCCGTCGCGCTGAACGGCGGCAGGGCCGATCCCTACACTATGTACAACCGCTACTGGACCAAGACGGGCAATCTGCAGAAGGTGGCGAACTATATCGACGACACGCTGGACAGTCTTATGCAGAAGGGCCGCACCGAGACCGACCCGGCAGCGCGCAAAGCGATCTTCGCCGACTTCGAGAAGCACATCACTGAGATGTCGCCCTGGATCTGGCTCTACACGTCCTACAGCTACACGGCACAGCAGAAGAATATCGCAGGATTCGAACCGGTGCCGACAGGCTCGCTGTTCAGCCTCGCCAAGGTGACGATCCAGTAGCTGCTTTGATGCCGGACGAGAGGATATTCTTCGCGTGAACTATCTGATGCGGCGACTGGCGACCTTCCCTCTCGTCCTGCTTGGCGTGTCCATCGTGGTGTTCCTGGCGATCCGGATGGTTCCGGGCGATTCGATCACGGCAATGCTGGGGACCGAAGCCGGCCTGCTGACGCCGCAGCAGCGCGATGCGCTTGCAGCTTATTTCGGCATCGACCAGCCCTGGTTCATCCAATACTGGCGCTGGCTGCTTGGTCTTTTCCAAGGTAATCTCGGCATTTCGTCCACCTATGGCAGGCCGGTGCTCGACGTCATCCTCGAGCGTTTCCCGCTAACGTTGGAACTCGCCCTGCTGTCGATGGTCATCGCCCTGCTTGTCGGTATGCCGGCGGGGATCTTTGCCGCCACCCATAACGAAAAGCTGTCCGACCTCGGCGTGCGCGTTGTCGCAATGATCGGGCAGTCGACGCCGAACTTCGTCCTTGCCCTGCTGATCATCTACACACTGTCGGCGGGGTTTGGCGTTTTGCCGGCGATGGGCGAGTTTTCGCCGCTGTGGCAGGATCCGCTGCGCAATCTCGGCCAGCTGTTGCTGCCTGCGGTCACGCTTGGATTTGCCTTCGCGGCTTCGGTGACCCGCATATCGCGTTCGGCGATGCTCGATGTGCTCAGCGACGACTATGTCAGGACGGCGCGCAGCAAGGGCGTTTCGGCGCGCGGCGTCATCTGGCGGCATGCCTTGCCCAACGCGCTCATCCCGGTCGTGACGCTGAGCGGCATAGAGTTCGGCTACCTCCTGGGCGGAGCTGTCATCGTCGAGCAGATTTATGCGCTGCCCGGTCTCGGCCGCATGGTGCTGGATGCCATCCTGCAGCGCGACTACGCGCTGGTGCAGGGGAGCGTGCTGTTCATCGCCTTCAACTTCATGATCGTCAATCTCCTCGTCGACCTTGCCTATGTCGCGCTCGACCCGCGTATCCGGCTAAGCGAGCACTGATGGCGACATTGCGGGCTATATTTGCGCATCCCAGCGGCCGCATCGGCGGTGCGATCGTTGCGCTTTATCTGCTGCTTGCCGTGCTTGGCATGCTGGGGCTGACGCCGCACAATCCGCTGACGCAGCACCGGGTCGAGCGACTGCATGCGCCTGACGGCACCTACTGGATGGGCACGGACCTGTTCGGCCGCGATGTCGCAAGTCGGCTGATGACCGGGATCGGCCAGTCCTTCATCGTGGCCTTCTTTTCGGTCGCCGTCGCGACACTGGCCGGCACCGTGCTCGGGCTGGCGGCAGCCTGGTTCGGGCGCCGCTGGGACGGCCTGGTGATGCGCATCATGGACGTTGTGCTGGCGTTCCCGGCGATCCTGCTGGCGCTGTTGATCGTCGCGGTTGCGGGACCGGGAACCTCGACCAGCGTCATTGCCATCGCCATCGTCTACACACCGATCTTCACGCGCGTCGTGCGAGGTCCGGCTCTGTCGCTCAAGGCGCGCGAGTTCGTCGACGCGGCCCGCACGTTCGGCAGCAGTGCGGGCTATATCGTAACACGGCATCTGCTGCTCAATCTGGTGGCGCCGCTGACGGTTCAGCTGACGCTGGCGCTGGCCTGGGCACTGCTGACCGAAGCCGGCTTAAGCTTCCTCGGGCTCGGCACGCAGCCGCCCGCCGCGTCGCTCGGCCTGATGCTGAGCGACAGCCGCAATCTGATGGAGACAGCTCCCTGGCTGATGATCTTCCCGGGCGTGGCGATCATGATCGGCATCCTCGGTTTCAACCTGCTCGGCGATGCGTTGCGCGATGTCCTCGACCCGAAGATGCGGAGATCGATCGCATGATCCCGCTGCTGTCCGTCAGCGGATTGCGCGTCGGCTTCGGCCGCAACCCGCAAGCCAATGAGGTCGTGCGCGGCGTCAGCTTCGATCTCGCCGACGGCGAAACGCTGGCCATCGTCGGCGAAAGCGGCTCGGGCAAATCGGTTACGGCGCTGTCGATCAATCGCCTTGTCGATTATGGCGGCGGCCGCATCACCGGCGGGTCGATCAAGCTGAGGCGGGCCGACGGCAGCACCTTCGACCTGACAGCCGCAGCCGAGCCGCAATTGACGAAGATCCGCGGGGGCGAAATCGGCATGATCTTCCAGGAGCCGATGACCTCGCTCAATCCGGTGCTGACCATTGGCTGGCAGATCGAGGAATCGTTTCGCCTGCATCGCGGCCTGACCGGACGACAAGCAACGGCGGCAGCCAAGGACGCGCTCGACCGCGTCCGTATTCCCGACGCAGCGAGGCGGCTGAAATACACGCCCAACCAGCTGTCGGGCGGCATGCTGCAGCGGGTGATGATCGCCATGGCGATTGCGTGCAACCCGCGCCTGCTCATTGCCGACGAGCCAACGACGGCGCTGGATGTTACGGTGCAGGCGCAGATCATGGCGCTGCTCGCCGAGTTGAAGCAGGAAACCGGGATGTCGATGATCTTCATCACCCACGACATCGGTCTGGTTGCAGGCATCGCCGACAAGGTGATGGTGATGCAAGGCGGAGAAGCTGTCGAGCAGGGCGCATTGAACCCGATATTGGACGATCCGCAGCATCCCTATACGCGGCATCTACTACATGCGGTTCCGCATTTCGCCGGCGGCAGCGCGACACGCAGGGACGCGAAACGCGAAACGCAAAAAGCTGCCGAGCCGGCGCTGAAGGTCGATGGCCTCGTAGTGCGATTTCCGGTCAAGGGTGGGTTTTTCAGCCGCGCCAGTGGTGCCGTGCACGCGGTGGACGGTGTGGATTTCGAGCTAATGCCGGGCGAGACATTGGCGGTCGTCGGCGAGAGCGGTTCCGGAAAGTCCACCACCGCCCGCGCGATTCTGGGGCTGGTGCGCTCGACGCGCGGCACAATCTCGGCCAGCGTGCGCAAGGCCGCCGCCGGGCAGAGCGCCCTTCCCGTGCAGATGGTGTTCCAGAATCCCTATGGCTCGCTTAATCCCAGACTCACCGTCGAAAACCTCCTCGCGGAGCCGGTGATCGCTACCGGCGGACGGATAACTGCTGAAACGCGGGCGAAAATGGCTGCGCTGCTGAAACGCGTCGGCCTTCCGGAAAACAGCCTGCAGCGCTATCCGCACGAATTCTCCGGCGGCCAGCGGCAACGCCTGTGCATCGCTCGCGCGCTGATGCTCAATCCTTCGGTTGTCGTCCTCGACGAAGCGGTTTCGGCGCTCGATGTGTCGGTGCAGGCCAGGGTGTTGAAGCTTTTGATCGAGCTGCAGCGTGAATTCGGGCTGGCCTATCTGTTCATCTCGCATGACATGGCTGTCGTCGAGCGGATCGCCCATCGCATCGCGGTCATCTATGCCGGCCAGATTGTCGAGATCGGCGATGCCAGATCGGTGCTCTCGGAGCCGAAGCACTCCTATACCAAACAGCTTATCGCGGCCGTTCCTACTATAGACCGGCGGCATGAACGTTTCGAGCTGGACACGCGCCAGGTCCCCTCGCTCGTGCGTCCGCTGGGGTTTGAGCCGGGCCCGGCTAATTGGCAGCAATTCGGGCCGGATCATAGAGCACGGGTGGAAGCGTGATGATTGTCGCCCAAGGATATGAAAGGCCGGAGGGACAGCCCCATCGCTGCCTTCCAAACGGAGGCGTAGTTGATCGACCATGATTTCTTCTCCCGCGCATTCGCCCCGCTCGAAGCGGCCGTGGCCGCATCGCGCATTCCGGGCGGCGTGCTCGGCATAGTTGACGGGGACGGCGAACGCATCGTCCGGGCAATCGGCTCAGCCCAAGTCGTGCCCAAGATACGGCCGATGCATGTCGGGACATGGTTCGACCTGGCATCCCTGACCAAAGTCATCTTCACCACGTCGCGTATCCTGGCACTGGCGGAAGAAGGCGTCATCGACCTCGACGCGCCGCTGATTTCCGTCCTGTCCGACCTTCGCCAATATGACGAAAAGGCCTGGGAACGGAACGTAACGTTTCGCCAGTGTCTCGGCCATCAGACACCGTTTCCCGCCGTCGCGCCAATCTACACCTATGGGCGTGACCCCGAGCTGCTGCGCGCCTTCATCCTGCAGCGCGAATGGCAGGCTGGCGAGCCGGTCTATTCCGATATCAACTTCATCCTGCTCGGCTTCGTCCTGGAGCGCCTGTCTGGCAAGACCATTCGCGACATAGATCCCCGTCCGGGCTTCGCGTTCTCCGCCGAACCGGATCAAGCGGCGGCGACCGAAGACTGCACATGGCGCCATCGCGTGCTCTGCGGCGAAGTCCACGACGACAATTGCTCGGCCTTGCAAGGTGCCGGTCACGCCGGCCTGTTCGGAACGGCGGCTTCGGTCCTCGACTTTGCGCAAGGGCTGCTGGACGGGACCGGCGCGTCGCAGCGTTCGATCGCGCTAATGCGCACGCCCTTGTCGGCAACCCGCACCCATGGCTGGGAGCGACCCTACGAAGGCTGGTCCGGCGGCCGGTTATGCAGCCCCGAAACCATCGGGCATACCGGCTTTACCGGCACCGGGCTTTGGGTCGACTTCGACAAAGGCAGAGCCTGGAGCTTGCTCACCAACCGGATCCATCCGACACGTCATTTCAACAGCGGGATCGCAGCGCTTCGCCAAGCGGTCGGCGATCTCGTCAACGGAGCCTGACAACCATGAATCCGAAAAATGGCGAACCCATGTGGGCCGTCGGCCTGATGACCGGCACCGTGCTGGACGGCAATATCGATGTCGCGCTGATCAAGACCGACGGCGAACGGATTGACGACTTCGGCATCTACACGCTGGCCCCCTACCCGCAGTCGATCCGGACCTTGCTGGAAGAGACGCTGCGGCAGGCAAGGAGCTGGAATTTCACAGGGCCGGAACCGGCAATCTTCCACGAGGCAGAGGAAGCGCTGACGCGCGCCCAGTCCGCGGCGGTCAAGGATCTGGTCGAAAGCCACGGGCTGACGATGGCCGATATAGGGGTCGTCGGCTTCCACGGCCAGACCGTGCTGCACCGTGCCCCGCAAGTGGGCCGACTGGGCCAGACCCGCCAGCTTGGCGACGGCGAGCTGATGCATGCCATCCTTGGCGCCAGGGTCGCCTATGACTTCCGCTCGGCCGACATGCGCGCCGGCGGCCAGGGCGCGCCGCTGTCGGCCGCCTATCACGCCGCGCTGCTGCGCGAAGCGGACGCCACCGGCGACACGGCGGTGCTCAATCTCGGCGGCGTCGCCAACATCACCTGGTGGGACGGCACGGACAATGTTGTTGCCTTCGACACCGGGCCCGCCAACGCACCGCTGAACGATTTCATCAAATCGAAGGGGCTCGGCGAAATGGACCGCGACGGCGCCCTTGCCCGCGCCGGCACGGTCGACGAGGCACGGCTGGCCAAGCTCCTGCAGCATCCGTATTTGACCAAACCCTACCCGAAATCGCTGGACCGTTTCGATTTCGGCGCCTCGATGGCGGACGGAATGAACGCCGAGGATGGCGCAGCCCTGCTGACGGCCTTCACCGCGGCCGCCGTCGGCAAGGCGCTCGATCTTCTGCCGCGCCGGCCGAAGCGGCTGGTGGTCAGCGGTGGCGGTCGACACAACCCAACGATCATGGCCATGCTTGCCAGCCGCGCTGGCGTCGAAGCGGTTCCGGCCGAGGCGCTTGGCTGGAAGGGCGATGCGGTGGAGGCGGAGTGTTTTGCATTCCTGGCAGTGCGCGTGCTCAGAGGCTTGCCGATCAGCTTCCCCAGTACGACCGGCGTGCCCCAGCCGATGCGCGGCGGACGCCTTGCCAGCTAACTAAGCCAACAATTTCTTCTGCAGGAAGATGCGGCTGCGGCCAATGGGGAAATCGGCAAGCACGCCGAAGGGCAGATAGCCCTGGCGTTCATAGGCCTTGGCGGCCCTGGGATTGAACGTGTCGATCCAGGCGCCGTGACAGTCGCGCGCGATCGCCTCCCTCTCGGCCGCCTCGAGCATCCTGCCGGCCATGCGGTGACCGCGCAGTTTTTCATCGACCCAGAGCCATTGCACATAGAGCCAGCCCCAGGCGGTGTATCCCGAGATGCCGGCGACAATAGCGCCGTGCTCATCGCGCACGAACACGGCCAGTGTCTTCCTGCCGGAGGCACCGACATCACCGTCGTTGAACGCCGTAAGCCGCTCTCCAAGAAAAGCCAACTCGTGCGGCGAGGGATCGGCGGTTGTCTCAAGCGTTGTATTGTTCATCCGCCAAGCATCTATCGAAGGACGGGACCGAGACGCAAGCCTTGCTGCGCTATAGCTTCGGCGAACGCCACGCCGCTGCCGCAGCAGCGATTAGCACGAGCAAAGCTGCAATCACCGCCGATGCTGCAAAACCGAACGTGGAATAGAGCGGTCCGAACGCCGTGGTGCCGACGAACACCGCAAGATAGGTCACCGCGCTGTTCAAACCCATGATCGTGCCGCGACGCGCAGGGTCGAGCGCCGACAGGCGCATCACCAGGACGTTCAGCCCGAAATGATTGGCAAGGCCCCAGACGGCTATCACCGCTACGGTCAGATGAAAACTACTGCTTGCCGCGGCAATCACTACATAGACGACCGCGACAAGCAGATAGGCAAATGGCATGACACGCCGCGCGCCTAAGCGGTCGATAACGCCGTCAAGAAGTGCCGCCGTGCCAAAGCCGGCGCCATAGGCGAGCGCGGCAAGCCCATTGGCACTGACCGGCCGTCCCAAGCCGTTGTGAAGGTGATCGCCAAGATAGCCATAGACACCGTAGAACGCGGTCATGAAGGCGGCGCAGGCAACCAGAAGCGGCACGATGCCCGGAACGCTCAAGGCGCCCAGTGGCGTCGGCGCCGGGCCGCTCCTCCTGACATCGCTGAGCGACGTCAGAGACAGGCTGGCCAATGCGACTGCTGCGAGCACCGCGACCGCCGCGAAAACGGCGCGCCAATGTACCAGATCGGCAAGTACGGCCGACAGCGAAACGCCGGCGACCATGCTCAGCGTCCAGCCGGTCAGCACGACGCCTATGGTGCCGCTTTCACGACCGGGCGGCGCAATCGCGGCGGAGCTGGCATAGATTGCCGGCATGGCGACACCTGCAGCGATGCCGGCGAGAAGCTGAGCCGCGACCAGCGCCGTCACGGTCGGCGCAGCGGCGCTGGCGACGAGCGCTATCGCCAGCAGCAGCAACGCCCCTTGCAGCATGCGGCGGGCGCCAAACCGATCGATATAGCGCGCCAGGAACAAGGCGCTTGCCGACGTCCCGAGCCCGAACGCGGCCGACGCGATCATAACCGCCGGCACGATTGTGCCGAAGGACGCGGCCACCGCCGGCGCGATCGGACTGAGCACCAGCGAGTTCGAGCCGATCACGGCAATGCACCCCGTCAGCAGGTAAGCGAGTGCCGGGATTGGCGGCTTGGGGGCCGCTGCGAATGTGGCGACTTGATCAGTGTTCGACATATGGCAATAATGGCCGTATTAAATTCTGCATCAATCGGGAATTTTAATATGGATGAAGAAACAGATGGCATTCCGCAGAACAGGCCCGCCGCCCGCGATATCGATGCAACCGACCGAAAAATATTAGGCGTTCTGGTCGACGACGCCACGATCAGCTATGCCGAGCTCGGCGACCGTGTCGGCCTTTCACCGCCGGCAGCCCATGAACGCGTCAAGCGCCTCCGGCGCAGCGGCGCCATCCGCAACACCGCGGTCATCATCGATCCCAAGGCGGTGCACAAGCCGCTGCTTGCCTTCGTCCATATCGACACAAAGGGGTGGGGAAAGACGCCGGAGCTGATGGCAATCTCCGAACACCCCGAAGTCGAGGAGATCCATTCGGTGGCCGGCGACACATGCATGCTGATCAAGGTCCGCACCGAGGACACGCGGGCGCTCGAGGGCCTGCTGTCGCGCCTCTACGAAACACCCGGCGTCACCTCGACCCGAAGCTATGTGGTCCTGTCGACCTATCTCGAGCGGCCGGTGCAGCCGGGGATAACGACGGAATGGCCGACCCCCCGGCACATGGCCAAGCCGCTTTATTAGCTCAAACGATTCTCACGCGTATCCAAAGTCGAACCGGAAACGTCTCAGGCACTGCATCCTGTGGTCATCCGTCCGGCCGGTTCGTTTGCGCCGGTTCTTGGATCCGACGGGATGCCTGTTGCGCAACCGGAGACACGCGATGAGAAAATTGATCGTGGGCAGCTTCATTTCGCTGGACGGCGTCATCGAAGCACCAATGGAATGGGCGTCACCGTTCTTCGACGAGGAGATGAAGGAACACTCCTATGAAAAGGCCGGCGAGGCGGATTTTTTCCTGCTCGGCCGCGTCACCTACGAAATGTTTTCGGCGCGTTGGCCGCAGGTCAAAGGCAGCAAGTACATGGACCGCATGAACGGGCTGAAGAAGCTCGTCGCGTCGCGCAGGCTCAAGGCAGTGAGCTGGAACGCATCGCTGATCGAAGGCGACGTCGCTGCCGAAATCACCAGGATCAAGCAGCAGGCCGGCGGCAACATATTGAAGTATGGAGTGAGCAATCTCGACCAGACGCTGCTCGCCAACAGGCTTGTCGACGAGTATCAGCTCTCGATCGTGCCGACCCGCGTCGGCCCTGGCAAACGCGCTTTCCAGGATGTCGACCCGTCCCTGGTCAAGCTGGAGCTTATAGATACGCACCGTTTCAAGAACGGGGTCATTACGCTGACCTATGTCCCGCTATGATCCGTATGCCATGAAGATGCAGCCAGGACTTGACCCGACCGGGCTTTTCGACGTCCGCTACGCCGGTTTTCTGGAGACAGTCGCGCATTTGCGTGGACGGCTGCACCGCTACTGTGCACGCATGACCGGTTCAACGCTCGACGCCGAAGACGTGATGCAAGAGGCGCTGTTCGAGGCCTATCGGAAGATCGAGAAGCTGGACGATGCGAGTGCTCTTCGCCCCTGGCTGTTTCGCATTGCGCATAATCGCTGCATCGATTTCCTGCGAAGCCGGCAGGTGCGTCGGCATGCGGAGGCCAATTTCGCCGACGACGAGATCGTCCTGCCGGTCGAGCCGGCGGGCCAGGGCGCGGATCGCGCCATCGAGCGGCTGGTGACCCACCTGCCGCCCAAGGAGCGCGCCTGCGTCCTGCTCAAGGATGTCTTCGACTATTCGCTGGAAGAGATTGCCGATCTCGTCGGCTCGACCGTGGGCGGCGTCAAAGCTGCGTTGAACCGAGGCCGCTCTAAATTGGCTGCCTTGTCGGGCGAGTCGATCGTGCGTTCGGAGTGCCAAAGCGATCCGGAACTTCTGGAATTGCTTGTCTTATGACTTTCGCTGCCGAATGGGTCAGAAAGGAACGCTGAGAGAGGGTAGCCGCCCTCCCTCAGCGGCGAGGGTCGGATCGGTGGAATTGCTGACCGTTTGACGGGTCGAGCTAGAGTCGGATCGCCCTCGTCTTTCCCTTGAGGCCTGAACGGATACCCGGAGTTCGGCTCCGAACGACAAGCACAGGACAAGTGAAAGATGACCAACGATACCATCGGGATCGACATTTCGAAAGACCATCTCGACGCCCACAGGCTGAGCGACGGCGCGAGCCGGCGTTTTGCCAACGACAGCCGCGGCCACAAGGCGTTCATGAGCTGGTTGAGCCCGAGCCGGTTGGACCCGCCCGGCGTACGCATCGTCTATGAGCCGACAGGTCCATATCACCGGGCCTTTGAGCGGAAGCTGGCGGCGGCTGGCCTTGCGCTGGTCAAGGTCAACCCACGCCAAGCCCGGCGCTTCGCCGAGGCCACCGGCAGGATCGCCAAGACCGACCGGCTGGACGCCGCCATGCTGGCGCGCATGGGCGCTCTTCTCGACCTCGAAGCACGACCGGTGCGCAGCCCGATCCTCAATGACCTCAAGGACCTGCA
>NZ_JAMYRZ010000015.1:0-150212 GCF_040321675.1 Mesorhizobium sp. M0296
CCACCTCGTTGAAACGATCGAGGCAACCGAATGCAACAACTACTTCGCAAACGCCGGCTACGCTTCCATCAAAACGTGAAAGGCTTTAGGAATCAGCCGGCCGTCTGCAGCGGGTCGCTGCCGATTTTGGACAAAAGGATCACCGCCTGGGTGCGGCTGTCGACGCCGAGCTTCTGCAGGATAGCCGAGACATGCGCTTTGATCGTCGCTTCGGAGACCCCGAGCTCATAGGCGATCTGCTTGTTGAGCAGTCCCTCAGCCAGCATGCCGAGCACGCGCGTCTGCTGTGGGGTCAGCGCCTGCAGCCGCTTGATCAGGTCGGAAATCTCGGGATCGCGCTCGACGCCGAGATCGACCCCGGCGGGTGCCGCGATATCACCTGCGAGCACCGACTGCACCGCATTGCGGATCTCCTCCATGCTGGCCGATTTGGAGATGAAGCCGGAGGCGCCGAGATCGAGCGCGCGCCGGATCGTCACCGGATCGTCATGCGCCGAGACCACCATCATCGGCACCGCCGGATGGATGCCGCGCAACGAAATCAAGCCGGAAAGACCGCTTGCCCCCGGCATCGAGAGATCGAGCAGCACCAGATCGACATCCTCATTGGCCAGGACCAGCGCCTTGGCGCTTTCGAAATCGCCAGCCTCGTGAATGGCGGCAACATCTCCGATGCCCGCGAGTGCCTCCCTCAATGCACCGCGAAAGAGCGGGTGATCATCGGCAATGACGAATGTGTAGCCCAACGGTGATATCCCTCCCCGAATCCCGTTGGCGATTTTCCGCCTTGCAGGATCTGAACGATTGTAATGCTACGCCTGCTGTTCGGGTGGGCGGCTTGCTATTCCCGCCCCAGGTCTTTTTGCGAATTGCCTAGGTCTTTTGCGAATTGGGCTTGGCGCTGTCTTCGTCCTTGTCCATGTCCTTGACGATGTCCATGAAGCTGCGCAGGAAGCGCTCCATGTAGCCCATCGTCTTGTTGAAATCCTCCTCGCTGGGCAAAGTCGATTCGAAACGCGCGGCAAGCGAATTTTCGAGCTTGGCGACGCGTTCGTCGAGCGCCTTCACCGAATTTTGCAGCCGGTCGACCTCATCTTGTAGGGCGGCACGTTCGTCGGCCGCCGTCTTGCAGACGAGCTGGCCGGAGCGTTCCTCGCAGAGCGACATGGCGCCGGTTTGCGTATCCATGCGGACATAGCCATTGGCCGATTTCTCCAACCGGTAGCGATCGGCTTCCTCGGAAAAGGCCGACGCCGCGACAAGCGACACCAGTGCTGCGGGGATCAAGACGTGTTTCAGACGCATGTTTTCCTCCATGAGCCAGTCAGCGCAATCTATCACAGTTTGCGCCTGAAATGGGGATGAACCTGAAATGGGGAAGAACACGGGCCTGCCCTTCCCCGCATGGTCGGTTCGGACTATAGCGCAACCATGTCCGAGATCATCTACAAGATAGTTCCCGAGGTGCTGTGGCGCGAGGCTGAAAGAGAAGGCCGCTTCACCGGCGCGCCTATCGACGTCGCCGACGGCTTCATCCATTTTTCCACCGCCGGGCAGGTTCGGGAAACGGCGGCCAAACATTTCGCCGGCCAAAGCCGGTTGCTGCTGGTCGCCGTCGATAGCGCGCGCCTCGGCGATGCGCTGAAATATGAGGTCTCGCGCGGCGGCGCCCTGTTCCCGCATCTCTATGGCGGGCTCGGCCTCGATGCGGTCGTTTCGGTGCAGGCATTGCCGCTCGGCGCTGACGGCCGGCATGAATTCCCGGCGCTGGAGGCCGAATGAGCGCGTTCGACCGGATCGGCCAGAAACTGCTGTTCACGCTCGATCCGGAAACCGCGCATGGGCTGTCGATTGCCGCGCTGAGATGCGGGCTGCCGGTCGCCGGTCGTCCGCCGCAGGACAACAGGTTAAAGGTCAGCCGTTGCGGGCTCGATTTCCCGAACCCGCTCGGCATGGCCGCGGGTTACGACAAGAATGCCGAAGTGCCGGACGCGCTGCTCGGCCTCGGCTTCGGCTTCGCCGAGGTCGGCACGATCACGCCGCTGCCGCAGACGGGCAATCCGAAGCCGCGCATCTTCCGGCTGCCTTCGGACGGGGCAGTGATCAACCGGCTGGGCTTCAACAATGAAGGCCACGCCGCCGCAGAGAAGCGTCTTGCCGCCCGAAAAGGCCGCCCCGGCATCGTCGGCATCAACATCGGCGCCAACAAGGACAGCGCCGACCGCGTCAGTGATTATGAGCGCGGCGTGATCCGGTTCGCGCGATATGCCAGCTATCTGACGATCAATATCTCCTCGCCGAACACGCCGGGCCTGCGCAACATGCAGGCGCGCGACCAGCTTGGCGAGCTCCTGTCGCGGGTCATGGCCGCGCGTGCGGCGGCACCGGCAAAACCGCCCGTGTTCCTCAAAATCGCGCCGGATCTGGTCGAGGCCGAGCTTGAGGACATCGCCGCCGAGATCAGCGACAAGCAAATGGACGGCGTCATCGTCTCCAACACAACGATCGCGCGAGCCGGCCTGAGCAGCGCCGGCCTTGCCGGCGAGACCGGCGGGCTTTCGGGGAAACCCTTGTTCGAACGCTCGACTATCGTGCTGGCAAGGATGCGAAAACTGCTTGGCCCGGATCCCACTATCATCGGCGTCGGCGGCGTCGATTCCGCCGAGACGGCGCTGGAAAAGATCCGTGCCGGCGCCGATCTCGTCCAGCTCTATACCGGCATGATCTATGCTGGGCCCGCGCTGCCGGGGCGCATTCTTTCCGGCATGGCCCGTTTCATGGACAGTCAACGGCTGAAGTCGCTGCGCGAGCTTCGCGACAGCCGCCTCGATCACTGGGCGGCGAAACCGCTTTAGCGATCAGTTAAAGGCTGTGCGCACCCGCAGCCGCAATATGGCGAGCAGGCTGAAGCCGCGTACCAGCAGGAAGACATGCAACGCCGCCCACAAGCCGTGATTGCCGAATGCCGGCGCCAGAATCAGCAGCGCGGCGCTGAACGACAGGAACGACACCAGCATCATGTTGCGCATGTCGCGCGACCATGTTGCGCCGATGAAAATCCCGTCCATCTCGAAAGCCAGCGCGCCGCTGAGCGCGGTGAACGCCGCCCAGGGCAGGTAGATGTCGGCAATGGCGCGGACGTCCGTCGCGGTCGTGATCAGGGCGACGAGATCGGTGCCCTCCATCAGGAAGAAGAGCGTCGCCGCGCCCGCCAGCCCGAGCCCCCAAAGCAGCGTCAGCCGCACCGCCTGATCAAACGCCGTGGCGGCACGGGCGCCGATGGCGCGCCCGGCGAGCTGTTCGGCAGCGGTGGCGAAACCATCGAGGAAATAGCCGGCAACCAGGAAGAGGTTCATCAGCACGGCGTTGGCGGCCAGCGTCAGAGTGCCGAATTGTGCGCCCTGGCGCGTGAACAGCGCGAAGGCGGCGAGCAGCGAAAAGGAGCGGATCATGATATCGCGATTGAGCGACATCATGCGCAGGAATGCCGGCAGATCAAGGACGCGGTGGCGCGGCAGCCTGGGCGCCGCCCAAAAGCGCCGGCCGACAATGGCGAGACCAAGCAGCATGGCGACGAATTCGCCGGTGACCGTTGCCCAGGCAACGCCGGCAACGCCCCAGCCGAGCTCCAGGCCAAGCAGGAAGCAGAGGGCGATGTTGATGCCGTTCAGTATCAACTGCAGCAACAGCCCGAGCCCGCCCTCGCCGCGCCCAAGCACGTAACCGAGGATGGCGTAATTGATCAGCGAGAACGGTGCTGCGAGCATCCTGATGCGGATATAGACGTCCATCGCCGCGCTGACGCGCGGTTCGGCGCCTATGAACCATTGCCCGGCGGTGGAGACCAGCGGCGCAAGCGCGGCAAGCACGACGCCGGCGACGACCGCGATCAGCACGGCGCGCCAGAACACCGCCTGCTCCTCCAGCGCATCGCCGCGCCCGAAGGCCTGGGCGACGAGGCCGGTGGTGCCGGAGCGCAGGAAGTTGAAGGTCGTGAAAACGACGTCGAAGATCAGGGCGCCGGCCGCCAGGCCGCCGAGAAGGGCGGCGTCGCCGAACTGCCCAACCACCGCCGTGTCGACAATTCCGAGCAACGGTGTCGTCAGATAGGCAAGCGTCATCGGCACGGCGATGGCGAGCACCGAGCGGTTGGTGACGACAAAGGCCCTGGCTTCGGTGGCGTGGACTTCGGTGGGCAAAGCCTGCTCCAAACGCGTGTTGCTTTCCGTTGCGGCTTGATCGGCCAGCCGATGTGCCCCAGTTTGCGGACCTCGCGCAACCATCCACCCCGTTACGGTCAACCGAAACCCGCCTCTGGCGCACCGGCCGCCCCATGCCCTTGCAGATCGTTCATCATCCCGACTACGACGCCGGCTTCGCCGTCAACCACCGCTTCCCGATGAGCAAATATCCGCTGCTGATGGACGCCTTGCGGGCACGCGGCCTGGCACGTCCCGAAGCGCTCAACATGCCGGAGGCGGCGCGGCCATCATGGCTGAAGCTTGCCCACGCGGTCGACTATGTCGACCAGGTGCTTGCCTGCGAAGTGCCGGTGGCGATCGAGCGCGAGATCGGCTTTCCCGTGGGACCGCGGGTTTCGCTGAGGGCGCAGCTCGCAACGGCCGGCACGGTGCTGGCAGCGCGGCTGGCGTTGCTGAACGGCATCGCCTGCAACACCGCCGGCGGCAGCCATCATGCACGGCGCGCGCAAGGCGCCGGCTTCTGCACCTTCAACGACGTAGCCGTTGCCGCGCTGGTGCTGCTCGCCGAAGCTGCTGTCCAAAACATCCTGGTCGTCGACCTCGACGTGCATCAGGGCGACGGCACGGCGGATATCCTGAACGACGAGCCGCGCGTGTTTACCTTCTCCATGCATGGCGACCGCAACTACCCCGCACGCAAGATCGCCTCCAATCTCGATGTCGCCCTGCCCGACGGTGCCGGCGATGCAGCCTATCTGGAGCGGCTGGACGCCATCCTGCCGGAGCTGTCGGCGCGAAGGCGCTGGGACCTCGCCTTCTACAATGCCGGCGTCGATGTCCATGTCGAGGACCGGCTCGGCAGGTTGTCGCTCACGGATGACGGGCTGCGCGCCCGCGACGATATGGTGATCCGCCATTTCCGCATGCTTGGCATACCGATATGCGGAGTTATCGGCGGAGGCTATTCGACGGATGTCGCAGCACTTGCTGCACGGCACGCCATCCTGTTCGAGGTGGCGGCGGGCTACGCCTGAAAATTCATTTCCGGTAGTTAGCGATCCTGAGCAGGATGAAGGCCGGCACGACGATCGCGGCACCGAGCAGGATGTAGCCGAGAAAGCGGTCGATGGCGTGGAAGCCCAAATTCCACAGGTCGATGAAGAATTTGCGAATGCCATAAAGCACATCCATCGGCGACCAGCCGAAGGCATTCATGACCAGCCCGACGAGGAACGACACCACAAGCAGCTTCAGGATCACCCGGAGCGGCGTATCGCCGAGAAAGCGGTTCAGTGCGGACAAGCCTGTCTCCACAGTCGGGTGCCGCGATTCGGGCACATGCCTAGAAATACGCAGTTGATAGCCCTGCATCAAGCCGAGCCCTCAAACCGGATTGCGCATCGGCGCCGGGCCATGATATCGGAGGAACCAGCGCGGGTATGATGTAATGGTAGCTTGTCAGCTTCCCAAGCTGAACGCGCGGGTTCGATTCCCGCTACCCGCTCCAGCTTTTGCCCCCGGTGCATTGCACTTGTTCTGGCCAAGCTGAAAACCAGCGGATTTATAGGCAGTTTTACGGCCAGGGCTGGCCGTCTTTCATCTGTTTGGCCGATGTGCCAGTTCGTGGAATATCTCACATTGAGGGTCGGCGGGGCCTCGAATGACCCCAACCGGAAAGTCTACCCTTGGTCCGCTGGCTTCTGCTGGCGGGCCTTTTTTGAGCATCAGGCAGTAGTGGCCGACGTGCATCGGCGCCGCTGCTGGCGGGCCTGTCTGGTCGTCTGGCCGGCCACGGGATGCGCCCGCTACCCGCTCCAACCCTCAGCCCACCTCTCGCAAAATAAAATCGTGCAGCATCTTGGCTGCCGGTGACAGCGCGCGGTTCTTCACCGTGATCAGGCTGTAGGGCCTGACCTCGATGTCGAATTCAGTCTGGACGACATCGATAGCGCCGGCCAGGCCTTCGGGGTTCTGGATGAACTTCGCGACCTGGATCGACACCGGCGCGATGGCGTCGGATTGCGCGACCATGACCAGAGTCAATAGCAGCGAGCTGGTGTTGAGGATGCGGTCCGGCAGCGCGATGTTTCGGTTCAGGAAGTTACTCTCCATCGCCTGGCGCAGCGGCGAGCCGCCCGACTGGAAAACCCAATCATAGGCGGCGGTGTCTTCCAGCCGCACCGCCTTGCCCTTGGTCAGCGGGTGGCCGCGGCGCACGATCAGGCAGGCTTTCTCGACGCCGATGACGCGCGCTTCGAACAGCCGCGGATTGAGGTCGTCGGGGATGCGGGCGATGATGAAATCGTGGCGCGAGGCGATCAGCTCGCGCGCCAGCACGTTCGAGGTCTCGACCTGCATGGTGATTTCGATGCGCGGATAGAGGCGCCGGATCTCGCGGATCGCCGGCACCGCCAGCTCGATCGCCGGCGCCGTGACTGCGCCCAGGAACACCGAGCCGCCTTTGCCCGCCTTGAGCTCGAATATCTCGCGGTCGACCTCGCGCATCTCGAGCAGGATCGATCGCGCGCGCCGTGCCAATGCCTTGCCATAGGGCGTCAGCGTGATGCCGCGCGGCAGCCTTTCGCAGAGCTTGACGTCGAGCACGGCCTCCATCTCGGCGATCATGCGCGAAGCGGCCGGCTGCGAGATGTTCATGACCTGGGCCGCGGCACTCACCCGGCCGTGCTCGTCGAGGGCTGCGATCATGCGCATGTGACGCAGGCTCAAGCCGCTGCGCAGCAAGGTTCCGCCATCACCCGGGATTTCATCGTAACTGGCTGATATTCCGTCAGGATTTCGCAGCGCCGCCATGATTCTTCCCTACTCTTACGCCCGGCGCCCTGGCTGGATCCGGCAGCGTCGTCACTAGCCTAAGCCATATCAGTCTCGATATAGCAACCATCAAAGATCGCATTTGACAGTTATGGCAAAGCGACACACCCTTCGCGCGTCCTGAGGCTTGACGGTCGGTGACGAGGGGGAAACTCGTATCGATTGAAACCAGAGTCTTGGGGCCGATTGGGAGGATACCGGAGATCGATTGACGGCAGCGGCGCGTTTGGCGCTCCTGCACGATTGCGCGGCCCACGAAACCCAAGGGTACGCGTCCATCAACCAGGGAGAGTTAATGTGAAGATTATCAAGACACTGGCCGCCGTCGCGGCCCTAGGCATCGCGGCCATGACGCTGCCGGCGCAGGCGGGCGAAGGCCTGATCGGCGTGCTGATGCCCACCAAGACCTCGCAGCGCTGGATCAACGACGGTGACGCCGTCAAGTCCCAGCTCGAGGCTCTGGGCTACACTGTCGACCTGCAGTACGCGCAGGACGACATTCCGAACCAGCTCAGCCAGCTGGAAAACGAAATCACCAAGGGCCCGAAGGCGCTGATCATCGCTTCGATCGACGGCACCACGATGGGCGATGCGTTGCAGAAGGCGAATGACGCCGGCGTTGTCGTCGTCGCTTACGACCGCCTGATCAAGAAGACGCCAAATGTCGACTACTACACCACCTTCGACAATTTCGGCGTCGGCGTCATCCAGGCCAAATCGCTTCTCAAGGGTCTCGGTTATCCCGAGAAGAAGGGCCCGTTCAACATCGAGCTGTTCGGCGGTTCGCCGGACGACAACAATGCGTTCTTCTTCTATAACGGCGCCATGTCGGTTCTTCAGCCGCTGATCGACGACAAGACCCTCGTCGTGAAGTCCGGCCAGATGGGCATGGACAAGGTCGGCACGCTGCGCTGGCTGGCGGCAACCGCCCAGGCCCGCATGGACAATCTGCTCTCCGCCAACTACTCGGACGGCAGCCGCGTCGATGGCGTGCTCTCGCCCTATGACGGCCTGTCGCGCGGCATCATCGCTTCGCTGCGCGCCGTAGGCTACGGCACCGCCGATCAGCCATGGCCGATCGTCACCGGACAGGACGCCGAGACCGCTTCGGTCAAGGCGATCATCGCCGGCGAACAGTATTCGACGGTGTTCAAGGACACCCGCGAACTCGCCAAGGCGACGGTCGAACTCGTCGACAAGGTGCTCTCGGGCGGCAAGCCGGAAGGCCTCGACACCACGACCTACAACAACGACGTCAAGGTCGTTCCCTCGATCCTGTTGACACCGCACGACGTCGACAAGTCGAACTATCAGGCCCTGGTGGTCGACTCCGGCTACATCAAGGCCGAAGAGCTGAAGTAATCGCGGTTACAAAGCCTGGGGTCCTGCGCAGGCAGGGCCCCTTTTCGTTGGCGAGCCAGCCCGGTATTGTTTGCGGACCTCGCAGGAGTGGTATTCTCAATGGCATCGACGATTTTGGAGATGCGCGACATCACCAAGACGTTTCCCGGCGTCAAGGCGCTGTCGAACGTTAAGCTCATGGTCGAGGAAGGCGATATCCATGCCGTGGTCGGCGAGAACGGCGCCGGCAAGTCGACGCTGATGAAGGTGCTGTCGGGTGTGTATCCGTCCGGCACCTATGACGGCCAGATCATCTATCGCGGCGATGAGTGCCATTTCAAAGGCATCCATGACAGCGAGCGCAAGGGCATCGTCATCATCCACCAGGAGCTTGCGCTGGTGCCGATGCTGTCGATCGCCGAAAACATCTTTCTCGGCAACGAGCACGCCAGCTACGGCGTCATCGACTGGAATGCCAATGAGGCGCGCACCAGCGCCCTGCTCAAGAAGGTCGGCCTCAAGGAAGACCCCAACACGCTGATCACCAATATCGGCGTCGGCAAGCAGCAGCTGGTCGAGATCGCCAAGGCGCTCAGCAAGGAAGTGAAGTTGCTCATTCTCGACGAGCCGACCGCGAGCCTGTCCGAAAAGGACAGCCAGGCGCTGCTCGATCTGCTGCTCGAATTCAAGCGGCAAGGCATCACTTCGATCCTGATCTCGCACAAGCTCAACGAGGTGAACCGGGTCGCCGACAAGGTCACCATCATCCGTGACGGGCGGACCATCGAGACGCTGGCCAAGAAGGACATCTCGGAGGACCGCATCATTACCTCGATGGTCGGCCGTTCGCTCGACGACCGCTATCCGCCGCGCGAGCCGAAGATCGGCGAGACCGTTCTCGAAGTGAAAAACTGGTCGGTCTACCACCCCATCCATGCCGAGCGGCAGGTCATCAAGGGTATCAACCTCAACGCCCGCAAGGGCGAGGTGGTCGGCATTGCCGGGCTGATGGGCGCCGGCCGGACCGAGTTTGCCATGAGCCTGTTCGGCCGGTCCTATGGCCGCCGCATCACCGGCGAGGTGTTCCTTGACGGCAAGCCGATCGATGTCTCCTCGGTGAGCAAGGCGGTGGAACACGGCATCGCCTACGTTACCGAGGACCGCAAGACCTACGGGCTCAACCTGATCGATCATATCAAGCACAACATCACACTCGCCAACCTGCCCAGCGTGTCGCGCCACGGCGTGATCGACGATTTGCGCGAGCTTTCGGTCGCCAATGATTATCGCGGCAGGACCAATATCCGCGCCTCGAGCGTCTACCAGATGACCGGCAACCTTTCTGGCGGCAATCAGCAGAAGGTGGTGCTATCGAAATGGCTGTTCGCCAATCCGGAAGTGCTGATCCTCGACGAGCCGACACGCGGTATCGACGTCGGCGCCAAGTATGAAATCTATACGATCATCGCGCGTCTCGCCTCCGAGGGTAAGGCAATCATCGTCATCTCGTCGGAAATGCCCGAACTGCTCGGCATCACCGACCGCATCTACGTCATGAACGAAGGACGCATCGTCGGCGAAATGGCGGCAAGCGACGCCAGCCAGGAAAAGATAATGCGCGCCATCGTCCGCGGAGAAGGAAAAGCATCATGAGCACCGAAAGCGCTCCCGGGCCGCAGACCGGCGTTGCCCAGGATCTACAACAGGGACCTCGCATTGCCGTCTCGGCGCTGGTCACCAACCTGCGCGAATACGGGTTGGTGCTGGCGTTGATCGCAATCATGGTGTTCTTCCAGTTCACCACGTCCGGAACGCTGTTCAAGCCGGTGAACCTCAGCAATCTCGTGCAGCAGAACAGCTTCATCATCGTGATGGCGCTGGGCATGCTTCTGGTGATCGTTTCGGGTCACATCGATCTCAGCGTCGGCTCCGTCGCCGGCTTCATCGGCGCACTGGCGGCGATGATGATGGTCATCTGGCCGCTTGGCCCATTGAGCAATCCGCTGGTGGTGTCGATCATCTGCCTGATCGTCGGTGGTGCGATCGGCGCGGCACAAGGCTACTGGATTGCCTATCACCGAATACCGAGCTTTATCGTCACGCTGGCGGGCATGCTGATCTTCCGCGGCATCTGCCAGGCGCTGCTGGGTGGCGGGTCTTCCGTAGGGCCGCTTCCCGTCGGCTTCAAGGCGCTCAGTTCCGGCTTCATTCCGGACCTGATCGGCCCATTGACGCTGATACCGCCAACCGTGAACGCCGCCGGCAAAACCATTGTCGGCAGCGGCCTGACGCTGCACCTGACGACGATCGTGATCGGCCTCGTCGCCGTGCTCGCCTATGCCTATTTCGGGCTCAGGGCACGGCGCACCCGCGAAAAGCATGGCTACGAAGCCGAGCCCTTCTCGCTGTTCGTCGTCAAGACCCTGGTGATCAGCGCGCTGGCGCTGTTTCTCGTCTACCAATTCGCCACCTATAGGGGCCTCCCGATCGTTCTCATGGTGATGGGCGTGCTGATCGCGTTGTTCGTCTTCGTTACCAAACGCATGACGATCGGCCGTCGCATCTATGCGATGGGCGGCAATGCCAAGGCAGCCCAGCTATCGGGCATCAAGACCGAACGGCTGACGTTGATGGTGTTCATCAATATGGGCGTGCTGTCGGCACTCGGCGGCCTGATTATCGCGGCGCGCCTGGGGCAGGCTGTGCCGGCGGCCGGCCTCGGCAGCGAGCTCGACGTCATCGCCGCGGTGTTCATCGGTGGCGCTTCGGCGATGGGCGGCGTCGGCCAGGTGATCGGCGCGGTGGTCGGCGGCTTCATCATGGGCGTCATGAACAACGGCATGTCGATCATGGGCGTCAATGTCGATTGGCAGCAGGTGGTCAAAGGCCTGGTGCTGCTCGGCGCCGTCGTCTTCGACGTCTACAACAAGAACAAGGCTTGAGAGGCAACCAGGAGGCATACGGGTCACATCGCGGCGCTGCCGGGCGGCGCAAAAAAGTCCCCGAGGGACCTGATCCGCGAGCGCAATCCGGACGAAGAATTTCAACCGAGGCGCGGACAAGGGTCCGAGCCGCGCTGGGCAGGGTTTGCCAAGAAAGGCACGCCAAGCCCGCAATTCAGAGAGGGTTACCATGCTGATCTCACAAATCCTCGACGACGCCGATACGATCCGGGTCGTTGCCCGCAACGGCGGCAAGACCCGCGTCATCAACGGCGCCCGCAGCGTCTATTCGCTGGCGATGGAAGCCGCGCGTACCGGCAGCGGGCTTGTTGCCCTGATCGAGCGCAAGGGCTTCGGCGAAACCGTCGATCTCGACGCAGCCTACAAGAAGGGCCGGCTGCTGTCGCCGATCAACCATCCCGATCCGGCGCATCTCCATCTCACCGGCACCGGGCTGACGCATCTCGGCTCCGCCGCGACCCGCGATTCCATGCACAAGAAGCTCAGCACGGACGGCGAGGAACAGCTGACCGATTCCATGAAGATGTTCCGCATGGGGCTTGAGGGCGGCAAGCCGGCGAAGGGCCAGATCGGCGTGCAGCCGGAATGGTTCTACAAGGGCAACGGCACCATGGCGGTGGCGCCCGGTGCGGCGCTTATGTCGCCGGCCTTCGCCCAGGATGCCGGCGAGGAGCCGGAAATCGCCGGTATCTATGTGATCGGCGACGACGGCGCCCCGTTCCGCGTCGGCTTCACGCTGTCTAACGAGTTTTCCGACCATGTCACCGAGCGTGTGAACTATCTCTTCCTTGCCCATTCCAAGCTGCGCAACGCTTCGTTCGGGCCGGAGATCCTGATCGGCGACCTGCCGTCCGATATCCGCGGCGCTTCACGCATCCTGCGCGACGGCAAGCTGCTTTGGGAAAAGCCGTTCCTGTCGGGCGAGGCGAACATGTCGCACACCATTGGCAATCTCGAGCATCATCACTTCAAATACTCGGCCTTCCGCCAGCCGGGTGACGTGCATGTGCACATGTTCGGCACGGCGACGCTGTCCTTCGCCGACGGCATCAGGACCGAGGCCGGTGACGTATTCGAAATCGAGGCGCAGGATTTCGGCCTGCCGCTGCGCAACCCGCTTGAAATCGAGCAGCCGGTGAAGGTGGCGGTGAAGGCGCTTTGAGCCGGGCGTAGCCCGCAAGTGAGAGGAAGCTCAGCGCGCAGCGCGGAAATGCTTGGACAGTTTCAGGCCCTGCGCCTGATAGTTCGAGCCTAGATCTGTGCCGTAGAGCGCCCGCGGCCGTTTCAGCATGTGCTCGTAGACCAACCGTCCGACGATCTGGCCGTGGTCGAGGATGAACGGCACTTCATGGCTGCGCACCTCGAGCACCGCCCGGCTGCCGGTGCCGCCCGACGCCGAATGGCCGAAACCCGGGTCGAAGAAACCGGCATAATGGACGCGGAACTCGCCGACCAGCGGGTCGAAAGGCGTCATTTCGGCCGCGTAGAGCGGCGGCACATGCACCGCCTCGCGCGACACCAGAATATAGAATTCGTCCGGATCGAGCACCAGCTCGCCGGCACCGCTCTTGTAGAGCGGCTCCCAGAAATCGACGACATCCTGCGCGGCGCGCTTGTCGACGTCGACCAGGCCGGTGTGGTGCTTGCCGCGATAGCCGACCAGCCCGTCCTTGTCGCCGTCGAGATCGATCGACAGCGCGATGCCGCCGCCTGAGATGTTGGGCGGTTCGGTGGCGACCAGCATCTCGGCGCGGTGCAGGTCGTGCAGCTCGCTTTCCGACAAGAGCGCATTGCCGGTGCGGAACCTGATCTGCGACAGCCGCGAGCCGGTCCGCACGACGATCGGGAAAGTGCGCGGGCTGACCTCCAGATAGAGCGGGCCTTCATAGCCGGCGGCGATCTTGTCGAACTCGTGGCCACGGTCGGTCATTACCCGGGTGAAGATATCGAGCCGTCCGGTCGAGCTTTTCGGGTTGGCGGAGGCGGAAATATGGGCGGGCAGCGCCAGGCTTTCGAGCAGCGGCACGATGTAGACGCAGCCGGTTTCCAGCACGGCACCTTCGGCGAGGTTGATCTCGTGCAGCTTCAGCCGGTCGAGCTTATCGACAACCCTGTGGTCCGGGCCGGGCAAGAAGGAAGCGCGCACCCGCCAGGCCTTGTCGCCCAGCCTGAGGTCAAGGCTGGCCGGCTGGATCTGATCGGCATCGAGCGTGCGCGGCGATTTCAGCGCGCCCGTCTGGAACAGCGCGGAAATATCCTGATCGGGAAGAATGCCTGTCTGCCGCAAGGGTCTGGCTCCGTTCGAACGCCGGGCGAGGTCTTGTTCTGTCGCAGGTCCGACCGTGGACGCCTTTGGCACCTGCTTGGTACAATCCTCTTAATCATGCCGGCAATTGACGCAAGCGTGGCGCGGGTCTAAAGCTCGTTATCCCGTGGTGATTTGGCCGGTCGGCTTGCAGCCACGTTAAACAAGTCGCTAAAGGACCGTCGGGCCGCAAGGCCATATGGACCGGTTGCGACTTTCGCGACCGGTTTTTTGTTGTTTGGACCAATTTTGGTGTTTGGATAGAATGATGACCAAGAAGCGCGACTGGAAGCCTCAGACCGCACTCGTGCATGCCGGAACGCTGCGTTCCGGCTTCGGCGAGACCTCCGAGGCGATGTATCTCACCCAAGGCTATGTCTACGAGACGGCGCAAGCGGCGGAAGCGCGCTTCAAGGGCGAGGAGCCGGGCTTCATCTATTCGCGCTATGCCAATCCGACGGTCGACATGTTTGAGAAACGCATGTGCGCGCTGGAAGGAGCCGAGGACGCGCGCGCCACGGCATCCGGCATGGCGGCGGTGACGGCAGCACTGCTGTGCAGCGCCAAGGCGGGCGACCATATCGTGGCGGCGCGCGCGCTGTTCGGCTCCTGCCGCTGGGTGGTCGAGACGCTGGCGCCGAAATACGGCATTGAGGCAACGCTGGTCGACGGCACCGACATCGCCAATTGGGAAAAGGCGGTCAAGCCCAACACCAAACTGTTTTTCCTGGAAAGCCCGACCAATCCGACGCTGGAGGTAGTCGACATTGCTGCCGTCGCGGCACTTGCCAATTCGATCGGCGCCAGGTTGATCGTCGACAATGTCTTCGCCACGCCCTTGCAGCAGAAACCCCTGCAGCTCCGCGCCCACATCGTCGTCTATTCGGCCACGAAGCATATTGACGGCCAGGGGCGCTGTCTTGGCGGCATCGTTCTGTCGGACAAGAAATGGATCGACGAGAACCTGCATGACTATTTCCGCCACACCGGCCCAAGCCTCTCGCCCTTCAATGCCTGGACGCTGCTGAAAGGCCTGGAGACGCTGCCGCTGCGCGTACGCCAGCAGACGGAAAGTGCCGGCCGCATCGCGGATTTCCTCGCCGAGCGCCCGCAAATCGCCCGCGTCATCTATCCCGGCCGCGCCGACCACCCGCAAGCGGCCGTGGTCCAGAAGCAGATGTCGGGCGGCTCGACGCTGATTTGCCTCGATGTGAAGGGCGGCAAGCAGGCGGCCTTTGCCTTCCAGAACGCACTCGACGTCGTGCTGATTTCCAACAATCTCGGCGACGCCAAGAGCCTGATCACCCATCCGGCGACGACGACGCACAAGAACTTGACCGATGAGGCCCGCGCCGAGCTCGGCATCGGACCGGGAACGCTCAGGCTGTCAGTTGGCCTTGAGGACGCCGACGACCTGCTCGAAGACATCGAGCAGGCACTGAGAGTTGCCGGATAAGGGCTGGCCGAATAGAGGCGAGCGGGGACGCGCCGATCAGGCGCCGGACGGGGTCTCTTCCAGCTCCGCGACGGCCTTGGTCTGGATAGTCATCACATTGCCGCGCCAGTCGACGGCGCCGCTCAGCCATCCGCGCGCCCAAATGGCGGGAAGCATCAGGTCTCGCGCCATCATCGCCAGGATGGTGCGCAGCGACAGGTGCCATCCCTTGGCCGAGGCCAAGGCGCATTCCGGCAGGTAGGCCGCGACCAGCACGGCGATGGCGGTTGCCGGCAGGCTGACGCCGGCGTCAGCCGCCGCGATCAGCGCAAGCACCAGCGGCGGCGCTGCGCCGATCAGGATCTCGGGGGCGAAGAACAGCGCGAAGGTGACGCGGCGCAGCCGCGCCCAGCGCGTCTGCCGCGACCAGATCTCGCCAAACGTGCGCCGGCCGAGCGGCTGTTCGAAGGGCGAGGCGACAAGATTGACCCGCAGTCCGAACCCGTTGACCAGCTTGGTCGCGGCGGCGTCTTCGGCGATCTCGGCAGCAAGCGCGCAGATGCCGCCATTGGCGTCGAGCATCGGCTTATTCCACAACATGCTCTTGCCCTGCGCGAAGCCGAGGCCGAGCGCCTCTCCGGCGTACTGCCAGCGTGCCTGCAGCGTGTTGAGAAAGGCGCATTCGACCTCCCCCCAGAAGCCGTCCGGCCGCGAGCCGATCGGCGTCGAGCAGACCAGGCCGGTGTCGTGCCGCCACGCCGCCATCAGGTGCTGGACGTAGTCGCTCGGCATAAGCACGTTGGAATCGGCAAGGATGACCCAGCTATAATGCGCCGCTTCCCAACCCTTCACGCAATTGTTGAGTTTTGGATTGCCGCTGATGCGGTCGTCACCGACTAGAAGGCGGGCGCGAATAGCTGGAAAGCGCGCCATTGCGGCGGTGATCGGCTTGACCACCGGGTCGTCGGCATGGGCAACGCAGAAGATGAGTTCGTAGCGCGGCCAGTCGAGTGAGAAGGCGCGCTCCAGCGTCTCTTCGGCAAACGGCTCGACGCCGCGCGCCGGGATGACGATCGATACCGGCGGCGCGTTGGCCGCGGGCGGTGCGATCCTGGCTGGTCGCTTCAGCTTCAGCGAAGCTAACAGGATGCTGGCGAGATTTGAAAGAAGGAGGGCTATGGAAAGGAGGGCGGCTGCGAATGTCGGTTCCATCGAGATCTGGTCACTCCAGAAGTGCCGGCCGCATGATGGCCGTTTTCAACAATTCGACAGAACGCTGAGTCGCCCGGCACAAGCCTGCACACCATCATTGTCATGTGTCACTCAAATGACATTGTTTTTCGGCACCTGCGCTCGAGTCGGGCAAGGAGATGACGCGCATCGTTGATCAAACTGCGCTGAGCGTCGAAAGTTCCATCTACATTGCTTTGGAGCAGTTTATGTACAGCGCCGTCACCCGCAACATCGAAGTGCAGGTCAGGCCGTTCTATCTGGAGGATCACTCCGACCCGTCGCAAAACCGCTATGTCTGGGGATATCAGGTGACCATCGACAATCAGTCGGATGAGTTCGTGCAGCTTCTGTCGCGCTACTGGCACATTACCGACGGCACCGGCAAGGTCGAGGAAGTGCGCGGCCCCGGGGTCGTCGGCGAGCAACCCGGACTCAACCCCGGCGACAGCTATCAGTATACGTCTGGATGCCCGCTCTCGACGCCGTCCGGCATCATGGTCGGGCACTACACCATGCGCAACAAGCGGGGCGAGACGTTCGACGTCGCCATCCCCGCCTTCTCGCTCGACTTGCCGGGAATGCGGCGCACCGTCAATTGACGGCCGTCATCCGGCCGCTGCAAACTCCGCCGGGTCGAAGTCATATTGCTTCGAGCAGAATTCGCAGGCGACGTGAATGCTGCCATCCTCGGTGCTGTCCCTGATCTCCTCGGCGGAAAAGCCTTCGAGGATGCCGTGGATCTTCTCCCTCGAGCATGAGCACTGGTCGGCGACCGGCACCCCGCCGAACACGCGGACGCCATGCTCGTGGAAAAGCCGGTAAAGCAGCCGTTCGGCGCCGATCGTCGGATCGATCAGCTCGGTCGGTTCAATAGTACCAACCAGCGCCAGCAGCTCCTGCCAGGAATTGTCGGTCGGGTCGTGGATTTCCTCACGCGGATCGCCGTCGCCACCGGGAAGGTCGGGTACGCGCATGCGCTCCGCCGACTGCGGCAGGAATTGTGCCAGCAGGCCACCGGCCCGCCATTGCTCGCGGGCACCGCCGACGCCGGGCGTCAGAAGCTTGGCAACCGAAAGCCGGAGGTCGGTCGGAATCTGCTCCGACTGGCGGAAATAAGTGCGTGCGGCATCTTCCAGTGTGACGCCGTCGAGCTGGACGATGCCCTGGTAGCGTTGTGTGTGAGCGCCCTGGTCGATGGTCAGCGCCAGGACGCCGCTGCCGAGCAGCGTCTGCGGTGACGTCTCGCCGGCAGAAGTCAAAGCCTGCAGCCGGTCGGCATCGAAGCGGGCATAAGCGCGCAGCGCTTGCGGCGTGGAGAAATCCGCGACCAGCATGTCGACCGGCCCGTCGGTGCGGGTCTGCAGAATGAACTTGCCCTCGAACTTCAGCGAAGTTCCGAGCAATACCGTCAACACACAGGCTTCAGCCAGGAGCCGGGCGACCGGCTCGGGATAGTCGTGGCGGCTGAGAATAGCATCGAGCATCGGCCCGAGCTGGACGGTGCGACCGCGCACGTCGAGCGGGCCGACCTCGAACGGCACGACATGGTCGTCGCCGGCGTAGCCGAATTCGCCGAGCTTGGGTTTATGTTCAGCCAATTGATGAGTTTCCAACATGACAAAGCTCCGGGGCGCGGCGATGCCGCCCTCCGGGGCGCATGCGACGAGACGCGCTCGATTTGCGTGATGCGCCTGAGATAGGCACCACCAACTCCCGGATCAAGGCGGCCCAGATCAAGGCGGCGCAGATCAGGCCGGCCCGGATCACCGCGGCTCGTATCAAGCGCCCAGGCACCAGGCCAGGACCGCCTTCTGGGCATGGAGCCGGTTCTCGGCCTCATCGAACACCACCGAATGCGGTCCGTCGATGACCTCGTCGGTAACCTCCTCACCGCGATGCGCCGGTAGACAGTGCATGAACAGCGCGTCCGGCTTGGCTTTCGCCATCAGTGCCGCATTGACCTGATAGGGCAGGAAGACATTGTGGCCGCGGGCTCGGTGCTCCTGGCCCATCGACACCCAGCAGTCGGTGACGATGCAGTCGGCCTCGTGAACGGCCTCCTCGGGCGAACGGGTGAATTTCAGCTTGCCGCCATTGGCTTTCGACCAGTCGACATGCTTCTGGGCCGGTTCGCTGCCCTCGGGCACGGCGACGTTCAGCTTGAAATGGAACCGCGCAGATGCCTCCAGCAGCGAATGCAGCACGTTGTTGCCGTCGCCGGTCCAGGCGATCGTCTTGCCGGCCACCGGACCGCGGTGCTCTTCGAAGGTCATGATGTCGGCCATCAGCTGACAGGGATGGGTCTCGTCGGTCAGCCCGTTGATGACGGGGACCGTAGCGTTTTCCGTCAGTTCCAGCAGCCGGTCATGCGAGGTGGTGCGGATCATGATGGCATCGACATAGCGCGACAGCACCTTGGCCGTGTCGGCAATGGTCTCCGAACGGCCAAGCTGCATCTCGGTGCCGGTCAGCATGATCGTCTCGCCACCCAACTGCCGCATACCGACGTCGAACGACACGCGCGTGCGCGTCGACGGCTTGTCGAAGATCATCGCCAGCACCTTGCCTTCGAGCGGCTTGCTGCGTTCGCCGGCCTTGAGCCTTGCCTTTCGCACCGCTGCGTCGTCGAGCATGAAGCGCAGATCGCCTTCGGAAACGGCGGAAAGATCGGTGAAATGGCGAAGGGACATCAGAAATTCCAGGATTACTTCGCAGCGGCAGCGACGATGGCATCTGCCAGGCTCTTGGCGCCGGCACGAATGCGCTCGAGCGCTTCGTGGATCTCGGCGTCGGTGACGGTGAGAGGCGGTAGCAGGCGGATAACGTTGTCGCCTGCCGGAACCGTCAAGAGATGCTGGTCACGCAGTGCCACCGTGACCTTGGTATTGGGCATCGCGCATTTAAGCCCGAGCATCAGGCCGTTACCCCTGATGCTTTCGATAACATCCGGAAATTCGTCGGCGACGCCAGCGAGCCCCTGCTTCAACAGCAGTGCCTTGCGCCGGACGTCTTCGAGAAAGCCGTCTTCCAGCACCACGTCGAGCACGGCGTTGCCGACCGCCATTGCCAGCGGATTGCCGCCGAAGGTGGTGCCGTGCACGCCGGCGGTCATGCCGACCGCTGCCTCGTCGGTGGCGAGGCAGGCACCCATCGGGAAGCCGCCGCCGATGCCTTTGGCCACCGCCATGAGGTCGGGTGTGACACCCGCCCACTCATGCGCGAACAGCTTTCCGGTGCGGCCGACGCCGCATTGGACCTCGTCGAAAATCAGGAGCGGTCCGTGCTGATCGCAGAGCTGCCTGAGCCGCTTCAGCGATTGCGTCGGCACTTGCCTGATGCCGCCCTCGCCTTGCACCGGCTCGATCAGGATCGCCGCGGTTTCAGGCGTGATCGCCTTCTCGGCGGCATCCATATCGTCGAAACCGACCTGGTCGAAGCCGTCGACCTTGGGGCCGAAACCTTCCAGATACTTGTACTGGCCGCCGGCGGCGATGGTCGCCAGGGTGCGGCCGTGGAAGGCGCCTTCGAAGGTGATTGTGCGGTAGCGCTCGGGATGGCCCTTGACGAAGTGATAGCGCCGCGCCGTCTTGATGGCGCATTCGAGCGCCTCTGCGCCGGAATTGGTGAAGAACACCTTGTCGGCGAAGCTTGCGTCGGCCAGCCGCTCACCGAGCCGGCTCTGTCCCGGAATCTCGTACAGATTGGAGACGTGCCAGAGCTTGGCGGCCTGCTCGGTGAGGGCCGCGACCAGATGCGGATGGCTGTAGCCCAACGAATTCACGGCGATGCCGCCGGCGAAATCGAGATATCGCTCGCCCTTGTCGGTGACCAGCCAGGTGCCTTCACCGTGGTCGAAAGCCAGGGGTGCGCGAACAAAGGTCTCGAAAAGCGCCGAACCGCTCATTATATGCGTCTCCGGAACCGGAAAAATCAAAAAGCCGCCAAAGCGGCGGCCCTTGTGGCTTATCGTGTTTTTCGGCCGTGAAGTCAACGAAAAGGTCGCGCAAGGTCGCGCGGCAAGCCCCCCAGCATAACGCCGGCTCATAAGCGACCGGGCAAGTTGGGGAAAACCGAAAAAACCGATTCGTGTTTGCCTTGGGACTCTTGTCACCGAGTCAGCGCATAAGGTAATTGTAGTAGAGAAATAACTAGATTTCGTGCGGCGGACCTAATCACCCGATATATGTGGTGTCTGCCCGGCAGAAGCCGGGTCGGGAATGGATTCCGATTGCCGCACGTTTCAGCAGGAGCGCGGTCTCATGAACTGGACTGACGAGCGAGTCGAACTTCTCAGAAAATTGTGGTCGGAGGGCCTCAGCGCCAGCCAGATCGCCGCACAGCTTGGCGGGGTCAGCCGCAATGCGGTCATCGGCAAAGTGCACCGGCTGAAACTGTCCGGTCGCGGACGCACGACCGCCTCACCGGCACGCCAGAAGAAGACGGTGCAGGGATCGACGATCCAGAAATCGGTGTCCCGGGCAGCAAGCGCCACGCGCCATGCCACCACCTCGATGTCGATCGGTGCGACCGCGCTCAAGGCGCAGTTCGATGCCGAACCGGTGGCGCGCCACTATATCCGCCCGGTCGAGAACGTCGTCGTGCCGATCTCGCGGCATCTGCAACTTGTCGAACTCAACGAGCGCACTTGCAAATGGCCGAACGGCGATCCGCTTTCGGAAGACTTCCATTTCTGCGGCAACGACGCCGCCGAAACCGGCCCCTACTGCAAGTACCACGCCCGCGTGGCGTTCCAGCCGGCATCGGAGCGGCGGCGGAGCAGATAGTTAGGGGAATAGGGGAGTAAGGCAGTACGGCAGTAGGTGAATTGTAGAGAAGCGCGCTCCCGAAGCGATAGCCTACTGCCCTACTGCCCTACTGCCCTACTGCCCTACTGCCCTACTGCCCTACTGCCCTACTGCCCTACTGCCCTACTGCCCTCGCTTCAAAGCCACCCATTCTTGCGAAACCGCCAGTAAAGAAACGTGCAGATCAGGGCAATTGTCGCCAGGACGGCCGGGTAGCCATATTCCATCCTCAGTTCCGGCATGTCGCTGAAATTCATGCCGTAAATGCCGGCGAATGCCGTCGGCACGGCCAAGATTGCGGCCCATGAGGCAAGCTTCTTGGAGATCGCCGTCTCCTGGCTTTGACCGACCAGAAGGCTCGCCTCGAAGGCGAAGGCGAGAACCTCACGCAGGCTGTCGATCTTTTCCTGGACAGTGCGGATGTGGTCGGTGACGTCGCGAAACAGCGGGTGCATGGCTGTGTGGATTTGCGGCAGATCGGCGCTGGTGAGCCGCCGGCAGACCTCCACCAGCGGCAGGGCCGCATTACGCAGGCGCAAGAGATCGCGGCGCAGCATATAAAGCCGTTCGATATCGGAGCCGGTCATCGGTTTCAGCAGAACCTTGTCCTCGATCGCCTCGACCTCGTTTTCGATCTGCTCAAGCACCGGCATATAGTTGTCGACGATGAAGTCGAGAATGGCGTAGAGGACGAAATCCTCGCCCTTGGCAAGGGAATGTGGGCAGCTTTCCCAATGCTGGCGAACGGCGGCGTAGGAGGTCGACGGGCCATGCCTGACGCTGACAATGTAGCCCGCGCCGACGAACAGATGCGTCTCGCCGAAGGTGACGCGGCTGTCGATCAGCTGCGCCGTGCGGGCAACGATGAACAGGGCATCACCATATTGCTCGATCTTCGGTCGCTGGTGCGGATGCTCGGCGTCCTCGATCGCCAGCTCATGCAGATGAAATTGCGCCTGGACGCGCAGCAACAAATTGCGGTCGGGCTCCAGCAGTCCGATCCAGACCACGTGGCCCGGCTTCCCGGCCCATTCGCCGGCTTCCTCGATCGGAATGTCGGCGATGCGCCGCCCAGCCGTATAGACGCCGCAAGCGATTATACCCGACATCGGCGGCGCAGGAGCAAACTCGCGGACGTATTCCATCGCAGCCTCCTGAAGGCGGGGCCTTCATCGCGGAACTGAGAAGTCGGCGCGTCGAAAGCTTAGCGCAATTTTCTGTCAGGTGGCGAATCCGAAATTCGCATCAGTGCTGAGAGAACTCACTTCGCTGGTTGGGTTGCGGGAAGAATAATCTTGTCCGTCTTGTCGCCCTTCGGACGATCGGCCGGCATCTGATCGCCGGTGACGATATAGTAGATCGTCTCGGCGATGTTGGTAGCGTGGTCGCCGATGCGCTCGATGTTCTTGGCGCAAAACAGGAGATGTGTGCAGGGCGTGATGTTGCGTGGGTCTTCCATCATGTAGGTCAGCAATTCGCGAAACAGAGAGGTGTACATGGCGTCGATCTGGTCGTCGCGGTCGCGCACGAAACCGATTTTCTCCACCGACCGCGACGCATAGACGTCGAGTACTTCCTTGAGCTGGGTCAGTGCCAGATTGGCCAAAGCCTCGAGGCCGCGGAACAGGCTGTTCGGCTGGCGCCCGTCTGCGACGGCAACCACCCGCTTGGCGACGTTCTTGCCGAGGTCGCCTACCCGTTCGAGGTCAGCCGAGATGCGGATCGCGCCGACGATCTCGCGCAGATCCGTCGCCATCGGCTGGCGTTTGGCGATGATGATGATCGCCTTGTCGTCGATCTCGCGCTGTCCCTCATCCAGAACCAGGTCGTCCCGAATGACTTTCTGGGCAAGCCCCGGATCCGCATTGACCAGCGCCGCGACCGCCTGCTCGACCATGCGCTCGGCATGCCCGCCCATCGCCGCGATGCGCTTCGACAGATATTTCAGCTCCTCGTCATAGGCGCTGACGATATGCACGGACTGCATGGACGAAATGCCTTCCCGGGATCTCGTGGTTGAGTCGTTCCCTCGAATCCCCGCTGATACGCTAGCCGGATGACAGAAAAAAGAAACGGCCCATTATGTGCTAGAGATAGTACTACGTTAGCGAGCCGGCAAATGGACCGTGAACGCCGCACCCTTGCCGACCTCCGACCTGATGGAGAGCCTGGCGTTGTGGCGGGTCAGGATATGCTTGACGATGGACAGGCCAAGGCCGGTGCCCTTCTGGGTTCGGCTGTTCTCGACGTCGACGCGGTAGAAGCGCTCGGTGATGCGCGGGATGTGCTCTTCGGGGATGCCGGGGCCGAAATCCCTGATGGTGACGTCGATGCCCGGTTCGGGATCGCTGTCGCTGCGTATGATCGACACCACGACGCGTCCGCCCGACTGACCATATTTGCAGGCGTTTTCCAGCAGGTTTTCGAAGACCTGGAAAAGCTCGTCCCGATCGCCGGGCACGTCGAGCGGCCCTTCCGCGAAATCACGCTCGATGACGACGCCGTTTTCCTTTGCGAGCGGCCCAAGCGAATCGATGACGCTGTCGATGGCCTGGCGCAGGTCGACCTCGGTTCCCGGCTTGAGATAGGGCTTCATCTCCAGGCGCGACAGCGACAGAAGGTCGTCGATGAGGCGCGCCATGCGGCTGGTCTGGTTCTGCATGATCTGCAGGAACTGCTCGCGCGCCGCGGGGTCGTTGCGGGCCGGCCCGCGCAGCGTCTCGATGAAGCCGGCGATCGAGGCGAGAGGCGTGCGCAGCTCGTGGCTGGCATTGGCAATGAAGTCGGCACGCATTCTGTCGATCCGGCGCGCCTCACTCTGGTCCTTGAACACCAGCACGTAGAGATCCGTGGCATGGCCGACTGAAGACGCGCTCACCCGATAGGCTCGTTCGACCGGCAGCTTTTCTATGTAGTCGACGCTGTCCGAAGCGACGTTGCCCGCCAAGATACTATCCAGCAAGGCCTGCATTTCCGGCGCGCGGAATTTCAGCGACAGCGACATGCCGGGCGCAATCCCGCCGAAGGCGGCAAAGGCAGCAGCGTTGGCGTGGACGATGGCGGCGGAGCGATCGAAAATGATCAGCGGATCGGCAACCGCCGCCGCGAGATATTCGCCGGAAAGTTGTTGCACGCTCGACTCGATGGCCGCGGCATTTTCGGTCGATTGGCGGGCGATGCCGGCCGGCAGCATCGCAGCGGCAACCAGCACGGCGCCAGCCAGCAGCACCACATAGCCAGACATGCCGGCAAAACCATAGACCATCAGAACCGCAACGAGGCCGGCCGCCAGCAGCCAGCGGCTGTTCCACAGCCGCATGGCGACGGCTTGCGCCCTGCCTCTCCGCTCTGTGCCGATGTCGGCCATTTGCGCTCCGTCTGCGGCCACTTCAAGAACTTCTTGCTGGACCGGCGCTAGAGCGCAGTGCGTCCAATTGGACGCACAAAGGACGCTCTACCACTTTATCTGCTGCATCGTTCTTTCCGAAAATCGATTCCGATTTTTGGGCCGATGCAGTAAGGCTCCCAATAGCACGAGTCCGGAAGCTGGAAAGGTTCGCCTCGATGAAAAACGCTAAGGAAAGCCCCGCCGCACCCTCATCGGGGCCGCTGAAGATCATGATCGACGGCAAGGAGAGGGCGTTCGACATCGAGGCCCCCGCGCTTCCCGACTGGGTCGGGGACCGCAAGCTCACCGCCGGCGGTTACCCTTACGACAAGAAGATGAAGAGCGAGGAGTATGACGAGAGGCTAGAGAAGCTGCAGATCGAGCTGGTCAAGGCGCAGGCGTGGCTGCAGTCGACGGGCAAGCGGGTAATGTCTCTGTTCGAGGGGCGCGACGCTGCCGGCAAGGGCGGCACGATCTTCGTTTTGCGCCAGTATCTGAACCCTCGCACGGCGCGCAACGTGGCGCTGACCAAGCCAACGCCCACCGAGCTTGGACAATGGTACTTCCAGCGCTACGTCGACCACTTCCCGACGTCGGGCGAATTCGTCACCTTCGACCGCTCCTGGTATAACCGCGCCGGCGTTGAACCGGTGATGGGATTCTGCACGCCCGAGCAGCACGAGCAATTTCTGGACGAGGTTCCGCATTTCGAGCGGATGATCCGCAACGAGGGCATACATTTCTTCAAATTCTGGCTGAACATCGGCCGGGAAACGCAGCTCGAACGATTCCACGACCGCCGCTGGAGCCCGCTGAAGAGCTGGAAGTTTTCGCCAATCGACATCGCCGGCATCACCAAATGGGACGAATACACCAAAGCGCGCGACCTGATGGTCGAGCGCACGCACAAGGAGTTCGCGCCCTGGATCATTGTGCGGGCGAACGACAAACGGCGCGCGCGGCTGGCCGTCATGCAGCGCATTCTCCTTTCGCTTCCCTATGACGGCCGCGACCTCGACGTCATCGGCAAGGAGGACAAGAAGATCATCGGCGAAGGGCCGACTTTCCTCGAAAAATAAGCTCACCTCATCGATACGCGGCTCTCATGCCGCCAGCCGGGCAATCCGCTGCAGTCGCTTCAGCGTGGTGTCGTCCTGCAGCGCCTGCTGGAAAAGCGAGATCTCCTGGTCGATGCGGTCGCAGAGCGCGCCGGTGTCGCCCCTAAGCAGGTCGCGCGTCTGTAGCAGCGCCGCGACAGGCTTCTTGGCGAGTTGCCTGGCTCTTGCCAACGTGGCTTCCTCGACGCTGCCGTCCGTCACGATCTCGCCGACAAGGCCCAGTGCCCTGGCATCTTCGGCGGCGAGCGTGTCGCCCAGGCAGAAGAAGCGGAACGCCCCGGCATAGCCGAGCTTCTGCGGCGCCAGAATGCTGGTCGCCGCGTCCGGCACCAGGCCGAAATCGACGAACGGCACCCGAAACGTGCTCTTGCTCGAGGCGATCACCATGTCGCAGTGGAACAGGATGGTGCAACCGACGCCGACGGCGTCGCCGTCGACACAGGCAAGGACCGGTTTCGGGAACGTCGCCAGCGTGCGGAACATATCGGTGACGGCGGCGATCAGTCGCCGATGTTTGGTGGCGTCGAGAAATTCGGAGAAATCGGCACCGAGGCAGAAGCACCCGGCCAAGCCGCGCAGGACCACGACGCGGACGTCGTCGTCGACAGCGGCTTCGTGGAATGTTCTGGCCAGGCTTTCATAGGCCCGCCTGTCCAGCACCGGACGGCCGTCACCCGACGATACCGTGACGATCAGCGTGTGATTGCGGAATTCTGCTTTTGAGTGAACGTTCATGGCCTCTCTCCAATCTCACGAGGCGCGTCTCTGTCCGAGCATGTCCGGGTACCCTCTGGCCAGCACCGGCGCAAAGTGGTTGCGGCGCGAACGCACCACGTCGAGCGTGTGCTCGTTGAAGGTGAGCAGTGTGGCAACCACCTGCTGGTTGCCATAGGTACGCTGGTAACCGAGCGGCGTTGCCAGGAAATGCAGCTGCAGCGCGCGAAGCACCCACATCGGCTCGAATTCGATGATCACCTGGTTGACGTTGCGCTTCAGACCCCACTCGACGAAGCCGGCGATCAGCTCGGTGCCGACCGTCGACACGCCGCGCCGACCGTCGCGGAATCCCGGCGCAACCGCATAGCGGGTCAGTTCATAGACATTCGGGCCCGACGGTGGGGTTCCCTCATAAAGGTCCGCCAGCACATCGGTTAGAAGATGTGCCCGGGTCGTCGGCAACATCCGCTGATAACCGGCGAGCTCGCCATTGCGGATGACGATCTGGTGCACTGCCTCGTCGTGGTCGAATTGATCGATCTCGAGGCCATCAGGGCGCTGCAGATCGGTCCATCCCATCTCTTCGACGAAAACTCTGTAACGCAAACGATGAACTGCCTCCCAGAGGTCGGGCCGTTCCATCAATTCCTGGGTCGTGAGGGAAAAAAGCATTTGCCGTCTCCTAGTTTCAATAGGAAGATACGGCCGTGCTTTCCCAAAAAAATTACGCGATCACGCAAGCAAGAATTTCTAGGCCGGCGCGGCCGACCTAGTTAATATAGCCGCGCCTTATCGCTTCCGCGACGGCCTGGACCCGGTTGACGGCACCGAGTTTGCTTTTGGCGTTAAGAAGGTGTTTCTCTGACGTGTGTTCCGAAATGCCGAGAATTTGTGAAATCTCCCATTCGGACTTGCCGACAGCAGCCCATTGCAGGCATTCGCGCTCACGCGGCGTTAATTCGACATGATCGATGGTTTTGCCCGCCATGGTGTGGAGCTGCATTGCGCGGCCAATCGCATAAGTCGAGACCAGCGACACCAACCCGAACTCGGCACTCGACAATTCGACAGCCTCGCCGCCTAGCGACACCATGACGATCTGGCCATCGAGCGTGATTAGCGGGAAGGCCAACCCGTCGCGCAGCTTGAATTCGCCGGCATCGCCCATCACCTCGCCGCCGCTCTTGCCGATGCGGATGCCCTGAGATGCTTCCCGCCACTGGAATGGCGCTTGAAGCTGCTTCATGTGGCTGACGACGGGGTCGTGATCGACGTAGTTGCGCGCGACGTAGCGCTCAAGCCATTCAGCCGGCCAGTCGCAGAGCAGCACATGGTCCTTTTGCTGGTTTCTCGGCGTGCCAGGTTGCGGAACCGTCCCGGCCATCAGCGCCGTCAGCCCGAACCCGCTTGTTACCCCCAGCAGCTTTTCGCAGACGGCGGCGGCTGTGCCGGCGTGCTGCAACTGATCTATCAACTCCAGCGTACGATCGAAATGACCCATCGCAACATCTACCCCATGTTGCCTTCCGCTCTTGACGCCAATGGCAGTGATCAACCCGCACCACGCCATCAACCCCGGACTGCAAAGCTGCCTCCCCTGTGCGTCCTACTGCTCCTCTTCAGCCGGCATCACGCAGTCACTTGCAAACTCACTAAACAATATCCCTAAATTGCAATGATGAAACCAAAAACCGTCGTACCTGTGTTTTTTTCGTACAAAAACCTGTTATTTCGTACGAAAGCCGGGGCAAGACCGGACGGAGTCGTCGCGTGGCGTTTCGGCGCATATCCATTTCATTGATCTCGATATTGATCGGAGCGCAATCGCTTGCGGTTGCTGCGCTCGCCGCGGAGCCGCAGGTGCCGGTGTTCTGGGACGCCAAGGAGCGGCTGCCAAAGCCGGACCTTTCGATGCTGCCGCGGCTGCGATTCCTGACCACCACGGATTTCCCGCCGTTCAATTTCCTCGATGGGGCAGGCCGGCTGTCGGGCTTCCATGTCGACCTGGCGCGCGCCATCTGCGCCGAGCTCGGCATTGCCGAAAAATGCCAGATCCAGGCGCTGCCCTGGGCCGAGCTCGAAGGTGCGCTCGAGAAAGGCGAGGGCGAAGCGATCATTGCCGGCATCGCCGCGACGCCGGAGTCGCGGTCGAAATACGCATTTTCACGCTCCTACCTGCAATTTCCGGCACGCTTCATCATGCTGAAGACACAGGCGCTGACCGAACCAATGTTCGACAAGTTGCGCAGCAAGCGTGTCGGCGTGATCGCCAGCTCCGCGCACGAGCGGATGCTGCGCGATTATTTCGGCGACGTCCAAATCGTCCCGTTCGCAAAGCCGGAGGAGCTTTATGGCGAGCTGAAAGCCGGCAAGATCGACGCCGCCTTCGGCGACGGCATGCGTTTCGCCTTCTGGCTCGGCGGTTCGGATGCAGCGGGCTGCTGCCGCTTTGCCGGCGGCCCCTATCTGGCGCCCGAATATCTCGGCTCAGGCATGGCAATCGCCACCAGGGCCGACGATCCGGCACTGGCCGCCGCTTTCGACTACGCGCTGCAGGAAATCTCGGTGAAAGGCACGTTCGCCGAGTTCTATCTGCGCTATTTTCCCGTCAGTTTTTTCTGAGCTTGGCCGCCGGCTCAGGTCAGCGTGCGAAGGCGGGCCTTGGCGGCTCGCGCAATGGCGGCGACCGCCAGCGCATCGAGGTCGAGTTCCCGGCGGACGAGCTGCAGGACGCGCACCTCCTCCAGGCGCATTTCGAGATCGACAGCTGCGACCTCGAAGGCGGCGGCATAGGCGGTGTCACGCAGGCGTTCGGGCAGCGCCTCGGCGACGCGCGCCAGGACGCCCTCCAGCCCATCCTTTTCATGCAGCATTTTCTGGCAGGCCTGGGCGACCTCGACCAGCCGCTCCTGGTTGAAATCCTCAAACACCGGCCAGGATCGAACGACGTCGCCGATCCGCGCCAGTTCGACGTCGGTCATGTCGCGGTCTGACGCCGAGGTGATGACCATCAGGTAGATCATGGCTTCGTGTGGCGACAATGGCATTTACAACTCCTTGAGATGGTCCCGAAGTTAGGAACGAGGGACCGGCGCCGCAAGGAAAAACAGCCGCGATCGTTGGCGCTCCGATCACGCCTTGGAACTTGATCCATCCTGACTATCGGGACGGGGGCTCTTAATCTTCTTGCCTGATCACGGTCCTGCCCGAAAACCGGGTTCCACTTTTCGGGATCATGGTCTAGAGCATGCGGCTGCCGGCATGGATGCTGGCAAAGTTGCAGGAATAGCATCATGGCCGAACAACAGCCGATCGATCTCAGCCCGGAAGTCCTCGCCGCCGCCGCCGAAAGCAAGGCGTGGCCATTCGAGGAAGCGAAAAAGATCGTCGCCCGCTATGCGAGCAGCGGCTACCCGGAAACGGTGCTGTTCGAGACTGGCTACGGCCCGTCCGGCCTGCCGCACATCGGCACGTTCGGCGAGGTGGCGCGCACATCTATGGTGCGCCACGCCTTCCGCGTGCTGACTGAAGACAAGGTCAAGACGCGGCTGCTGTGCTTCTCCGACGACATGGACGGATTGCGCAAGGTGCCGGACAATGTGCCTAACAAGGACATGCTGCGCGCCTATCTCGGCAAGCCGCTGACCAGGATACCGGACCCGTTCTCCAATGAGTATCCGTCCTTCGGCGCCGCCAATAACGCACGGCTGCGCGCTTTCCTCGACCGTTTCGGCTTCGATTACGAATTCGCTTCCTCGACCGACTATTATACTTCCGGCCGCTTCGACGCGACGCTGCTCAAGATGCTCGAGCGCTTCGATAGGGTGATGGCAATTATGCTGCCGTCACTGCGCGAGGAGCGGGCGCTGAGCTATTCGCCCTTCCTGCCGATCCATCCCAAGACCGGCATCGTCATGCAAGTCGCGATCGACGAGCGCAAGCTCGACGCCGGCACCATCGTGTGGCGCGACCCGGACACCGGCGAGCGCTTCGAGACGCGGGTGACCGGCGGTCATGCCAAGCTGCAATGGAAGCCAGATTGGGCGATGCGCTGGGCAGCACTCGGCGTCGATTACGAGATGTCCGGCAAGGATCTGATCGATTCCGTCAAGCTCGCCGGGCAGATTTGCCGCGCGCTCGATGCTCCGGCACCGGAGGGCTTCAATTATGAGCTGTTCCTCGATGAGAACGGCCAGAAGATATCGAAGTCGAAGGGCAATGGGCTGACCATCGACGAGTGGCTGACTTACGCGCCGACCGAGAGCCTTAGCCTTTATATGTTCCAGCGCCCGCGAACCGCGAAGAAGCTTTATTTCGACGTCATCCCGAAGGCGGTAGACGAATACTACACGTTCCTCTCTGCCTATCAGAGGCAGGACTGGAAGGAGCGGCTGGGCAATCCGGTCTGGCACATGCATGACGGCAATCCCCCGGCAGTCGACCTGCCGGTTCCGTTCTCGCTGCTGCTCAACCTGGTCAGCGCCTCGAATGCGCAGAACAGGGACGTGCTGTGGGGTTTCATTTCGCGCCACGCGCCGGGTGTGACGCCGACAACCCATCCCGAGCTCGACCGGCTGGCCGAATATGCCATCCGCTATTTCGACGATTTCGTGAAGCTGGCGAAAGTGTACCGTGCTGCCGACGCGGTCGAGCGCGAGGCGCTGACCAAGCTTTCGGAAGCGCTCGCCGAGCTGCCGGCTGATGCCGACAGCGAGGCAATCCAGAACGCTGCCCTCAATGTTGCGCGCAAGATCGAGCGCTACCAGGATCATTCCAAGCAGAGCCCGGAGGGCGGACCCGGTGTCTCCGTCGCCTTCTTCCAGATGATCTATCAGGTGCTGATAGGTCAGGAACGCGGGCCGCGCTTCGGCTCCTTCGCCGCGCTCTACGGCATCGCCGAAACGCGCGAGCTCATTCAGCGGGCGCTGGCTGGTCAGCTGGCGGCATGAGGACGCCGTCTTGCTCCTCCAGGATCGAGCTAGGCGCTACAGGCGCGGATCGCGACGCAGCAGCCGGGAGCGGCGGCAGGCCTGAAACGCTCGGCGCCGGCCCGAAGACGCCTTTTTTTGCTGCACGCGCCTTCTCGCCGGCTTCTACGTAAGGGCCGCCCTTGGCGGCGCGCGCCCAGCCATTTTCGACCAGCCATTGGCCGATATCCTGATTGCCGATCCGGCACTCGGCGGCGATCAGATCACGACCGCCTTCGGGCGGCACGGCACAGACCACCGCACGACTGCGGAGAAAGGCGCGGAAGGCCGTTCGCGCCCGAATGCCGCAATTCCAGGACTCGCCGCCGTCGGTGCAAGTCTCCTCCTGCTTGACGATGTCGATACCGGAAACCGCAATCGAATAGCCCTTTGCTTCGATGACCCCGGCGGCCGACGCGACGGGCTGGAATAGTTTCGTGCCTTTCCAGTCGTCGGGCATTTTCGTTTTTGGCGGCTTGGGCGGTCCGGCCAATGCCAGATCGCTCAACGGGGCGCGCGGCTCTATCCGTTCAAGCTCGTTGGAACCGAGCTGCGGCGGCACCACGATTTCTGGATCGATTGCCCTCGAATGCGCCGCCTGCTTGGCCGGCACTGATTTCGGGATGGCCGACGTAGCCGGCGCGGCGGGCTGCGGTTCAGCGCCGACCTGGATTTGCTCCCAGGGGCCGCCGCTTTCGCTCTGGACGGCGCGGCCGCCGGCGACAATTGCCGTGGCCATCGCCGGGATCGCCAGAACAGCCAAGGCAAGGTGAGGCAGACGCACCGGCCCCGCGCCTACTGGCTTGCCCAGACAATCCGCGCCACCCATTCGACATCGCGCATGGGGATGTCGCGGTCCGGGTGATCGGGATTGAGGGAGACCAGCGCGATCGACCTCGGTGTCTGGCGGTCGAGCACCTTGGCCATCACCTCGCCGGCATTGGTCTTGACGACGACGCGATCACCCTTTCGTATGGTAGCCCCTGGCTCGACGATCAGGACATCGCCATTGCGATAGAGCGGCAGCATGGAATCGCCCTGGACCTTCAAGGCATAGGAGGTTTCGGTTGCCCGTGCCGGAAGCTCGATCAGGTCCCATCCCTGCCCCGCTGGAAACCCGGCGTCGTCGAAGAAGCCACCGGCGCCCGCCTGGGCGAAGCCGAGCAGCGGCACCGACGATCTCTGCACGGGTAGTGCGTCGGAATTACCCCGACCCTCGACCAGCCCCGCAAATTCATCCAGCGAGGCGCCGGTCGCCTCGATGATCTTGGCCAGCGATTCGGTCGACGGCCAGCGCGGCCGTCCATCTGAGGACAGCCGCTTCGATTTGTTGAAGGCGGTCGAGTCGAGGCCAGCGCGCCTGGCCAGTCCAGAGGCCGAAAGCGAATAACGCTCGGCAAGAGCGTCGATGGCGGCCCAAACGCGGTCGTGCGAGAGCACCTTGCTCTTCCTTCGAAACAGGAAAAAATACCTTCCCTGTTCTATCCCTTGGCCGCCATCTTGTCCACCGTCGAAGACGGCGTCACGCCGCCTCCTTGGCCTCGTTTCTGGTATAAGGATCGAAGCGCTCGTAGAAGGTCTCGCCCTTCTCGGCCATGTCGAGCAACAGCTTCGGCGCCTTGAACTCGGCACCGTATTTCTTCTGCAGGCCTTTGGCGATCTTAGCGAATTTTTTCGCGCCGATGCCGTCTATGTAGGACAGTGCACCACCGGTATAGGGCGCGAAGCCGAAGGCCAGGATCGAGCCGACATCGGCCTCGCGTGGGTCGGTAACGATGCCCTCTTCCATCACCCGTACCGCCTCAAGCGCGATGGTGACCAGCAGCCGCTGCTTCAGTTCCTCATAATCGACCTGCTCCGGCGACAGCTGCGGGTAGAGGTCCCTGAGGCCTGGCCACAGCTTCTTCTTGGCCGGTTTTGCCGGATAGTCATAGAAGCCCTTGCCGTTCTTGCGGCCCAAGCGACCATGCGTGTCGACCATCGTGTTGATCAGCGCCATCTGCTTCGGGTCGACCGCCTTGTCGCCGAGGTCGCGCATGGTCTGCTTCATGATCTTCTGGGCAAGGTCGATCGCAGTCTCGTCGGTCAACGCCAGAGGACCGACCGGCATGCCGGCGGCCTTGGCCGCGTTTTCGATCATCGGCGCCGGAACACCTTCGATCAGCATCTTGTAGGCTTCCGACATGTAGCGCAGCACGCAGCGATTGACATAGAAGCCGCGCGTATCGTTGACGACGATCGGCGTCTTCTTGATGGCGCGGACGAAGTCGATCGCGGTGGCCAGCGCCTTGTCGCCGGTCTTCTTGCCGAGGATGATCTCGACCAGCATCATCTTGTCGACCGGCGAGAAGAAATGAATGCCGATGAAATTCTTCGGGCGCGCCGAATTCCTAGCCAGCGATGTGATTGGGATGGTCGACGTGTTCGACGCGAAGATCGCCGACGGCTTGAGCACAGCCTCGGCCTGTTCGGTGGCATCCTTCTTGACGGCCGAATCCTCGAACACCGCCTCGACCACAAGATCACAGCCGGCAAGATCGGCGTAATCGGCCGTCGGCGTGATCAGCGACAGCAACCGATCCTTGTCCTGCGGCTTGGCACGGCCCTTCTTCACCTGATCCGAGATAAGGGTCTCGGAATGCGCTTTGCCCTTGGCGGCGGACTCCATGTCGCGGTCGAGCAGCACCACCGGGATGCCGGCCCTGGCCGTCACATAGGCGATGCCGGCGCCCATGAAGCCGGCGCCGAGTACGCCGATCTTCTTGAACTTCGTTTCCGGCACATCGGCCGGGCGGCGCGCGCCCTTGTTCAGTTCCTGCAGCGACACGAACAACGAACGGATCATCGCTGCCGCTTCCCTTGTCTGCATGATCTCGGTGAAATAGCGTTGCTCGATCCGCAAGGCGGTGTCGAACGGCACCAACAGGCCCTCATAGACGCATTTCAGGATGGCGGCAGCGGCGGGATAATTGCCATAGGTCTCTCGGCGCAGAATGGCGATGGCCGGGGGCCACAGATTGGCACCGGCCACCGAATAGATCGGGGCGCCGGGCAGCTTGAAGCCCTTTTCATCCCATGGCGCCACCGGCTTCAAGCCGTTCCTGATCATCGCCTTGGCGGTTTCGACCAGCTTGTCCGGCTCGGCAATCTCATGGATCAGGCCCATCGACTTGGCCTTCTGAGGCGACAGCGTCTGGCCGGACGTCAGCATTTGCAGCGCCTGCTGCTGGTCGGTCAGCCGTGGCACGCGCTGGGTGCCGCCGGCGCCCGGAAAAATGCCGATCTTCACTTCGGGAAGCGCCATCCTCACTTTGTCTGAATCGGCCGCGACACGGCCATGGCAGGCGAGCGACAATTCGAACGCGCCACCCATGCATGTGCCGTTGATCGCCGAAACCCATGGCTTTCCCGAAGTTTCCAGCTTACGGAACAGGCCGTTCATGGTGCCCGCATTGTCGAACAGCGCCTTGGTCGCCTTCTCCGGGTCCTTCGCCTTGTCGGCGGCGAAGGTCGCCAGCATCTTCTGCAGCATGGTGATGTCGGCGCCGCCCGAGAACGTATCCTTGCCGGAGGTGATCACCGCGCCCTTTATCGCTGCATCGCTCGCCACTTTGTCGACGATGGTATTCAGTTCGAGCATCACCTCCTCGGTGAAGACGTTCATCGAACGGTCCGGCATGTCCCAGGTGACCAGCGCAATGCCGTCGGCGCCGATGTCGAGGGTGAAATTGGTGTAGCTCATCATCTCTCTCCGTCAGACGCGTTCGATGATCGTTGCAGTGCCCATGCCGGCGCCGATGCAAAGCGTCACCAGCGCGGTGTTGAGGTCGCGGCGTTCCAATTCGTCCAGCACCGTACCGAAGATCATCGCACCGGTGGCGCCGAGCGGATGGCCCATGGCGATGGCCCCACCATTGACGTTGATCCGGTCATGCGGAATGTCGAAAGCCTGCATGTAGCGCAGCACCACCGAAGCGAAGGCCTCGTTGAGCTCGAACAGGTCGATGTCCGACAGCTTCATCTTCGCCCGCTTCAACAGCTTCTCGGTGACGTCGACGGGGCCGGTCAGCATCAGCACCGGTTCGGAGCCGATGTTGGCGAACGCACGGATGCGTGCGCGCGGCTTGAGGCCGAGCGTCTTTCCCGCCTTTTTCGAGCCGAGCAGCACGGCCGCCGCGCCATCGACGATGCCGGAGGAATTGCCGGCATGGTGGACGTGGTTGACCTGTTCCACCTCGGGATGCTTCTGCACGGCGACGGCGTCGAAGCCGCCCATTTCGCCGGGCATGACGAAGGACGGGTTGAGCGCGGCCAGCGACTGCATGTCGGTCGAGGGCCGCATATGTTCGTCATGGTCGAGGATGGTCAGGCCGTTCTGGTCCTTGACCGAGATCACCGAATTCTTGAAGCGGCCCTCGCCCCACGCCTTGGCGGCACGCTTCTGGCTTTCGACCGCGTAGGCATCGACGTCGTCGCGCGAAAAGCCGTATTTGGTGGCGATCAGGTCGGCCGAGATTCCTTGCGGCACGAACCAGCCGGGCAGGCCGACCGATGGGTCCATGAACCAGGCGCCGCCGGAGGCGCCCATGCCGACGCGCGACATCGATTCGATGCCACCGGCAATGACGATCTCGTCGGCGCCCTGTGCGATCTTGGCGGCGCCGAAATTGATGGCGTCGAGGCCCGAGGCGCAGAAGCGCGATATCTGCATGCCAGGCGCCTTGGTGTCGTAGCCGGCCTCGAAAGCGGCGGCACGTGGAATGACCGCACCCGCCTCGCCAACCGGATCGACACAACCGAAGATGATGTCGTCGACGGTGCCGGTGTCCAGCCCGTTGCGGTCGCGGATGGCCTCGAGCACCTTGGCGCCGAGCCGCACCGCCGGCACTTCGTGCAGCGAGCCATCCTTCTTGCCCCTGCCGCGCGGCGTGCGCACGGCATCATAGACATAAGCTTCGGCCATTTTCCTGCTCCTTGGGTTTGCTGAAACTCGCTCAGAGCGAGCGCCCGATCAGCAATTTCATGATCTCGTTGGTGCCGCCGTAGATGCGCTGGACGCGGGCGTCGCGGAACATGCGCGCAATCGGATATTCATTCATGTAGCCATAGCCGCCATGCAATTGAAGGCATTCGTCGACGACTTTTCCTTGCAGGTCCGACAGCCAGTATTTGGCCATAGACGCGGTCACCGGGTCGAGGCCGCCGTTGATGTGGCGGGCAACGCAGTCATTATAGAAGACGCGGCCGATGGTCGCCTCGGTCTTCAATTCGGCAAGTTTGAACTGGGTGTTCTGGAATTCGATGATGGCCTTGCCGAAGGCCTTGCGCTCCTTGACGTAGTCGATGGTAAGCGCCAGCGCCCGCTCGACCATGGCAATAGCAGTGGTGCCGATCTGCAGCCGCTCCTGCGGTAATTGCTGCATCAACTGGACAAAGCCCTGGCCTTCCTCGTTGCCGAGCAGGTTCGAGGTCGGCACACGCACGTCGTTGAAGAACAGTTCCGACGTGTCGTTGGCCTTGAGGCCGATCTTGTCGAGGTTGCGGCCGCGCTCGAAACCTTCCACCTCGTCAGTCTCGACGACGATCAGCGAGATGCCCTTGGCGCCCTTCTCAGGATCGGTCTTGGCAACGACGATGATGAAATTGGCGAGCTGGCCGTTGGTGATAAAGGTCTTCGAGCCGTTGAGCTTGTACTGGTTGCCGTCCTTTTCGGCGCGCGTCTTGACGCTCTGAAGGTCGGAGCCCGCACCGGGCTCGGTCATGGCGATGGCGCCGATCAGCTCGCCGGTCGCCAGCCTCGGCAGCCATTTCTTCTTCTGCTCGTCCGAGCCGTAATGGAGGATGTAGGGGGCAACGATCGAATTGTGCAGGCCAATGCCGAACCCGTCGACGCCGACATGGCCGATCGCCTCGATGATGGCGCTCTCATGCGCGAAGGTGCCGCCCGATCCGCCATATTCCTCCGGCATAGAGGCGCAGAGCAGGCCGGCAGCACCCGCCTTCAGCCAGCTCTCGCGGTCGACCATTTCGTTCTTCTCGAACTCGTCGTAACGCGGCGCGATCTCTTCCGACATGAAGCGGTGCGCCATGTCGTAAAGCATGCCGACCTCGTCCGCCGCCCAGGCGGGCTTGGGAAGGCCAAGGATTTCGGCGGGGTGGGTCATGGTTTCTCCCTCGCGCCGACGTTCCCCTCCCCCTCGAGGGGAGGGTGGCCGCGAAGCGGCCGGGTGGGGTCGCCGATGACTTGCTTGACCTTATCTATTACAACCTGCGCCATGTGCCACGGCATTGCGATCATTTTCCTCCAAGGCATGCACCAGAATGGAGGTCGGCGCACTGCACGCAGGACCCCCTCCCGGCCCTTCGGGCCACCCTCCCCTCGAGGGGGAGGGGAACGCCGAAGCTAGAACGCTTCCGCCGGCAGTGTCATCAATGTGTCGGCACCGCTGGAGATGCGGGCAAGATGCGCCGACGTCTCCGGCATGATCCGCTCTATGAAGAAGCGCGCCGTCACCAGCTTGTGGTCGTAGAAAGACGAAGCGCCGTCGGCGCCATTCGCCAATTTCGCTGCGGCCACCCTGGCCATCTGCGCCCACATATAGCCCAGCGCCACCAGGCCGAAGAGATGCATGTAATCGGTCGAGGCGGCACCGGCGTTATCGGGCTTGGCCATGCCGTTCTGCACCAGCCACATCGTCGCCGTCTGCAGATCGTTGAGGCCCTTCTTCAGCGCCTTGGTGAAGGGCGCCATCGTCTCGTCGGTGCGGTTTTCCTCGCAGAACTCTCCGACTTCCTTAAAGAAAGCCTGGACCGCGCGGCCGCCATTCAAGGCCAGCTTGCGGCCGACGAGGTCGAGCGCCTGGATGCCGTTGGCACCCTCATAGATCATGGCGATGCGCGCATCGCGGACGAACTGGCTCATGCCGTGCTCTTCTATATAGCCGTGGCCGCCGAAGACCTGCTGCGCCATTACCGCATGATCGAACCCCTTGTCGGTGAGCACGCCTTTGACCACCGGCGTCATCAGGCCGGTGTAGTCGTCTGCGACCTGGCGATCTTTGTCGTCACCGGAGCGGTGAGCGATGTCGGACTTGATCGCCGTCCACAGCGCCAGCGCGCGGCCGGCCTCGTTGAAAGCCTTCATGGTCATCAGGCTGCGGCGGATGTCCGGATGGACGATGATCGGATCGGCCTTCCTGTCCGGCGCCTTCGGCCCTGACAGCGAGCGGCCCTGCAGACGATCCTTGGCGTAGGAAACCGCATTCTGGTAGGCAACCTCAGATAGCGAAAGTCCCTGCAGGGCGACGCCAAGCCGCGCCTCATTCATCATGGTGAACATTGCTTTCAGCCCGCCATTGGCCTCGCCGAGCAGCGTGCCTTCAGCGTCGTCGTAATTCATGACGCAGGTCGAGTTGCCATGGATACCCATCTTCTCCTCGATCGAGCCACAGGAGACGGTGTTCTTCTCGCCCGGATTGCCTGAGGCATCGAGCTTGAGCTTCGGCACGATGAACAGCGAGATGCCCTTCACGCCATCCGGCGCGCCCTCGATACGGGCCAGCACCAGGTGGACGATATTGTCCGACATGTCATGCTCGCCGGCCGAGATGAAGATCTTCTGACCGGAGATCCTGTAGGTGCCGTCGCCATTGGGGACGGCCTTGGTGCGCAGCAAGCCAAGATCGGTTCCGCAGTGTGGCTCGGTCAGGTTCATGGTGCCGGTCCAGGCGCCCTCGACTAGCTTCGGCAACCATGTTGCCTTCTGCTCTTTGGTGCCATGGGTGATGATCGCAGCGATCGCGCCTTGCGTCAGGCCGGCATACATCATCAGCGACATATTGGCCGACACCATGTATTCGGCAACCGCAGTGTGCACCGCGTAGGGCAACCCTTGCCCGCCAAACTCGACAGGTGCCGCGAGCCCCATCCAGCCGCCTTCGCGATACTGGTCGAAAGCTTCCTTGAAGCCTTTCGGCGTCGTTACCGAACCGTCGTCATGGCGCATGCAGCCTTCCACGTCGCCAACGCGGTTCAGCGGCTGCATCACGTTTTCGGCGAGCTTCGCGCCCTCGGCAAGGATGGCCTCGAGCACATCCGGCGTCGCGTCGGAAAATCCGGGAAGATTGGAATAACGCTGATATCCCAGCACTTCGTTCAGCACGAACAGCGTGTCCCGGACCGGCGCTCTGTAGATCGGCATGCGTTTCCTCCACCATGCGGTCTTGGCCCCGAAATCAGCCCCAGCATATGAGGATGGCAGACGGACCAACGTTGTGGTCGAGATAACAAATATTGACGTTTGCGTAAACGTCAATTCTGCGCTGCGGTAAATTTTCTCCCGCGCGCCAGGACGACAAACGACAAAGCACGGCAAACGACGAAGAACCGCGCAGCGAAAGCCACGCGGCTCTTATTCGTCACAAATCGAAAGCTTAGTTTAGCTCGCTACGCTGGCCTGCGGCGTCGAGCGCTCGATCAGCATTTGCCGGACGGTCGACATCGAAGCACTCAGTTCGCTGATGGCGTCGTCGATCAGCGCCCGCTGCTTCTGCAGACGGGCAAGCTGCTTCTCCGACTTGTCGAGCGCCAGCCGCAATTGCTTGGTGTTGGAGCCGTTCGGATCGTAGAGGTCCATCATCTGCTTGACGTCACGCAGCGAGAACCCGACCTTGCGGCCAAGCAGGATCAGCTTCAGCCGGGCCCTGTCGCGGCGTGTATAGAGACGGGTCGAGCCGTCGCGCTGCGGGTTGAGCAGACCCTTGTCCTCATAGAAACGCAGCGTACGCAGCGTCACTCCATATTTCTTGGCCATTTCGCCGATGCGGACAAGCTCTTCACCGGCTTCGCTCGACATATCGTTGGTGTTGGCCGCGGCTTGGCCGGGCGAAATAAGTTTCATGGTCACTGGCTTTCCCCGTCTGGTGGCGTCGCGGTCGCGGACCTTGCGTCGCCTGAGTGAAAGCGGGGGCGTGCTTCCACTCGTGGTTTCAACAAACAAATCGCAAACGGCGTAATCCGCTCATTTACGTTTACGTCAATTCTATATCGATAGCCGCCTCACCACGCAAGAGCGTTCTGGTCTTGCAACTTTATGCCGCAGCACCAGCGGACAACCTAAAAGGTCGTTGCCGATTTCGGGAGCGATCATGCGGCTGATCAAAATTCTACAACGTCTTTTGCGCGTCCAAAAAAGACACCCGGCGCCGTCGGCAGCCAGCCGACAAAGTTGCAACTTCTTAAGCTTGGTTAACGCGTTGTTTACCACGTTGGGGCGAAATGTGCGCATGTCGGTTACCCGTGTCTATCCTGTACTGAATTTTTCACGGTTTTTCGGAGCGCGGATGAGACCCGGGAAGCTCGTCTTCCACTGCAACAAGCCAGGCAGTCGCGTTCGTCCCGGCAGGACTTTGGGAACCTGGTGAAAGCCAGCAATTCTGAAACGGGCGCATTGATGAACAGCAAGCGGTCCTACCTCGATACACTCAACGCCGGCAGGCAACGCCGGCCGCACACGACGCTTGAAGAGCTCAACCGCTCCCTGGAAACTCTGGAGCAGCGGCTGGAGCGGACGCGCGAGGAGACGGCAAGCCACCCCGATCCGCGCCGACCAGCGGCAGAACCACGCTATCCCAGCGCCCAACCCTATGGCCAGCAGCGCCGGTATGAGGATCCACGCGCGCAGCGGCCGAAAGGTCCAGCAGCGGCTTTCGACCAGAATTACCAGGCGATCGCCCGCGATATCGACCGGGTGCGCGGCCAGGAGGACAGCGTCGCCCTAGCCGGCAAGATCGCCGGGGAATTGCGCGGCCTGCGCGAAGACTTGCGCCAGCAGATGACCTCCGGCCTGCAACGCGAGTTCGAGGTACTGCGCAAGAATATTGGGCGAGCCTTCCAGTCAAATGGCGGCGGCAAAGGCAGCGCCGAACTCAGCGTCGAATTCGAGCGGCTTTCCGGCGCCATCCAGACACTGGCCGAAAAAAGCGACGACAGAAGCGTCAATATGCTGCGGCTCGAGCTTGAGCAGGTCAAAGCCGCGCTCGATACGCTGGCGCGCGAGGAGAGCGTGCAGGCGGTCGGACGCCGCTGGGACGATTTCGACCGCCGCTGGAACGCTTTCGAGGATCGCGTCGAGGCCGATCAGCGCAAGCGTTCCGATGCACCCGGCCTGTCGGCGCTGACGGAGCGGCTCGAACAGATCAGCAATGCCGTCAGCAATCTGCCGGAATCGCTGTCGCTGCGCTCGCTCGAGGAAAAGGTCCGCACGCTTGCCGGAGCGGTCGACCATTTCGCCCGCCAGCAGGACAATCGCGGCGGCGACACATTCAGTCAGATCGACGAGCGGCTCGACGAGATTTCCCGCGCGATCGTCGCCTCGACGGTTGCCGCGCAAGCCAATTCGTTCGACCCCGAGCCCTTCGAACGCATCGAGAAGCGGATCGATTCACTGGCCCAGCAAATCGAAGAAGTGTCGCAGGATCGTCCGGGTCGGGAGGTCATTGACCGTCTCAACACATTGTCGAGCCGCGTGGATGAACTGGCCGGCCGAGCCAATCTGCCGGAACAGGCGATGGAGCGCCTTGCCAGGCAAGTCGCGCTTATTGCCGACAAGATCGACCACGCACCTGCCATGCCCGACGCCGACTACATCTTCCAGGGGCTCGAGCAGCGCTTCGACGTGCTGTCCAGCATGATGGAACGTCGCCAGGGCGACGCAATCGAACAAGGCAACATGCTGTTTCGCGACCTTGAGCGCCGGTTGGACGAGGTCGCCGACAGGCTGGACCAGCGCATGCCGCAGGTCGATAGCGCTGGCATCATGGATGCCATCGACGCCCGCTTCACCGCGCTGGCCAAGCGGATTGAGACGCGCGTTCCAGATCCCGCCAACGAGGCGGCGATCCGTGGCCTGGAGAGCCGGCTCGAAGACATCTCAAGCCGGCTGGATTCGTCCGCGGCACAGGTCGCCAGCATCGACCCGGCGTTGATCCGCAGCCTTGAGGCGCAGGTCGCCGGCCTGACGGCGCATCTTTCCAAGCCCGGCACGCCGCTGCCGGAATTCGACGACATCAGCCCGCGTCTCAACGAAATCGAGAAGTCGCTGGCCGGAACCCGCGATTCCGTCCTCGGCGCGGCGCGCGAGGCGGCTGAGAGCGCCGTCCGCTCACTGGCCGGATCAAGCGCCAACACGGCGGCCGTTACCGGCCTCGCCCAGGACCTGAAGACGCTCGAGGCACTGACGCGCCGTTCGGACGAGCGCAATTCGAGAACGTTCGAGGCTATCCACGATACGCTGCTCAAGATCGTTGACAGGCTTGGTTCATTGGAGACGGGTGAACCGGCAAGCGCGGAGTTGAGCAAGCGTTTCGGCCGGCCATCCAAGATCTCGGTGCAGGACGCACCGTCGATGGACCTCGACCAGCCGCTGCCGTTGACGGGCAGCATGGCCGATCTCGACGGCCGCGCCGCGGCGCTCGTGCGCGACGAGCCAGGTCCGCGTACGCCAGCCGAGGCCGCCGCCGCAGCAGCCCTGGCGGCTCTCGGTTCAGACACGACGCGTGAAAAAACCGAGCAAGGCGGCGGCAGGAAATCGATGTTAGGCGGGCTGGCGCGCGCCTTGAAGGGCAAGAAGGACGCCGAGATGCCGCCGCTTGCAGGCTCGGCGCAGAGCGCCGAGATACCCAGCGTCGATCTCGACGAGCCCCTCGACCCCAAGCTCGCCAACCGACCACTGGAACCCGGCTCCGGCGCACCCGACCTCAGCGCCATCATGAAGCGCGTGCGCGACGAGCGCGGGCAGCCGACCCGGGAAGGCGGCGCTGAGGCGGCGAAATCGGACTTCATCGCGGCAGCCAGACGGGCTGCGCAGGCGGCGGCCGCCGAGGCGGACGCCCTCAAGCGCCAGTCGACGATGAAAGGCCCGGTCAAGGCACTCAGGATCGGCGACCTGCTCAAGGCGCGGCGCAAGCCGATCCTGATGGGGGCAATCGCCATCATGCTGGCGCTTGCCGGCCTGCAACTGGGCAAAGCCTTCTTCTCCGACCCGGTCGAAGTCACCAACAATGAGGCGGCACCGGCCGTGGCCGTACAGCCGGTGGAAACCGCTTTGGCCAGCGTTGCCAGCGAGCCGAAGGCGGACGCGCAGACGACAACACAGGAGAGAGCGCCGTCGCCCACCGTCAGGCAGGCAGAGCCATCCGCATCGATGACCAAGGACGACACGGCGGCGCAAACCGGCCCCGCTACACCGGCAGCCGAGACATCGACGGCGCCCTCGGCTTCCGCGGCGCCCGCTGACCTGGCGGCGCAAGACACCGCGGCCGCAGTGCCCGCGCCGGCAGCGGCGACGGCCAGCGACGCCGAGCCAATGGCTGCCGCGCCTGCTATAGCCACCGCTGCGATGCAGGACACGACCGGCACGGTGCCGCCGGCGGATGCTGCCGCGGCAGGCGTTGCCAAGATCGACGTTCCGGCCGATGCCGGTCCGGCCGCCCTGCGCGATGCAGCGGCCGGCGGCGACGCCAAGGCGCTGTTCGAGATCGGCTCGCGCTACGCCGAGTCTCGCGGCGTCAAAGAAGACATGGCGGCGGCGGCCAAATGGTATGAGAAAGCTGCCGAACTCGGTTTCGCACCGGCAGAATACCGCATCGGCAATTTTTACGAGAAGGGCATCGGCGTCGCACGCGACATCAAGAAAGCGAAAACCTGGTACCAGCTTGCCGCAGCGCAGGGCAATGCCAGCGCGATGCACAATCTTGCCGTGCTGTTTGCGATGGCGGCGGATGGCGTGACCGACAATGAATCGGCAGCGCGCTGGTTCCAGGCGGCGGCGGATCTCGGTGTCAAGGATAGCCAGTTCAATCTCGGCATCCTCGCGGCGAAGGGCGTCGGCATGAAGCAGAACCTCGAGGAGAGCTACAAATGGTTCGCACTCGTCGCCAAGACCGGCGACAAGGATGCGGCGGCCAAGCGCGACGAGATCGCCAAGGCGCTGAGGCCCGAGCAGCTGGAGCGTGCGCGGGCCGCGGCTGAACTGTGGAAGGCCAAGCCGCTCGATCCAGCCGCCAATTCGGCCGACGTTCCTGAATCGTGGCAGGACGGCACACCGCAGACGACCGCCGGCATCGACACGAAGAAAGCGGTCCAGAACATCCAGCGCATTCTCAACAAGAACGGCTACGAGGCCGGCAATCCCGACGGCATGATGGGCCAGAAAACCAAGAACGCGATCATGGCCTTCCAGGCCGACAACGATATGAAGGCAACCGGCGCGATCGACGAAAAGCTGGTCAAGGCGCTGCTTGCGCGTAAATAACGGCGGATGCGTCGTTTCCGCGACGCCCTTGCCACAGATTTGCCTGTTAACTGATTGAGTTGTTTTTTGTTTCGGCGGTGCGGCGAAGTTTGACTTCACGGCCCGGCCGGCGCAAGAACGAGATAGCCTTCTGACGCAAAATGCCCGCAACGGTTGCATTCGCCAGGAGGCAAACTGATCGAGACTGACGGGTGGGCATCTATCTCCCGATCGCGGAAATTTCCGTCAACATCTTCGTGCTGCTGGCCATGGGTGCGGCGGTGGGTTTCCTGTCGGGCATGTTCGGCGTGGGCGGCGGCTTTCTCATTACGCCGCTGCTGATCTTCTACAACATACCGCCGGCAATTGCGGTCGCCACCGGCGCCAACCAGGTCATCGCTTCCTCCTTCTCCGGCGCCCTGTCGCACATGAAGCGCGGCACGCTCGACTTCAAGCTCGGCGGCGTGCTTTTAGCCGGCGGCATCGTCGGCTCGACCGGTGGCATCTATGTCTTTGCGCTCCTGCGCCGGCTCGGCCAGCTCGACCTGTTCATCTCGCTGCTCTACGTCGTGCTGCTCGGCACCGTCGGCGGACTGATGCTGGTCGAGAGCGTCAATGCGCTGCGCGCCACTCGCAGCGGCGCCGCACCGGTGTTGAAGAAATCCGGCCAGCATAATTGGATCCACCGCCTGCCGCTGAAGATGCGGTTCAGGGCCTCGAAGCTCTTCGTCAGCGTCATTCCGGTGCTTGGGCTGGGCGCGGCGATTGGCTTCCTGTCCTCGATCATGGGCGTCGGCGGCGGCTTCATCATGGTGCCGGCCCTGATCTACCTTTTGAAAGTGCCGACCAACGTCGTCATAGGCACCTCGCTGTTCCAGATCATCTTCACCTCGGCTTACACCACGCTGGTCCACGCCACCACCAACCAGACGGTCGACGTCATGCTCGCCTTCCTGTTGATGGCAGGCGGCGTCGCCGGCGCGCAATATGGCGCCAAGGCTGGTCAGAGGCTGCGGGGCGAGCAACTCAGGGCGCTGCTGGCGCTGCTCGTGCTGGCGGTAGCCATCCGGCTTGCCATCGATCTTTTCGTCACGCCGCCCAATCTCTATTCTCTGTCCGGCGTGGGCCTGAGCTGATGGCCGGCCTAAGGACGCTCGCGGCCGCCGTCTTGCTGTCGCTGCTGGCTGCTGCGCCACCGGCGAAGGCGCAGGCGCCACTAACCGAAAACATCCAGATCGGCCTTTCCACCGACAATGTCTCGATTACCGCCGGCTTTTCCGGCGCCGACCTGACCATTTTCGGCTCACTGGAAAATGCCGATCCGCTTGTCGCGCGGCAAGGGCGCTACGACGTGATCGTCGTGCTGGAAGGCCCGGCTCGGCCGGTCGTCGTGCGCCGCAAGGACCGGGTGCTCGGCGTCTGGGTCAATCTGGAGTCGGAGACCTTCAAAAACGTACCTGTCTCCTATTCGGTGGCGACGACGCGGCCGCTGCAGGACGTCACCGATCCGAACAGCTACAAGCAGCTGTCGCTTGGCGCCTCCAACCTCTATTTGCAGCCGGCCGACGCGGAGGACAGCCCGGCGACAATCGAGGAGTTCACCGCCGCGCTGCGCGAACGCAAGGCGGCGACCGGCCTCTACAGCGAGAATGTCGGCGGTGTGCAGTTCCTGTCGCAGAACCTGTTCCGCGCCACCGTCAGGCTCGCCCCAAACGTTCCGGTCGGCACCCATAAGGCCCGCGCGTTCCTGTTCAAGAGCGGCCTGTTCATCAAGGAAAGCTCCGCCCAGCTCGAAATCCGCAAGTCCGGTTTCGAACAGTCGATCTTCCGCGTCGCGCACGACTATTCCTTCCTCTACGGTGTCTTTGCCGTATCGCTGGCCATGCTGACCGGCTGGCTCGGAAGACTGGTGTTCAGGAAAGACTGAACTCTCGTAAAAGTGGTTTCCCTTTCCGAGGGTATGGGTTAGACCGCGACCCCCGGCCCGACCGGATACGAGCTGCTGCTCCCCAAATCAGAACTACAGGAACGCACGATGCGACCAGCATTTGCCGGTATTGACTTCGGCACTTCGAATTCCACCGTGAGCGTGGTCAGGAACGGGCAGCCGCGGCTGGTGGCGTTGGAAGACGGCCAGGTCACGCTGCCCAGTGCGGTATTCTTCAATTTCGAGGACAACCGCACCTATTTCGGGCGACGCGCCCTTGCCAACTATACGGACAGTATCGAAGGCCGCCTGATGCGCTCGTTGAAGAGTGTGCTCGGCAGCTCGCTCGCCCACGAAAAGACGCGCATCAAGGCGCGCTCGATCGGCTTCATGGAGATTGTCGGCCTGTTCGTCGGCTATCTGAAAAAGAAGCTGGAAGAAGAAGCCCATGACGCGGTCGACAGCGTCGTGCTGGGACGGCCCGTGCAGTTCGTCGACGACGATGCCGAGGCCGACGCCAAGGCGGAGCACGAACTCGAAAATGCCGCTCGTGCCCACGGCTTCAAGCACATCGCTTTCCAGTTCGAACCGATTGCCGCGGCACTCGACTACGAACAAAAGGTGACGCGCGAGGAACTGGCGCTGATCGTCGACATGGGCGGCGGCACGTCCGACTTCTCAATCGTGCGGGTCTCGCCCGAGCGCGCCCGCTCGCTTGACCGCAAGGGCGACATCCTGGCCAGCCGCGGCATCCACATCGGCGGCACCGACTTCGACCGGCTGTTGAGCATCGCCCATGTGATGCCGCAGCTCGGCCATCTCTCACCGACCAAGGATGGCAAACGTAATCTGCCGGCGAGCTACTTCATCGACCTGGCGACGTGGCAGCGCATAAACCTGGTCTATACCGCAAGGGCGATGACGCATCTGCGCCAGATCCGCTATGAGGCGGAACGCGCAGACCTGGTCGACCGGTTCATCCACATCGTCGAGCATCGTTACGGCCACGCGCTGGCGGCACTGGTCGAAAAGGCCAAGATTGAGCTGACGGACCGATCGTCGGCCGATGTCGAGGTCGCGCTGCCGGAGGTGAGGTTCACGGCAGAAATCACGCGCAAGAGTCTCGAAGCCACCATAGCCAGGGACATTGAGCGTGTTGCGGCTACGGTCGAGCAGACCATCCGCGACGCACAGGTGAAGGCCTCGGATATCACCGCGGTGTTCTTGACCGGCGGATCGACCGCGATCCCGCTGGCCAGGCAGCAGATCCTGGCGCTGGTGCCGCAGGCGTCGGTAATCGAAGGCGATGTGTTCGGCTCGGTCGGGCTTGGGCTGGCGCTCGACGCGCAGCGGAAGTTCGGCTGATCGGCTTAAAGCGGCGCGGATCTCTCAGCTTTGCCGCCAAGATGCGCCTTGAGCGCCATCTGGGCCAGGCTTGGCTGCCGGTCGCGATGCGTGATCATGGCAAATTCGCGCTTCGGCAGATCGATCGGCACGGAACGCAGACTGCCTTCGGCGACCGCGCGCGCGACGACGAGTTCCGAAATGATGCTGGCGCCGGCGCCGGCCTCGACCGCCTGGCGAATAGCCTCATTGCTCGGCAATACCAGGAATATCTGCAGGTCCGCGAACGAAATCCCGTCGCGTCGGGCAAGGTCCTCCAGCGCCTCGCGCGTGCCCGACCCGCCTTCGCGAATGATCCAGCGAAGCCCGCCAAGGTCGGGATGTCCAGGCGAAACTTCTGCGATCTCAGGGTGCGAGCGCGCCACGACCAGCATCATGCGATCGATATCGACCTTGGCACGGCGCAAAATGTCGGATTCGGTGCGCCCCTCGACCAGGCCAAAATCGGCTGCGCCATCAAGTACATTGGTCTCGACCTGCCTGGTGTTGCCAATGCTCACGCTCAGCCTGACGGCAGGATAGGCTTCGTGGAAAGAGGCGAGCCGGCGCGGCAGCCAATAACTGGCGATGGTCTGGCTGGCAGCGATCGAGAGACTGCCTGATATCGTCTGCGCGACATGCTCCAGCACATTGTGGGCGGCCGCAGTCCGCTCGAGGACCGCCTTGGCCTCGGGCAAGAATCGGCGTCCGGTCTCGGCGAGCTCGATATTGCGGCCCACTCGGTTGAACAACTGGACGCCGTGCTGCTGTTCGAGCGAGCGGATGGCGGCCGACGCGGCCGACTGTGAGATGCCCAGCAACTCGGCCGCTTTGGTCATGTGCGCCCGTTCGGCGACGGCGACGAAGATCCGCAACTGGTCCAGGGTCATTCCGGCACTAAGAAGCAAATCCGATTGGAATTACAAGAGCAAGTTGTTAGACGGATCGGTCGCTTTGTTCTAAATTTTGACCCGAAATTGGAAAAAAGTCGCGCCTAGCAGTCGAGGGTAGAATTGGTGGGGCGGTTCAAATCCGTGTTTGCGCACTGGACCCGCAGCCTGCGGCGGCGGCTCTTGGGTGAACGCTATCGGCCGGAAGAGCATTACATGCGCGGCCCCGGCCCGAAGACGAGAGCCAAGGTCGCGGAGCGCAAGAGCATCACCGGATCATGACCAACAACCTGCTGCGCGGAGCCAATTCGGCACCATCACAACGGCCGCTTGCCGATACGCGCGCGCCCGCTGAACGCGACGGCGTCGATACTTCGCCTGATGTCTCCGACAGCATCGCCAAGACCACCTGCTATATGTGCGCCTGCCGCTGCGGCATCGACGTCCATATCAAAAACGGCAAGGTTCGGTATATCAACGGCAACAAGGATCATCCGGTCAATCGCGGCGTGCTGTGCGGCAAAGGCAGCGCCGGCATCATGCAGCATTACAGCCCGGCGCGGCTGACGAAACCATTGCTGCGCACCGGACTGCGCGGCTCGGGCGAGTTCCGCGAGATCGAGTGGGAGGAAGCTTTGTCGATCGCGACAGAACGGCTTTCCAACATCCGCCAGACCGATCCGAAGAAACTCGCCTTCTTCACCGGCCGCGACCAGTCGCAATCGCTGACCGGTTGGTGGGCGAGCCAGTTCGGCACGCCGAACTTCGCGGCCCATGGCGGTTTCTGCTCGGTGAACATGGCAGCCGGCGGCCTCTACACGATTGGCGGCTCGTTCTGGGAGTTCGGCGAGCCCGACTGGGACAACACCAAGTATTTCATGCTGTTCGGGGTTGCCGAAGACCATGATTCCAATCCGATCAAGATCGGCCTCGGCAAGCTCAAAGCGCGCGGCGCCAAGGTGGTTTCAATCAATCCCTGCCGCACCGGCTACAACGCGATTGCCGACGACTGGATCGGCATCCGGCCCGGCACCGACGGCCTGTTCGTGTTCGCCCTCATCCACGAATTGCTGAAGGCTGGCCGCATCGATCTCGAGTACCTCTTGCGCTACACCAATGCCCACATCCTGGTCGTTCAGGAGCCTGGAGCTGTCGATGACGGGCTGTTCATGCGCAATGGCGACGGCAATCCGCTGGCTTGGGACAGGGTGGCGAAGATGCCTGTCAATGCCAGCGATGCCGACGCGAAGCCCGCATTGACCGGCAGCGTTCTCGTCGACGGCCGCCGCTGCGTGCCAGTCTTCCAACTCGTCGCCGACCGTTATCTGGACGAGAGCTATTCACCGGACGCCGTCGCTGACCGGTGCGGCATCTCCGCCGACACCATCCGACGCATTGCCGCAGAACTCGCCCATGTCGCCTTCGAACAGCAAATCGAATTGCCGGTGGCCTGGACGGACTGGGCCGGCCGCCGGCACGAGACGATCAAGGGTCGGCCGGTGTCGATGCATGCGATGCGCGGCATCTCGGCCCATTCGAACGGATTTCACACTTGCCGCGCCATTCATCTGCTTCAGGTGCTTCTCGGCACGGTGGACGCGCCGGGCGGCTTCCGCTTCAAACCGCCTTATCCGCGGCCCGCGCCGCCGGCTCCAAAGCCCGCCGGCAAGAATGTGAAGCCGATGACACCGCTCGAAGGCATGCCGCTCGGCTTCGTCTGCGGACCGGAGGACCTGCTGATCGATGAAGGCGGCAAGCCTGTTCGTATCGACAAGGCATACTCCTGGGACGCGCCGCTGGCCGCCCATGGGCTCATGCACACGGTCATTCGTAACGCCTGGGCGGGCGATCCCTACAAGATCGACACTCTGTTCATGTACATGTCCAACATGGCCTGGAACTCGTCGATGAATACGGTCGAGACGATGGCGATGCTGACCGATATCGATGCGTCGGGCGAGTACAAGATTCCGTTCATCATCTATTCCGACGCTTATTATTCCGAGACCGTACCTTTTGCCGATCTGGTGCTGCCGGACACGACCTATCTCGAGCGTCATGACTGTATCAGTCTGCTCGACCGGCCGATCAGCCATGCCGACGGGCCGGGCGACGCGATCCGCCATCCCGTCGTCGAGCCGGACCGCGACGTCAGGCCGTTCCAGACGGTGCTGATCGAACTCGGCGCGCGGCTCAGCCTGCCCGGCTTCGTTGACGACGACGGCTCCGCCAAATACCGCGACTATGCCGACTACATCGTCAATCACGAGCGCACGCCAGGTGTCGGTCCGCTCGCCGGCTGGCGCGGCAAGGACGGGGCCTCGGTCGGCAAGGGCGAGGTCAATCCCGACCAGTTGCAACGCTACATAGATAATGGCGGCTTCTGGCACCAGGACTTCGCCGCCGATCAGCGCTACTACAAGATGGCCAACCGCTCGTATCTCGAATTCGCTGAGAGCATGGGCTTCATGCCGAAGGCCGAGCCGATCGTCTTCCAACTCTATTCGGAGCCGATGCAGCGCTTTCGCCTTGCGGCGCGCGGCCATGGCGGGGTGCTGCCGCCGGAGGCGGAGCGCAGCCGTATCGAGACCTATATGGATCCGCTGCCGTTCTGGTACGCGCCCTTCGAAGAGGCTGCGGTCGACAGCCAAGCCTATCCGCTGCACGCGCTGACGCAGCGGCCGATGCACATGTACCATTCCTGGGGCGGGCAGAATGCGTGGCTAAGGCAGATCACCAGCCAGAACCGGCTGTTCGTGCACAATCGGACCGCCGCCAGCCTCGGGCTTGCCGATGACGACTGGGTGTGGATCGAGAGCATCAACGGCAAGGTCAAAGGACAGATCAAGCTGGTCGACGGCGTCAACGCCAATACGGTGTGGACCTGGAATGCGATCGGCAAGCGTCGCGGCAGCTGGGGGCTGAAGGATGATGCGGCCGAATCCAATCGCGGCTTCCTGCTCAACCACATCATCGGCGACCAGACCTCTGCCGATGCGAATGGCAAACACTATTCGAATTCCGATCCTGTCACCGGCCAGGCGGCATGGTTCGACCTGCGCGTGCGCATCGTCAAATGCGCAGACGAGGAAGCAGGCTTCACCGAACCGCAGTTCGAGCGGTTCCGACAGCCACCGCATTTTGAGCCCCCGCCCGATAAGCTTAGTTTCGGCGCCGAATTCCGTCGGGAAAGAGAAGCTGCCAAATGACTTGCCTTCCCACCCACACCGACAAAAAGCTCGGCCTGGTCATTGACCTCGACACCTGCGTCGGCTGCCAGGCCTGCGTTACCGCCTGCAAGGAATGGAACACCGGCGGCCACATGGCGCCGCTGACCGACATCGACCCCTATGGCGGCAATGTCGACGGCGTCTGGTTCAATCGGGTGCACAGTTATGAGCACATCACGGAGATGGGTGGGCGCACGGTCAATTTCCCACGCTCCTGCCTGCATTGCGAGACACCGGCCTGCGTCACCGTCTGCCCGACCGGCGCCTCCTACAAGCGGGCGTCGGACGGCATCGTGCTGGTCGACGAGGACAAATGCATCGGCTGTAAATTATGCAGTTGGGCCTGTCCCTATGGCGCACGCGAATTCGACACCGATGTCGGCGTGATGAAGAAATGCACGTTGTGCGTCGACCGCATCTACAACGACAATCTGGCGGAGGAAGATCGCGTGCCCGCCTGCGTCGCTGCTTGCCCGACCAGCGCGCGGCATTTTGGCGATCTGGGCGATCCGGCATCCGCTATCTCGCAACTGGTGGCCGAGCGCGGCGGTGTCGATCTGATGCCGGAAATGGGCTATAAGCCGACCAACAAATATCTGCCGCCACGTGCCCACACCACCCGCGCCGCATCGGTGCCGGCGCCAGCGCTTGAAGCGGTGCAGGCTGAAGGCGGCTTCCTCGGCTGGGTCGACCGCATGCTTTCGAACTGACCCGTGCCTTCATGCATCCAGCCTTCTCCGTCGTCTTTTTCACCACGGCCACGGGCGCCGGTTACGGCCTGCTCGCGCTGCTTGGCGTGCTCGCCGGACAGGGCTTTATCCCGCCCGATTTCTGGCTTGGCCTCACCGGCATGGGGCTGGCGCTTGGCCTGATCTCGACAGGCCTGCTGTCGTCGGCCGGCCATCTCGGCCGGCCCGAACGCGCCTGGCGTGCCTTCTCGCAATGGCGTAGCTCATGGCTGTCGCGCGAAGGTGTTGCCTCGGTCGCCACCTTCGTGCCGGCGGGGTTGTTCGCTATTGGCTGGGTGGTCCTCGGCCGTACGAGCGGCTGGGCGGCTGTCGCCGGGCTGCTCGCTGCCATCGGCGCGGTCGCAACCGTCTGCACCACCGGCATGATCTACGCGTCGTTGAAGCCGATTGCCCAGTGGCACAGCCGCTTCACCCTGCCCGCCTACCTGGTCTTTTCGGCGATGACCGGCAGCGTACTGCTCAACGCCCTGCTGCAGGGATTTGCCGCAGGCTCGAATATGCTTCTGGCGGGTGCCCTGTTGCTGACCGCGCTCGGCTGGGGTTTGAAGCTGGCGACCTGGCGATACAATGACAGGCTGGAGATCCCGACCAACGCCAACACCGCAACCGGGCTTTCCGGCGGCACGGTGCGGTCGCTGGAATGGCCGCATACCGAGGAAAACTATCTGCTCAAGGAGATGGGTTTTCGCATTGCGCGCAAGCACAGCGCTAAACTCCGCCAGATCACGCAGGTGCTGGCCTTTGCTTTGCCCGCGTTGCTGCTGGTCGCGGCGTTCGCCTTGCCGTGGCCCTATGCGGCAGCACTGTCGATACTCGCCGCAATCGCCCAACTCGCCGGAATGCTGGTCGAGCGCTGGCTGTTCTTCGCCGAGGCCAAGCACACGGTCGCTTTGTACTACGGCAGGTAGGTTTAGCCCGGCCTGAGCATCGTGTGGGAAATCGCGAAAATGCGCTCTGTGCCAAGCATATAGGCCATCAGCGTTTCGCGGCGGAACAGCCCGGCATAGGCGCGATCGAGCACGTTGAGCGAGCCGGTATAGGCGCCGAAAGCCGGCATGATCATGCGGCCGCCATCGCCGGCAAAGCAACGACGCCGCACCGAACGGCCTTGCTGCACGATGCGGGCGCAAGGATGCAGGTGGCCTGATATCTCGCCTTCCACTCTCACCGCCGAAGGCTCGTGCCGGAAGAGTAGCGAGCCTATGGCCAGCTCGTGCACGGTCTCGCCTGGCAAGTCGGCCGGCGCTTCAGGATCATGATTGCCGGCGACCCAGAACCAGTCGCGCCCGACCATCAGCCCTTCCAGCCTTTGGCGAAAGCTCGCGTGCATACGTGCGGCGGCGCCGCCATCGTGAAAACTGTCGCCCAGGCTGATAACGATCGCAGGCTGATAATCGGCGATCACCGCCTGCAGCCGGAGCAACGTCGCACCGGTGTCGTAAGGTGGGACCAGCGTGCCGCGCCTGGCCAGTGATGAGCCTTTTTCCAGATGCAGGTCGGATACGGTCAGAAGCCGGAATTCGGGAAAATAGAGCACGCCGCGACGGTCGCAGATCGCGCGTTCGCCGGCGATACGGACAGCGCCCGCATCCGCCAGAGGCGCAGCCATGGCGAGCGCGACAGTCATTTCGTCCCCATGGCCTCCTCGACCAGCGTGGCTGCATCCATCAGCAGCGTGTCATCGGCCTCGCCATGCACCGGCATTTTGCCGATCTCGAGCATGATCGGCACGGCGAGCGGCGATATCTGCTCGAGGTTCTTATGCATGATTCGACCTTGGACGCGCGAGAGCATCTCGGCAAGTCTGCTGACATCCAAGAGACCGGTCGCGGCATCGGCACGCGTCGCCTGCAAAAGGATATGGTCGGGCTCGTGGCTGCGCAGCACGTCGTAGATGAGATCCGTCGACACGGTTACCTGGCGGCCGCTCTTCTCCTGCCCCGGGTGGCGTTTCTCGATCAATCCCGAGATCAGCGCGCAATTGCGAAAGGTGCGCTTCAACAACCAACTGCCGGCGAGCCAGGCTTCGAGGTCGTCGCCCAGCATGTCCTGATCGAATAGCGCAGCCAGCGACGGTTTCTTCGCCCTGAACATATGGCCCATATCGGCCAGCGACCATATGGCAAGCGCATAGTCGGTGGCGACGAAGCCGAGCGGCTTGGCTCCCGCCCTGTCGAGGCGGCGGGTGAGCAGCATGCCGAGCGTCTGGTGCGCCAGCCTGCCGTCGAACGGATAGGCCACCAGATAGTAGCGGTTGCCGCGCGGAAAGGTCTCGATCAGCAGATCGTCGCGTTTCGGCAGCACCGACTTGTCGGCCTGGAAGCGTAGCCAGTTGGCGACCTGCTCCGGCAGCTTCTTCCAGCGCTGCGGATCGTCCAGCATGGCGCGGACCTGTTCGGCCAGGTACGTCGAAAGCGGGAATTTGCCACCACCGTAATACGGCACCTTGGCGTCGCTGCCGGGTGCATTCGAGACAAAGCACTCATTCTCGCGGATACCTTCGAAGCGCAGCACCTTGCCGGCGAACATGAAGGTGTCGCCATGCGTCAGCGTTTCGAGGAACGCCTCCTCGATCTTGCCCAGAACCCGGCCGCCACGCGAAGCCGCGCCTCTGCTGCCGGCCTGGACGTAGCGGACGTTGAGCGCCGGCACTTCGATGATGGTGCCGACGTTGAGCCGGTATTGCTGGGCGACGCGAGGATTTGAGACCCGCCACAGTCCGTCCTTGTTCAACCGGATGCGGGCATAGCGCTCGTAGTTCTTTAGCGCATAGCCGCCAGTGGCGACGAAATCGATGACGCGATCGAATGTCGGGCGATCGAGATCGGCATAGGGTGCTGCCGTCCGCACCTCCTCGAACAGCGCATCAGCATGGAACGGCGCACCGCAGGCACAGCCCAGCACGTGCTGCGCCAGGACGTCGAGCCCGCCATCGACCAGCGGCGGCGTATCCTGGGCACCGAGATAATTGGCGTCGAGCGCCGCCCTGCATTCCAGCACCTCGAAGCGGTTGGCCGGTATCAGGATCGCCTTGGACGGCTCGTCCATACGGTGGTTGGCGCGGCCGATGCGCTGCGCCAACCGGCTGGCACCTTTCGGCGCGCCGACATGGACGACCAGGTCGACATCGCCCCAGTCGATGCCGAGGTCGAGCGTCGACGTGGCGACGATGGCGCGCAGGGTGTTCTCGCCCATTGCCTTTTCGACACGCCGGCGCTGCGCGACGTCGAGCGAGCCGTGATGCAGCGCGATCGGCAAGGTCTCCTCGTTGACCCGCCACAACTCCTGGAACAGCAACTCCGCCTGGCTGCGCGTGTTGACGAACAGCAGGGTTGTCTTGTGGCGCTTGATCTCGTTGTAGATTTCCGGCGTTGCGTAGCGGGCCGAATGTCCCGCCCACGGCACGCGCTCCTCCGAATCGAGAATGGAGATGTCGGGCTTGGCGCCGCCGGTGACGACGATCAGTTCGGCCATCGGCCCCGGTGGATTCTGGCTGACCAGCCAGCGCCGCAATTCGTCAGGCTCGGCGACCGTCGCCGACAGGCCTATCGTCTGCAGGGCGGGCACAAACGAGCGCAGCCGGGCCAGCCCGAGCGACAGGAGATGCCCGCGCTTCGAGGTCACCAGCGAATGCAATTCGTCGAGCACGACATAGCGCAGGTCCTCGAAGAAGCGCTTGGCATCGGGCGCAGCAATCAGCAGCGCCAATTGCTCGGGCGTGGTCAGGAGAATGTCGGGCGGCGCCAGCTTCTGCCGCTGGCGCTTGTGTGCGGGCGTGTCGCCGGTGCGCGTCTCGACGGTGACCGGCAGCCCGATTTCTTCGACGGGTTTGCCGAGATTGCGCTCGATGTCGACGGCCAGCGCCTTCAGCGGCGAGATGTAGAGTGTGTGGATGCCTCGATGCGCCTGCCCCGGCCTTCTCCTCGGCCGGCCGGCCAGTTCGGTCAGCGATGGCAAGAACCCGGCCAGCGTCTTGCCGGCGCCGGTCGGGGCGATCAGCAATACCGACTGCCCACCCTGGGCTTTGGCCAGCAAATCGATCTGGTGGGCGCGCGGCGACCAGCCCTTTTCCGCAAACCATTTGACGAATGGCTGGGGCAGGACGACGGCGGCATTCTGTTGGGCAAGGCGCGGCTGCTCTGTCACGCGCCAGAGGTAGCGCGGCAACGCGCAATCGCCAAGCAGAATCAGAACAAAAGGTGATCGATTCGCGTTACGGCCGGCGAAACCCGGTCGGGCCGCCATAGAGATAACCGATACGGGCGATCGCCTCCCCCAGTCCTTCACGCGACACCAGCATGGTGTGGCCGTTGGCGTGGATCATGGTCTCCGGGTCCGTCATGATCGCGACGTGGCCTTTCCAGAAGACCAGGTCGCCGCGCCGCAACCCGGCAAAATCCGGCCCGAGGTCGAGCGGTTCACCGACGGTCGCCGCCTGCATGTCGGTGTCGCGCAGCACTTGCCTGCCAGCCATGTGCATTGCAAGTTGCACGAGACCGGAACAATCGATGCCGAATCCGGAGACGCCGCCCCACAGATAGGGCGTGCCGAGAAACGCCTCGGCGACCGCGACGTAGTCGGGGGCAACCTCGGCGACAGGCCTGAGATGGTCAGATATGACCGCCTCGCCGGATGGCAGCAGAGCATAGTACGTGCGGCGTGTTTCAGTCGCGCCTTTCACTGTTACCGCCGATCCCATCGAGAGTTGCCCGCTGATCGGGAACCGCAAATCCGGTCCCGGATAGAGGAAAGTGCGCGGCACCGAGACAACATGCGTGGGCGCATGGTCCCGACCGCCCAGCACAGTGTCGGCGACATAGCCGACATAGCCGTCGCGCTCGGCCTGTATCCAGGCCCAGCCCTCAACGTCCTCGAAGACGAGGACGTCTTCGCCGAACAGAAGCTGGGTATCGACGCCGGCATCCGGGCGCGGAGCCTTGCGGACATCGGCGACGGAGGCTGATATGCGAGCCGGCCGGCCGGCGACGAAACGGTCGGCGGAAACCTCGCCTTTCAGCCTGGCGTCGGCGAGATCGGAGCGGAAGGCATGGAGGCGGGCATCCCTGGCGGTCAAATCGGCAACTCGTTCAAATGGGCAACTCTTGGGCTCTGGCAATGATAACATCGCCAAAGCGCTCGACAAAGAGCGCGCCTTCGACTGTACGCCTGACCAGCACGTTGCGCTTGTCGAGCTCGTCGCGGTGGCGCGACACCAGTTTCAGCGCCCCCATCGTATCGAGCGCACGGGTGATCACCGGCTTGGTGACGTTGAGGCGGGCGGCTAACCCCCGCACCGTATGTGGCGGCGGATCGAGATAGATGGTGAACAGGATCGCCGTCTGGCGCATAGTGAGATCGGGCGCGTCGTCACGCACCTCGGATAACACCACCTGTTGCCATAGTCGCAAGGCCTGGCTTGGACGCATGATAATCGACATCCGTCCAGCATGACGGAAAATTGTTTCGGTTCCGTTTCAGTCAATACCTTCGTCGGCTATGCCCGAGAATCAGCCGTAGCGGTTCGAAATGACCTGCTCCAGCGCCCGGATGCCTTGCGCTTCGCCACCGGCAAGGCCGTGCGGGCGGTCGAACGGGTTCCAGGCGAAGATGTCGACATGCGCCCAGCCGGCGGTCTTTTCCACGAAGCGCTTCAGGAAAAGCGCCGCGGTGATCGAGCCGGCAAAACCGTCCGGCGTGACGTTGTTGACGTCGGCCACCTTCGACGCCAGCTTGGCGTCATAGGGCTTCCACAGCGGCATCCGCCATAGCGGATCCTCGACCGCAACGGACGCGTCCGCCAGCTCGGATGCAAGCGTCTCGTCACCGGTATAGAACGGCGGCAAGTCAGGACCGAGCGCAACACGGGCAGCGCCTGTCAGCGTTGCCATATCGACCAGCATCTGCGGCTCTTCGTCATCGGCCAAGGCCAGGGCATCGGCGAGCACCAGCCGTCCTTCGGCGTCGGTGTTGCCGATTTCGACGGTAATGCCCTTGCGGCTCACCAGCACGTCGCCTGGCCGGAAGGCGTTGCCGGCTATCGAATTCTCGACAGCCGGGATGAGCACGCGCAGCCGAACCTTCAACCCGGTGGCCATAATCATGGAAGCGAGACCCAGCACGTTGGCAGCGCCACCCATGTCCTTCTTCATCAAAAGCATGCCCGAGGACGGCTTGATGTCGAGACCGCCTGTATCGAAGCAGACGCCCTTGCCGACCAGCGTTATCTTGGGGGCATTGTTCGGCCCCCAAATCATGTCGATCAGGCGTGGCGCGTCGGCAGAAGCCCGACCGACGGCGTGGATCATCGGAAAGTTGGCGGTAAGAAGATCGTCGCCTTTGGTCACCGATATTTCGGCCTTGTGCGTCGCGGCCAAGGTCCGGGCGGCCTTCTCCAACTGCCCGGGGCCCATATCGCTGGTCGGCGTGTTAACCAGATCGCGCGCCAGGAAAATGCCATCGGCGAGGCGGCGGATGCGGGCGGCGTCGGTGCCTGCCGGCAGCGCGAGGCGAAGCGTCTTGCCTGGCTTCTTGCCGTAGCGGGTGAAGACATAGCCGCCGAGCGCCACGGCGAGTGCCGTAAGCTCCGGCTTGGCCGGTGCGGACGCAAAATGCCACTCGCCTGCGGGCAAGGCTCTCGCTAGTGCGCCGATGGCCAGTGCGCCCTCGCCATCACCGGTGCCGAACAGGGCTCCGGCAATCGCGCCGTTGTCGCCAGGCACGATCAGCGTCCGGCCGGCCTCGCCGGAAAAGCCGTTGGCCTTGGCCCAGGCGACCGACGATGGCGCAAGGCCCGCCGCCGCCAGAGCATCCTTCGCCACCAGATGGACCGGCAGCGCATTGCTCAATTCTTTCTCGACGAGTTCGACAGGCATTTCGCTGGCCTCCGGCTTCCGAGTCGGCGTTTCTTAACTCTCCGTTAGGGTTAACAGAATATTTCTGCGGGAGGAAAGATGACCTCGCAAATGGTCACGCGCATGAACGGAGCCCTGGTGCCGATGCCGACCAACCGCAGGATGAACGCCAGCGCAAATAGGCTGATCAGCACGGCGTTGATGATGGCGCTTGCCGCAGGCGTCGCTGGCTGCGGAACCAGCAAATTGACGACTGGCTCGATTTCTCGTCCAAGCGGCAAGCCGCTGGAAACAATGTCGGCGGGCGAACTGCACAACGCTACGATGGCGCTCGGCCAGTCCTATTCGAAAAACCCCAGCGACAAGCGGATCGCGACAAATTATGCCGCGGCGCTGCAGATGGACGGCGACGCAGACCAATCGCTTGCGGTGATGCGCAAGCTGGCGATCGCCCTGCCGAAGGACCGCGACGTGCTCGCCGCCTATGGCAAGGCGCTTGCCGCCAACGGACAGTTCGAACCGGCTCTCGATGCCGTGCGCCGCGCGCAGACCCCTGAATATCCTGATTGGAAACTGGTGTCGGCGGAAGCTGCCATTCTCGACCAGCTCGGCCAAAAGGACGAGGCGCGCCAAGGCTATCGCAAGGCGTTGGATCTCAGGCCGAACGAACCGTCGATCCTTTCCAATCTCGGCATGTCGTACGTGCTGGAAGGTGATTTGCGCACGGCCGAAACCTATATGCGCTCAGCCGCCCAGCAGCCGAATGCAGATAGCCGCGTCCGCCAGAACCTTGCGCTGGTCGTCGGTCTGCAAGGCCGTTTCGACGAGGCCGAGAAGATCGCCTCGCAAGAGCTGTCGCCGGATCAGGCGCAGGCTAACGTCGCTTACCTTCGCCAGATGCTGGCGCAGCAGAATGCCTGGAGCCAGCTCAAGGACCAGGACAAGGCAAAGCCCGCCACCAACTGACCGCTTCGAGCGCCGAACCGGCGCGCGAATTCCGCAACATGTCTAGCAGAGCCGCGCTGCACCGGCAGCGTGGCCCTGAATCGTATCAGCGTTTCTGGCAACGCCGCTGGCGCTACTCGCTGCTGGATTTCGGCTGGTCGCCAAAGATGCCGCGCTGGCTCACCTGGATGCCGGCGGGACCCAGAATGATGGCGAACAGCACCGGCAGGAAGAACAGGATCATCGGCACGGTGAGCTTCGGCGGCAGCGCGGCCGCCTTCTTCTCGGCGGCATTCATGCGCATGTCGCGGCTCTCACTGGCAAGCACCCGCAACGCATGCGCCACGGGCGTGCCGTAGCGCTCGGCCTGAACCAACGCCTGGGACACCGACCTGACGGATTCCAGGCCAGTTCGGCTTGCAAGGTTCTCGTAGGCCTGCTTGCGCTCCTGCAGATAGGAAAGCTCGGCGTTTGTCAGGATGAATTCTTCCGCCAATGCCACCGATTGCGCGCCGATCTCATCGGCGACCTTGCGAAGCGCCGCTTCCACCGACATGCCGGACTCGACGCATATCAGCAACAGGTCGAGCGCGTCCGGCCACGCCATCTGAATCGATTGCTTGCGCTTGGTAGCGCGGTTGTTGACGTAGAGCACCGGCGCGTAGAATCCCGCATAGGCTACCACGATGCACACGAACAGCTTCACGAAAAGCGGCTGCTCGGGCAATCCGCCGAGCACGAACAGATACATCGCCGCCAATGCAAAGCCGATGAAGGGCAGGACGAGACGGAAGAAAAGGAAGCGCGTCAGCGGATTTTGCCCGCGAAAACCCGCCACTTTCAATTTCTGCAAGGTACCTTCATCCGCCAGCGCACGCCTGAGATCCAGGCGATCGACAATATTGCGCATGCCGACCGACTGTTCTTCGCGCAGGCCCTTGCGGCGGCGGTCGGCTTCGACTGCCAGCCGCGCGCGCTGCTTGGCGCGCAGCTCATCGCGCTCCAGCGCTACGGATTTCATGCGCGCCTTGAGCTGGTTCCCGCCAAAAGCGGGCAGCAGCGTGAAGACGGTCGCAAACACCGCGATGCCGACCAGCAGTGCGATCAGCAGGGACGGGTCGGTGAGAGTTCTGATGACGTGATCGGTCATACGCGAGTCCTAGACTTCGAAATTCATCATCTTGCGCATTACCAGGACGCCCATCGACATCCAGATGCCGGAACAACCGAGGATCAGATGGCCGGTGCTGGTGATGAAGAGGGGCATGATGTAGTTCGGGCTCGTCAAATAGACGAGAAAGGCGACGACGAAAGGCAACGCGCCGATGATCACGGCGGATGCCTTGGCTTCCATGGACAATGCCTGGACCTTGGCTTTCATTTTCTTGCGGTCGCGAAGCACGCGCGAAAGATTGCCCAGCGCTTCGGAAAGATTGCCGCCGGCCTGAGACTGGATCTGGATGACGATGCCGAAGAAGCTCGCCTCGGTGCACGGCATCGTTTCTGGCATGCGCATGGCCGCGTCAGGGATCGACAAACCCATTTGCTGCGAATCGACTATGCGGCGGAACTCGGTCTTGACCGGCTCGGGGGATTCGTTGGCGATCAGACGCACGGCGTCGTTCAGCGGCAGGCCGGATTTTACCGCACGCACGATGATGTCGAGCGCGTTCGGAAATTCGTTGAGGAACGCCTTGACGCGGTGCGCGCGGCGAAACGAGACGAACCAGCGGGGCAGACCCAAGACGCCGACCAGCAGCGCAGCCGGCAAGACCAGCAACGGTGCGCCGATGAAATAGACAAGAGCCGTCAAGACGACGCCGCAGACCGCCGAGTAGACATAGAAGCGCTCAAGCGAGATCTTCATGCCGGCCTGACGGATTTGGATCTTCAGCGGTGGTTTCTTGACCAGGCTCTGATTGGACTTTTGCTTTTGATCGAGATCCTTCAGCGAATCCTGGACGGACTTGCGACGCTTGGCCGCTTCCGCCACGCGATCGCGCGACGCCTTGACGACGGAACGATCCGTCTCGGCGGTCTTGATCGATTCAAGCCGCTTGCCGACCTGCTTCTCGGTGCTGATCCGGTTGAACAGGAAAGCATAGGCCACCGCGCCGGCGCTGAAGCCGGCGAGCACGACGAATGCCAATACGGTGCCGTCAATTCCGAACATCGACCCTGGCCCCCACGCTTCCAGACGGATCAATCAGCGCGTTTCTCCATCGCCTCGAGCGCAACCGCGAGGCGCTGCTCCTCACCGTAGTAGCGGGCGCGCTCCCAGAAATGCGGACGGCCGATGCCAGTCGACACGTGCTCGCCCAGCAGCCGGCCGTTCGCGTCCTCGCCCTTGATGTTATAGAGAACGATGTCCTGGGTGATGATGACGTCGCCTTCCATGCCGATCACCTCGGTGATGTGGGTGATACGCCGCGATCCGTCGCGCAGGCGTGCAGCCTGTATGATCACGTCGACGGAGCCGACGACGATTTCGCGCACGGTTTTTTGCGGCAGCGTGTAGCCGCCCATGGCGATCATCGACTCTATGCGGTTGAGGCATTCGCGCGGGCTGTTCGAGTGGATCGTTCCCATCGAGCCGTCATGGCCGGTGTTCATCGCCTGCAGCAGGTCGAACACTTCGGGTCCGCGCACTTCGCCGACGATAATACGTTCGGGGCGCATGCGCAGACAGTTCTTGACCAGGTCGCGCATGGTCACTTCGCCCTCGCCTTCGAGGTTGGGCGGACGGGTTTCGAGACGCACCACATGCGGCTGCTGCAATTGCAGCTCAGCTGAGTCCTCGCAGGTGATGACGCGTTCTTCGCGGTCAATATAGTTGGTCAGGCAATTGAGCAGCGTCGTCTTGCCTGAGCCGGTACCGCCCGAGATGACAATGTTGCAGCGGACACGCCCGATGATCTTGAGAATCTCGGCTCCTTGCGGAGAAATCGAGCCGAACTTGACCAGCTGGTCGAGCGTCAGCTTGTCCTTCTTGAACTTGCGGATGGTAAGTGCGGTGCCGTCGATAGCCAGGGGCGGTGCGATGACGTTGACACGGGAGCCATCAGGAAGACGCGCATCGCAGATCGGGCTTGATTCATCGACGCGGCGGCCAACCTGGCTGACGATACGCTGGCAGATGTTGAGGAGCTGCTGGTTGTCGCGGAAACGGATGCCGGTCTGCTCGACCTTGCCGTTGACTTCGATGTAGACGTTCTTGGAGCCATTGACCATGATGTCGGCAATATCGTCGCGGGCAAGCAGTGGCTCCAGCGGCCCGTAGCCCAAAACGTCGTTGCAGATATCCTCGAGAAGCTCTTCCTGCTCGGCGATGGACATCGCGAAATTCTTGATCGCGATGATGTCGTTGACAATGTCGCGGATTTCCTCGCGCGCGCTTTCGGGATCGAGTTTGGCGAGCTGCGACAGATCTATCGTATCGATGAGTGCGGCGAAGACCTGGCTTTTGGTGTCGTAGTAGGTTTCGCTCTTTTGGCGCTGGATACTTTTCGGCTCCGGGGCCAATGGCGGCGGCTCGACCGCACGGCGAACCGCCGGCGCGGCAGGCGCGCCGGATGGCGGCAGCGCCGCCGGCCTGGCAGTTACAGCCGCTTCCACAGGGTTCGCGGCCGCCGGCGCAGCAGGTGCGGGTGCTGGCTGACGGAATTCCGGAATGGTCCGGTTGCCGTCGTCGCTGCCTCTTTTACCAAACATGATCGCTTACCAATTCCACCGCTGAGGCATCACTTCTTGTTGCGCGAAAGCTTGCCGATCAGATTGCCGAGGCCAGCCTTTTTCTTCACCTTGATTTCGCTGCGCCCTGTCAGCACATGGGCGATCTCGTTGATCGTGGCGACAACCGGACTCTTGGCATCCATCTCACCGAGCATACGTCCGTTGTTCGCAGCATTTCCGAACAAAAGCGGCTCGAACGGGACGACCGACATCGGCGAAAGGCCGAGCGATTCGGAGAAGTCGGACGGCGTAATCTCAGGACGTTTCGGCACACCGGCCTGGTTGATCACAAGCTTTGGCGCGGGGTCGTTCGGACGAAGCCGCTTCAGCATGTCGACCAGGTTCTTCGTGTTGCGCAGATTGGCCAGTTCGGGCGTCGCCGTGATGACGATCTCGTCGGCCTTGACCAGCGTGTTCTTGGTCCAGCCGGCCCACACGTGGGGAACATCGAGCACGAGGAGCGGCGCGCTACGCTGGGCTATGTCGATAAGCTGGGTGAAGGCGTCGGGATCGAAATCGTAGACCCGCTCCAGGGTCGAAGGGGCCGCAAGCAGCGACAGGTGCTCGGCGCATTGGGCGAGCAGCCGGTCGAGATAGACCTCGTCGACGCGTTCCGGCGAGAAGACTGCCTCGGCAATGCCTTGCGCCGGATCCTGGTCGAAATTGATATTGGCCGTTCCGAAGGCGAGGTCGAGATCGGCGACAACCACTTCGGATTTGAAAAGGGACGACATGGCCCAGGCCACATTATGGGCTATGGTCGACGAGCCGACGCCGCCTTTGGCGCCGATGAAGGCAATCGAGCGGCCGATCGGCTCAGCTTCCGGATCAACGAAGATCGAAGACACCACGCTGACGATGTCGGCCATCGATACGGGCGCGATGACATACTCGGAAATGCCCGAACGGATGAGTTCGCGGTACAGGCCGACGTCGTTGTAGTGGCCGACAACCACCACCTTGGAGGTCGGGTCGCAATGCTCGGAGAGCTGGGCGAGTTGTTCCAGCAACAGCTTCGGCTCGCTGCGCGATTCAAGCAGGATCAGGTTCGGCGTCGGCGCCGACTGATAGAATTCGATAGCGGTGGGGATGCCCCCCATATGCACCTTCAAATGGGCCTTGGCCATGCGGCGATCCTCGCCGGCGCGCTCGACCGGATTGGCTACGCCTTCGGTCTCGCAAAATGCCTGGATCGAAATGCGCGGGATCGGCCGCAACGCCTGCATCGCGGCAAGATCCTGCTCCGAGGTTTCGCCGCCCGGTACCTCTGTGTCATAGGCAAGATTGCTCATTGTCATCACTTTCCGTGACTTGCGCGGCTTAGGGTTTGTTGAGCCTCAACACTCGTTAATATTCGACTTCCGAATTGCCGAGGAATTCGTCCGAAATACCTCTGTCACGATAGACGTCGATCACAGCACCGCGATTTTCCGCGTCGATCGGCGTCGGCTTGCGTGGCCCGATCAGATCGGACGGATTGGCCATCTGGGCAGCCAGGTTGTTCTGATACGAACAGCCGAAATCGGCATAGTGCTTGTTTTCCGAAGTCTGCAGCAGGTCTTCGGGCCAGCGACCGCATTTATCCGTCTGAGCCTTCACCGAGACGTAGGCAACACGGACCGGTGCCGACGCTTCGGCCGAAACAGACTGGTAGGACCGCATGTCGATCCGCTTCCGGCTGATGCCGCTGGCTATGGCCAGCCTGGCGAAATCGCGGCCGGCCGCGGCCGCTGCGATTTCGTTGGCTGAGCCGCTCGGAATCTCGATCGTCAGCACCGGAGCCGCGCTCCTGTCGTATCCGTCCAGAAAGCCCAGGAGCGTGTCACGCTGGGATCTGGTCATGCCACGGTCGCCGGCGCCGACCGGAAGGTCGATCTTCTGTATCTTCTCGGCTATGACGATCGGATGGGTGGTGCGATAATCGTCCGGTATGGCACCCACCGTGACGCTGTCGCGATTGGCGCAGCCGGCCAGCAATGCCGCCACCGCGATCGCCATAATGGGAACGGCCGGCCGCCAGATTCGCGAATGGACTGACCGCGTCGCGGTGATCGCCCGTGCCTTCGATGTTGCCTTAGACATGACCGCTTCCCCGCTTACTTGTAGATAAAGCCGACAACGCCGTGGTAACGGCCGTTGGGCTTGTCGGTCTGCATGGTGCCGTAGACACGGTTGACGCGGCCAAGGAAAATGCCGGCGCCATCGCTGGCGGCGTTGAAATTGTCATCCGGCTTGGCAAGATCATTGCGCGCCACCGGCTTCACCAGATAGGGCGTAATGATGATGACGAGCTCGGTCTCGTTGCGAACGAAATCCCTGCTGCGGAACAGCGCGCCAAGCACTGGAATCTTTGTCAGACCGGGCAAGCCGTTAACAGCTTGCCTGAGATCATCGCGGACAAGGCCGGCAATCATCATCGAGCCGCCCGAAGGCAGTTCCACCGTTGTGTCGGCCAAGCGCTTGCGGAGAGACAGGGCATTCATGCCCGGGCTCGTTACACCTTCGGACAAAGACACAGACCCCTCCGTTGTCGGCTCGGAAACCGAGGTTCTGACTTTCAGGCTGATACGGCCGGGAGACAGCACCACCGGCTGAAATTCCAGGCCAATGCCGTATTCGATCTTCTCGACAGAATACGTCTTCAGACCGGTCTGGTTATCATTTGATACGGCTTGGGAAACGCTGGTCACCATATTGTATTCGCCGCCAACCTTGAAGGTCGCTTTCTCGCCGGATACGGCCGTCAATGTTGGTTCGGCGAGGGTTTTCATGACACCGGACTGTTCCATGGCATTGATGTAGGCCTGCAGCGTCGAGCTGCCGATAGAGAGGCCCGAGTTCGACAGCGACTTGCCCAAACCAGTGAAATTGTCGCTTACCGCGCCCCAGCTGATGCCGTTGCTGCTGCCGTTGCCCACCATGTTGACGCCGAGCTGCTTCATCACCGAGCGGCTGACTTCCGCGACCGTCACCTTCAGCGTCACCTGGTCGTCGCCGATGATCTGCAGCAAGTTGACGATCTTGCTGACGCGGCGCTCGGCATCCGGGTTATCGATCGCGACGCCGGCTTCAGCCGAACCGCCGGCAGCGGTCTGCGAATATTGACCCGTGGTTGCCTCGCCGCCGGACACGAAAATGGTTGCCAGATCGGCCGCGCGCTTGGCGTCCAGAGGAGTGTCCACGGTTCCGGTCAGAACGACGTTGTCGTTCAGCAACTCGACCTTAACCTCCGATGACGGGATGAAGCGTTTGATATAATCCTCCAGCCCGGCAACGTCACGTTCGACCGCTAGGTCAAGGCTGACGATCTGCTCGCCATTCGGGCCAAAGACGAAGATATTTGTCTCGCCGACCGCCTTTCCAAACAGATAGATGCGCCTAGCAGTGCGGGTCACCGCGTCGGCTACAGCGGGGTTGGCGACGAGAATGTCGTAGGCATCGCTCGGGAGGTCGATGACCACCGACTTGTTCAGTCCGAGCTTGACCCGCTGGGTGGCGGTCGAAGCCGTCACCCTGGCATTGCCCGCCGCACTGGCATCGACAATGCCATATGCATTCGTTCCAAGGAGAAACAGGCCGATCGCCGCAGCCAGGATGAGCGGCAGTTTGGTTTTTAGCCTCATTTCCTTGCCCCCACTTCGGAAACTTCGCCCGACTTGATCAGCCGCACGGTTCCGCGCCGGCCATTGCCGGAAACCAGGTAATCGGCTTCGCCCACATTCTTGTCCTGACTGTCCTTGATCGAGCGCAGCGCCAATGTCAGGCGATCCGCCATCTGCTGTGCGACGGTGATGATCTCGGACTGCTGCGGCGTCAGTTCCAGGGTGGCGGTCTGGCCAACCCTGGTCTTCTTACCTTCCTCGTCCTCCTGAATGGTCTGGTCGATCGCCAGGACGCGAATGTTCTTCAGGATAGTTTCGGTCGTGAAGCCCGGACCACCGCCATTGGCGGGATCGGCTCTGCGGGTCATGATGACGTCGACGAAATCGTTGGGAAGAATAAAGCCACCGGCCGAGGTGTCGGCCGAGATGCTTGTGGCAACGGCCCGCATGCCGGAGGGCAGGATCGACGACATGAAGCTTTGCCCTTCACCGATCAGCTTCGAGCGCCGCAGCGGCTCGCCGGCGTAGAGCGCCACGCGAGCGACGGCGCCCTTCAGCTTGTCCAGCGCTTCAGGCTCGGCGGCGCGGGTGATGAAATTTGCGTTGATGCCGGCGGACGGCCATGACTCCCAGGAAATGTTGTTTTCAAGCGGACTGCCCATCGGAACGTCGCCGGAAAGGACAAGCACATCCTGCAGCGCGATCGCCGGCGCCTGAGGACCGGAATCGACAACCGGAGGCGGCGGAGCCACGACCATGTTCTTCGCGACATAGCCTGCACCACCGGCCGCGGCTATCGCCACGCTCAGAATAATCAATCGGGATGCTGGCATCTGTCCGAACCTCGCCTTGGCAAACCACGTAGCCAAGCGGGACTTTGCAGCGGCAATCGTCAAAACAAGGTTAATGTTATACTTACGATCGTGATTAATTTAACGTTTATATAAATTGGACCGACAAGCCCGGCCCGAAGGAAAACGTGGTCAACTCGCCTGCTCGGCGCCAAAGGCGTAAAGCGAAATTCAGCCCGCCAGCCTGGTAAGTGCCCAGGCCATCAATGGCGAGTCGGAATAGGTGAGCAGACCGCCAATGCCAAGCGCGATGCCGTACGGAACGCCGGTCGCCTCATCGGCGAAATGGCGCAGGAACGGATTGTGGCTTGTGACGGCGGCAAGCGGCGATTTTCGATAGGCGAGGATGGCTAGCGTCAGCAGGCCGCCGATGAATGTCGAGGCGACGAGGTATTCGATGAGATGGATGTTCAGTCCCATCCACATGGCAGTGGCAGCCAGAAGCTTGGCGTCGCCGCCGCCCATGCCGCCCAGCGCGAACAGGCCGAACGTCACCGCGAGAACCAGGCCGGCGGCGGCGAAATGCCAGCCATAGGTGGCCCAGTCCATACCGGTCAAAGGCGCAACCAAGGCGAAGACAACCACAAGCAACACCGGCACGCGATTGGCGATCGTCATCGAAAGCATGTCGGAGATCGCGGCAAAAAGCATGCAAAACGGAAACACGACGAAGATCAAGGCTTCAAGCATCGGCGCGCCTATGACCCAATTGCATCTGGCCCCAACCTAATCCTATTCGATTAACGACTGATGAGGCCTAAGTTTCAAATCATACCAGGACTAAATAAGGGCCGCCAGAGCGGCGGCCCTTATTTCAGAACAACCGAACCCGTTACGGTCAGCTACCGTTCACCTTGGTGGAGATGGCGGTGAACTTGGCGTTCAGCGAGTTGCCGAGCTGGCCGGCGCCGACCATGATGGCGAGTGCGATAAGAGCGGCGATCAGACCGTATTCGATAGCGGTCGCGCCGGATTCGTCCTTCACAAAACGTGCGATGAGGTTAGACATTCGAGCTCCTACTCCAATTGTTACAGCACTTCCGTCAACTTCTCTTGGTGGCTGATCGGATACTGCGAATCTAAGGAGAAGCTGTTTCAATCGGCTTAATAAACAGGCTTACCGATTCCTTTCCCGCTTCGACGACATTGCGTGGTTAACCCAGAACTAAAATACCCGCCGCCAGGCCACCGGGCTGACAAAGGCGCAAAAGGCGCAATTCGGCAAAGACGTTCCAGCCGTGCCGGCTAGGCCCAATGCCGGTTCCGGTTTGATCCTGAACTCCAGCCGCTTAACGGTTGGTTCACCAATCTCGTTCATGTTCTGTTGAACAGTTTGCCAGGGGGCGCCTCAATGGCCGGGCCGAGATCATCATTTCCAGTTGCCGTGCTTTTTGCCGCAGCGGCTTTCGCCTTTCCAGCCAAGGCCGGCGCCGGCATCGAGGTGACGATGAACCAGGCAAAGATCATCAAATTGTCGCGCGCCGCCGATACGATTGTCGTCGGCAATCCGGCGATCGCCGACGCCTCCGTGCAGGACGCATCGACGATCGTACTGACCGGCAAGGGATTTGGCGTCACCAATCTCGTCGTCCTCGACCAGGAGGGCAACCCGATCGTCGATGAGCAAATAACCGTCGTGCGCCAGGCAGCGTCGTCGGTGCGCATCTATCGGCGTTCCGAAGTACAGACCATGTCCTGCGCGCCATATTGCGAAAGCTCGTATAAGAGCGATGCCGAGAAGGCCTCTGAAGCCGAAATGAGCGCCGCGCATTAGTAGCCGACGTCTCCGTCTTTGGCGAGTACGTGCTTCGGTTATCGCCGGGTTAAGGCCTTCCCGTTGAATTTAACGGTCATTCCAACCGGACTTCAATCGGTTCCGACTAAGGGTGGGACCGATACAGAAGCGGCATCGGCGGGCAGAGGACATGAGCAAGGCAGGACGAGCAGGTTCTCCAAGACGGTTTTTGGGCGACCGCCGCGGAAGCACGGCGATCGAATTCGCCATGCTTGCAATTCCTTTCGCGCTTCTTGTCTTCGCCATCCTGGAGAGCTGCATTTCTTTTGCCGCACAGGAAGTGATGGCAAACGCAACCGACGACATCGCGCGCCAGCTGCGTACCGGCCAACTAAGACCGGCCGATGTGTCCGGGACCAAGCTGCGGGATATGATCTGCACCAAATTGGAGATCATGGTCGCCAAGACCTGTCCCGGATTGCTGGTGGACTTGCGCGAATATCCGACCTTCGCCGATGCGGCGCTGGCCGGTTTCAAGATCCAGGATGGCGACGTCGTGCTGACCAAGGGCACGAGCACACAGACCTTCACCGTCGCACCTGGCCTGGCGGAGTCGAGAAACATGCTGCGTGTTTTTTACAAATGGCCGGTGATGACCGACTTCATGGCCAAATCGATGGCCAACCTGAAGGACGGCAAAACGCTGCATTTTGCTTCGATCACTTGGCAGAACGAGCCGTTCGACAACTGAACCACGTAGTCGCTTGAAAAGGGCAAAGCCATGATTCGTGCGGGGGCACAGCTGGGCATCGCAGGGATTTGTACAAGAGCAGTCCGGCTTTGCTCGGACCGCCGCGGTATTGCGGCTGTCGAGTTTGCCCTCATCGTGCCTGTCCTGTTGATCATGTACTTTATGACAATGGAGGCCTCGCAAGCCATCGAGACCAGCAAGAAGGTCAGCCGCATCGGCAGCATGGTAGCGGACCTCGTCACGCAGCAGCAGACCGTCAAGGCGGCCGATGTCGATGCCATCATGGCGATCGGCAGTTCCACGCTCCAGCCCTACAACCGCTCGAAACCGAAGATCATTATCACGGCGATACAGGTGACGAACGAGACGACGCCGAAAGTCCTGGTCGTGTGGTCGCGCAAACTGGTCGATGGCGTCTCTAGCGTCGACGCGGTCAAGGATTCCACCACAACGGTCCCGAGCGCGCTCAAGATCAAAGGCACGTTCCTCATTCGGGTCGAAAGCGATCTCGCCTACAAGCCAATCATCACCTGGTCGGCGGACGGCCAAAGCCGGTTCGGGTTGAGCTCGGTCTTCAATTCGATATCGATGGCGGAGACTTATTATCTGCGGCCGCGCAGGAGCCCGACCATTCCGTGCAGCGATTGCTGACGCCTGAAGCCCGCTAACCGGTCTGTTGCTATTGCTTGCGACCACGGGCCGAGACTAGACGCACGATGGCTGCAGCCAGCACATAGTCCCTCGGACCGGCAACGGTTCGGCGACGATACCGATACGGAACGTTCCGATAACATCGCGCCAATCGGCTCGCGCCAGGTTTGTGCAAGACGCATCCAGCAGCAAAGCCAGTACGGCGGCGAATGCTGTCAGGGCAAGCCTCATGCGAGCTCCGCGCCGCGCATTTCCATCCGCGGATCGACCATGCCGCGATTCGTCTCTCCGGGACCAGCACGCCAAGCCGTGCCGTTGGGTTTCCGAATTGCCAATGGCGGCGCGGAACCCTATGTCTGAGCCAACGCACAGGCAATGATGAACCTTTCGATGGCACGCGCCTTCCTTTTTGTCCTCGACTCCTTCGGCATCGGCGGCGCGGCCGATGCCGAACGTTATGGCGACACCGGCTCCAATACGTTCGCACACATCGCGCGGGCCTGCGCAGAAGGCCGCGCCGATCGCGAAGGCCTGCGTGCCGGACCCCTTCTTGTACCAAACATGCTCGCGCTCGGCCTCGGCCAGGCCGCGGCAACGGCGACGGGTTTCAGGTTCGAGAATGCCGGCAGTGCGCCGCTTGCCGCCGCCTTTCACGGCGCGGCCCAAGAGGTTTCGAGCGGCAAGGACACGCCATCGGGCCATTGGGAAATAGCCGGCCTGCCGGTCCGTTTCGACTGGGGTTACTTCCCAGACAAGATTCCCGCCTTTCCGGCCGAGTTGACCGAAGCAATGGTGCGTGAAGGGAAGGTGCCTGGCATCCTCGGCAATTGCCATGCTCCGGGCACCGAGATTATCGAACGGTTCGGCGAAGACCACATCCGCACCGGCAAGCCGATCTGCTACACCTCGATCGACTCCGTCCTGCAGATCGCCGCGCATGAGGTTCATTTCGGCCTGCAACGGCTTTACGAGTTCTGCAAAGTGGTGCGCAGGCTCGTCGATCCGCTGAATATCGGCCGCGTCATCGCGAGGCCGTTTATCGGTGAAACCGCCGCCACGTTCGAGCGAACGCATAATCGTCGCGACTATGCCGTACCGCCGCCGGAACCGACGCTGCTCGATCGGCTGACGGCGCGCGGCAGCCGGGTTATCGCGATCGGCAAGATCGGCGACATTTTCGCCCATCGGGGGATCTCGGAAGTCCGCAAGGCTGCCGGCAACATGGCGATGTTCGACAAAACGCTTGGTGCCATGGAAGACGCCCGCGACAGCGACCTCGTCTTCGCGAACTTTGTCGACTTCGACACCGAGTTCGGGCATCGGCGCGACGTTGCGGGATATGCCGCCGCACTCGAAGCTTTCGACCGGCGCCTGCCCGAGGCATTCGCACGGCTGAGGCCAGGCGATCTGCTCATTTTGACCGCCGATCACGGCAACGATCCGACGTGGCGCGGCACCGACCACACGCGCGAGCGTATTCCGATTATCGGGACACGGCCGGGTTTCAAAGGCGCAGACATCGGACTGAGGACAACATTTGCCGACATCGGCGAAACCGTGGCCGAACATCTCGGGCTGGCGCGCGGCCGTTACGGCACCTCCTTCCATGCCACGATAGGTGGCCATGCCTGAGCTGCCGGAGGTAGAGACAGTCAGGCGCGGTCTGCAGCCGGCCCTTGAAGGTGCCCGCATTGTCGGTGTCGAGGCACGCCGGCCGGATTTGCGGTTTCCGTTCCCCGAGAGATTTTCGGAGCGGCTGACCGGCAAGACGATTGCGGCGCTCGGCCGCCGTGCCAAATATCTGACAATGCACATGGACAACGGCCCGGTTCTGATCTGCCATCTCGGCATGTCGGGTTCGTTTCGCATCGAAACGGCCGACGAGAGCGCAACGCCCGGCGCGTTCCACCACGAACGTTCGAAAAACACTGCTCACGATCACGTCGTCTTCGACATCGCATCCCCTGCCGGCGTCCGCTCTCGCGTGATCTTCAACGACCCGCGCCGCTTCGGGTTCATGCTGTTTTCGGAAGGCGAGCCCGACATGCATCCGATGCTGGCGGGATTAGGCGTCGAGCCTACAGGCAACGCACTGGACGGCGCGCTGCTCGCTTCGTTGCTGAAAGGTCGCAAGTCACCGCTGAAAGCGGCACTTCTGGACCAGAGGCTGATTGCCGGGCTAGGCAATATCTACGTCTCGGAAGCGCTTTGGCGGGCCGGCCTGTCGCCGCTGCGCGAAGCGGGCACCCTCGCGAGAGCCGGCAAGAAAGCCAAAGAGCAGAGCGAACGCCTGGCCGAAGCAATCCGCTCGGTCGTCGCCGATGCGATCGCCGCCGGCGGCTCGTCGTTGCGCGATTATATGCAGACCGATGGATCGCTGGGCTACTTCCAGCATTCCTTCGCGGTTTACGATCGCGAGGGGGAAGCCTGCTCCAAGCCTGGTTGTGGCGGCCACATCGAGCGTATCGTGCAAAGCGGTCGTTCGACTTTCCACTGCCGGGCCTGTCAGGCTTGAACCAGAAGCGAGGAGGAGCAAAGCATGGGCTATGAAACCATCATCGTCGAAACCCGCGGCAAGGTCGGGCTGATTACGCTGAACCGGCCGCAGGCGCTCAACGCGCTGAATTCACAAGTGCTGGCGGAACTGGTCGCGTCGGTGAATAGCATGGGCGCCAATGCCGACATCGGCGCCATGGTCATCACTGGTTCGGAAAAGGCTTTCGCGGCAGGTGCCGATATCAAGGAAATGCAGTCCATCTCCTATGTGGATGCCTATCTGCAGGATTTCTTCGTCGGCTGGGAAGAATTTACGCGGGCACGAAAGCCGATCATCGCGGCGGTGGCGGGCTATGCGCTGGGGGGCGGCTGCGAACTGGCGATGATGTGCGACTTCATCATCGCCGCCGACACCGCCAAGTTTGGCCAACCCGAGATCACGCTGGGCGTCATGCCCGGCATGGGCGGATCGCAGCGCCTGACCCGCTTTGTCGGCAAGTCGAAGGCGATGGATATGTGCCTGACGGGTCGAATGATGGACGCAGCCGAGGCCGAGCGTTCCGGCCTTGTCTCGCGCGTGGTGCCAGCCGGCGAGTTGATCGAGGAAGCGCTTAAGGCAGCGTCCAAGATCGCTGGTTTTTCCTTGCCGTCGGTGATGATGGCAAAGGAGGCCGTCAACCGCGCCTATGAGACGACGCTCACCGAGGGTCTGCGGTTCGAGCGCCGGCTATTTCATTCGCTGTTTGCGCTGGATGACCAGAAGGAAGGCATGGCGGCCTTCAGCGGCAAGCGGAAGCCGAATTTCACGAACCGATGAGATGACGAAGGCGCCGGTCAAAAAGAAATCGCTGCAGCGTTGACGCGCCGGAAAAGCTGAACTATAAGCCGCACCAACCGAGGCGGCCCTGTGGCTGCCCGTTTGTTTTTTGCGCCCTGCGGTATCCCGCAAGCGCCCACCAGATCAGAAGAGAGGCACCATGGCCAATACCTCCTCGGCCAAAAAGGCAACGCGCAAGATCGCCCGTCGCGCAGCGATCAACAAGAACCGCCGCTCCCGCGTCCGGACCTACATCCGCCAGGTCGAAGAGGCGCTCGCGGCTGGCGACAAGGCGGCCGCACAGGCTGCCTTCAAGGTGGCCGAGCCGGAATTGATGCGCGCCGCGACCAAGGGCGTGGTGCACAAGAACACGGCATCGCGCAAGGTGTCGCGGTTGGCCCAACGGGTCAAGGTGCTGTCGGCCTAATATACCTTTTCCTGAACTGCGCTTCTTCAAACCCGGCCAATCGCGCCGGGTTTTTTTCGTTTGCCGGCAAGTACTTAAAAGAAAGCCCGCAAAATGGCGCTCCGGGTGCATTTCAAAGTTCGAAATGCTTTGCCGGCATATACATGCCCGCTGATATTCGGAGCCTTCGAAACTGCCAATGCGAAAATTTCCGAGCGTCACAGATTACCTTTTCTTTTCAGAAGCTTACCGATGGTGATCCACAGCTTGTTCACATCAGCTGCGGCCGATAGGCGACAATTGGCTGTCAAGTGAATTATTTCAGAAAATTTCGCGTTGTGTGGCCTTTTTCATATTCGCCGGAAAAGGGTTTGAATCACAATGGCTTTGTCAAAATCTACTGTTGCAGCATGGCGTTCGAAACGTCCCTTGCTAGTCAGATTCCTTAAAAATCCGTTAGGGGTGGCCTTGCCCTATCCACAGCGATTTCGGTAATGTCTGTCCATCGAAGGGACGGGCCCTTGGCCCTTGACCAGCCTGAAACCGGCCAGCTCAAATTGGCAGAGTTTACACCGCGGATTCAACTCCGCGGACGGGGTTGGTTTGTCTTTTCGATACGGTAGGGGACTGGCGTAATTGTACATGGCAGGTCGACGGTGCGCCGGCGGTTTTTCGCCGGACGGCATTTTGTTGCCCTGACATGACCAAAGCGGATCGGCTCTTCGGCGCCGGACCGACAACGAGGCGATTCATCAGCCGGCGGCGGCGATGGTGTCGCAGCGAAGACACGGTCGCCGGAAACATGGATGCAGGAGGCGCATCCCCGGCGGAAAACAGGTACAAGAGACAAGGAACTCGATCATGCAGAGCGGCGGCATCGAAAGGGAGCTTACAGGCGACCTCCCATTTCCTGGAACGTTAATCGGAAGGAACGACATGGCGGCTTCCAATGAAGCTGAACAGAAGTTCGATCGGGTCAAGGCCCAGTTGAAGGCGCGTCTGGGAACCGAGGTCTATTCGAGCTGGTTCGGGCGCATGAAGGTCGCTGAATCCTCTAAGGGCATTGTCCGCATCTCAGTGCCAACCGCATTCCTGCGTTCATGGATCAACGGCCACTATCTCGATCTCATCACCGAGTTGTGGAAGCACGAGGATCCGGAGATCCTCAAGATCGAGATCGTGGTTCGCACCGCCACACGGCAGGGCCGCAACAGCGTCGAGCCAGAAGTGGCCCCGGCGCGCAAGATGACCAGGCAGACGCAAACCGCGCTCTCTGCGGGCACGGCGAGCCCCAGCAGGGTCGAACGGGTCCCGGTACCCCGCCCGGGGATGCCGGCAGAAACCGAGTTCCGGCACAATGTTCTCGGTTCGCCACTCGATCCACGCTATACTTTCACCTCCTTCATCGAAGGACCATCGAACCGAGTGGCTTTTGCCGCCGCCAAGGCGGTCGCGGAATCGCAGTCGAGCGCGGTGCGTTTCAATCCGCTCTTTCTTCACGCGACGGTCGGGCTGGGCAAAACGCACCTGTTGCAGGCGATCGCCGCAGAATCGCTGAAGCAGAATCCGAAATCGCGGGTCGTCTATCTGACGGCTGAGTATTTCATGTGGCGGTTCGCCACCGCGATCCGCGACAACAACGCACTGACGCTGAAAGAACAGCTGCGCGACATCGACCTCCTCATCATCGACGACATGCAGTTCCTGCAGGGCAAGTCGATCCAGCACGAATTCTGCCATTTGATCAACATGCTGCTCGACAGCGCCAAGCAAGTGGTGGTCGCTGCCGACCGGCCGCCGTCGGAATTGGAGTCGCTGGAGCCACGCGTCCGCTCGCGCCTCAACGGCGGCGTCGCGCTGGAAATGTCAGCCCCGGATTTCGCCATGCGTATCGGTATGCTCAAGCTCAGGCTTGCCACCGCCAAGCTCGATGATGCGTCGCTCGATATTTCCGAAGAGATCCTCAACCACGTCGCCCGCACTGTGACCGGCAGCGGACGCGAGCTCGAAGGTGCCTTCAACCAGCTTTTGTTTCGTCAATCCTTCGAACCGCAGATCACCATCGACCGCATCGACGAGATCCTTGGCCACATCTATCGTTCGGGCGAACCCAAGCGGGTGCGTATCGAGGACATCCAGCGCATCGTCGCGCGCCACTACAACGTGTCGAAGACCGAACTTCTGTCCAACCGGCGCACACGCACCATCGTCAAGCCACGGCAGGTCGCCATGTATCTGTCGAAGGTGATGACGCCGCGCTCGCTGCCGGAGATCGGGCGGCGGTTCGGCGGTCGTGACCATACGACCGTGCTGCATGCGGTGCGCAAGATCGAGGATCTTTCCGGTGCCGACAACACACTGGCGCAGGAACTCGAATTGCTGAGAAGGCTGATCAACGACCAGGCCTGACGGCCCGAAAAACGCCGGCTCGCGGACTCCGGCCTTTTTATCCCCAGAAAGCCCGTGCAGCCGGTCCGAACCGGTGGCGCGGGCTTGCGTTTGCCGGGTTTTTCCTGTCAGTTTACGCAGATTCTGAGCCTGTTCAGACCTTTCGCGGGGCGCCGCTTGCCGGAGACCCGTTCATTCATTCAAGCGAGCCTGTTTCGTCATGCGTGTTATCCTGGAACGGTCAAATCTCCTGAAGTCGCTCAACCATGTTCACCGCGTGGTCGAGCGGCGCAATACCATTCCGATCCTGTCGAACGTGCTGCTTAGCGCCGAGGGGGCCAGCCTTGAAATGAAGGCGACCGACCTCGACCTGGAGGTGACCGAAGCAACGCCGGCAAAGGTCGAACGTGGCGGGGCGACGACGGTCCCGGCACATCTGCTCTACGACATCGTGCGCAAGCTTGCCGACGGCGCGGAGGTGGCGCTGAAGACCGACGAAGACGGCAACGCCATGACGGTGACGTCGGGGCGCTCGAGCTTCCGCCTGCAATGCCTGCCGCAGTCCGACTTTCCCGAGCTTTCAGCCGGGTCGTTCTCGCATATTTTCCGGCTCGATTCCGTCGGACTAAAAGGCCTCATCGAAAAGACCCAGTTCGCCATCTCGACCGAGGAGACGCGCTATTATCTGAACGGCATTTATCTGCACACGCACGAGGCCGGCGGCAAGCTGAAGCTGCGCTCTGTCGCGACCGACGGCCACCGGCTGGCGCGCGCCGAGATCGATGCGCCGGCAGGCTCTGAGGGCATGCCTGGCGTCATAATCCCGCGAAAGACGGTCAGCGAGCTGCAAAAGCTGGTCGACGATCCCGATGTTGCAGTCACCACCGAGTTGTCCGACACCAAGATCCGTTTCACCATCGGCAGCGTTATCTTGACCTCCAAGCTGATCGACGGCACTTTCCCGGACTACCAGCGCGTCATTCCGACCGGCAACGACAAGAAGCTGATTATCGATCGCCAGAGTTTCGCCGCTGCCGTCGATCGCGTTTCGACCATTTCGTCCGAACGCGGCCGGGCGGTGAAGCTTTCGATCGCCGAAGGGCAGGTCACGCTTGCGGTCAACAACCCGGATTCGGGCAGTGCCACCGAGGAACTGGCGGCCGACTATTCGTCCGATCCGATCGAAATCGGCTTCAACGCCAAATACCTGCTCGACGTTGCCGCGCAACTGACCGGCACGGAGGCGAAGTTCATGCTGGCGGATGCCGGTTCCCCGACGCTGATCCACGACATGGCCGACGAGACCGCGCTCTACGTGCTGATGCCGATGCGGGTGTAGGGCCCGAACGGGACCATCTTGCTGTCGTGACCAGATCTGCAAAACCGCAGCAGATGTACATAAGTAAGCTCACACTTACGAATTTCCGCAACTATGCGGCGTTGGCAATCGACCTTGATCCCGGCGCTGTGGTTTTCTCCGGCGACAATGGCGCCGGCAAGACCAATCTGCTTGAAGCGATCTCGCTGCTCACGCCGGGCCGCGGCCTGCGCCGCGCACCCTATTCCGAGGTGGCGCGCGAAGGTGGCGACGGTGGCTTTGCGCTGCATGCCCGGCTTGACGGACCGGAAGGCCAGGTCGAGATCGGTACCGGAATATCGAGCAGCGACGGCGAAGCCGGCCGCCGGGTGCGGATCAACGGCGCGACGGCACGCTCAGCCGAAGACATGCTGGAATGGCTGCGCGTGGTCTGGCTGACACCGGCCATGGACGGCCTGTTCCCCGGGCCGGCTGCCGACCGCCGGCGCTTCCTAGACCGGCTGGTGCTGGCGATCGATCCTGGCCACGGCCAGCGCGCGCTTGACTACGAAAAGGCAATGCGCGGCCGCAACAGACTGCTCGCCGACGGTTCACGCGACGGTGCCTGGTTCGATGCGATCGAGATGCAAATGGCCGAGACCGGCGTGGCGATTGCCGCGGCGCGTGCCGAACTGGTGCGCCTGCTCGCCGCCATGATCGACCGGCTGCCCGGCGACGGACCGTTTCCGCAAGCCGACATCGGCATCTCTGGCGAACTGGAAGGCGAACTCGGTATTTTGCCGGCCGTCGACGTAGAGGAACGGTTCCGTCGTGCGCTTGCCCAGGGGCGCGACCGCGACCGCACCGCCGGACGCACGCTCGACGGCCCGCACCGTTCCGACCTCGTGGTGCGCCACCGGCCCAAGGCGATGCCGGCCGAGCTCTGTTCGACCGGCGAGCAGAAGGCGCTGCTGGTCGGCCTTGTCTTGTCGCATGCGCGGCTAACCGGCGAGATGTCGGGCATGACACCGATCCTGCTGCTCGACGAGATCGCCGCCCATCTCGACGGCGGTCGACGGGCGGCCTTGTTCTCGATCCTGGAGGAACTAAACTGCCAGGCCTTCATGACCGGGACCGATGCCGCGTTGTTTGACAGCCTCAAGGGACGCGCGCAATTCCTGACCGTCGATCACGGCACGGTCAGGCCGACCATTTGAACTTGGTTCATGGCGCACTTCTGAGCGGCATGCATTGATACCTGACAAGCTTTTTCCTCCGCTATATGGTCCGGCGATGATCACAGCCGCCCTCACCGATGAAGAGCTCGAACGCTACGCCCGCCACATCGTGCTGCCCGAGATCGGCGGCGCCGGCCAGCAGCGGCTGAAGCGGGCGCGGGTGCTCGTCATTGGCGCCGGCGGATTGGGAGCGCCGGTGCTCGAATATCTCGCCGCCGCAGGGATTGGCACTCTCGGTGTCGTCGACGACGACATCGTTTCGCTTTCCAACCTGCAACGACAAGTGATCCACGCCACGGGCGATGTCGGGGTGGCGAAAACCGACAGCGCCAGAGCGGCGATCATCCGCATCAATCCAAACGTCGTCGTGGAAGAGCACAATTTCAGGCTGACCGTGGACAACGCCCCTACCCTCATTGCCCGTTATGACATCGTCGTTGACGGCTCCGACAATTTCGAGACACGCTACGCGGTGGCCGACGCCTGCGCCGCGGAAAGCCGGCCGCTCGTGCATGCCGCCGTTGGCCGCTTCGACGGCTCGGTCACCGTACTGAAGCCATTCGAAACCGGCCCGGACGGCAAGTTGAACCCAAGCTACCGCGATCTCTTTCCCGAGGCGCCGCCGCCGGGACTGGTGCCATCCTGCGCGGTGGCCGGCATTGTCGGCGCGTTGACCGGGGTCATCGGCACGCTGCAAGCCATGGAAGCGATCAAGCTGATCACCGGGATTGGCGAGCCGCTGGTCGGACGACTGCTGCTCTACGATGCGCTGGCGGCACGCTTCGACACGATCCGCTACAAGCGAACCAGCCCGTGAGCCTGCCTGCCGACGTTTCCATCGTGCAGCTTGCGGCCGATTTCGACCGTTGGGACGAGGTGCTGGCGCTGGTCATGCGCGCCTTCGCCTTTATGGACGAGGTTATTGACCCGCCGTCCTCGGCGCATCGGCTCACCGTTGAAAATCTCAGGGCTAGAGCGCTGGAGGAGACAGCATTCCTGGCACTGAAGGGAAACGAGATCGTCGGTTGCGTCTTCGTCCTGAAGCGCGCAGACGACCTCTATATTGGAAAGCTCGCGGTCGAGCCGACGCTTCAGGGACAAGGCGTCGGAAAACAGCTGATGCAGGCCGTCGAAGATCTTGCCCGCAGCCGCAACAGGACCGCCATCGAGCTCCAGACCCGGGTCGAACTGACTGGAAACCACGCTGCCTTCGCCCGCCTCGGCTTTCGCGAAACCGAACGGACAGCGCACAAAGGTTACGACCGGCCGACCTCAATCACCATGCGCAAGGTGCTTTTGTAAGCAAACGCTAACCAAAAGCGAGCCGGCAGCTGCCCCGACCAGAATTCGCTGGCCGGTCACGCCCGCAGCGGCAGCACGCGGTCGGGCGGGCGATGACCATCGAAGAAGGCGCGGATGTTGATGATTACCTTCTCGCCCATGTCGATACGGCCTTCGAGCGTCGCCGAGCCCATATGCGGCAACAGCACGACCTTGCCTTTGTGGGCAAGTTTCAGCAGCTTGCTGTTCAGCGCCGGCTCGTGCTCGTAGACGTCGAGGCCGGCGCCGGCGATCTTGCCGTCATGGATGAGCTTGACCAGCGATTCCTCATCGATGATATCGCCGCGCGCGGTATTGACTATGTAAGCTGACGGTTGCAGAAGCGCCAGCCGCCGCGCCGAAAGCAGGTGGAAGGTTGCCGGTGTCGATGGACAATTGACCGAGATAATGTCCATGCGGGCGAGCATCTGGTCAAGGCTTTCCCAATACGTGGCTTCCAACTCGTCCTCGATTGCCGGCAGTACGCGGTGGCGGTTGTGGTAGTGGATCGAGAGGCCAAACGCCTTGGCGCGCCTGGCGACAGCGGTGCCGATGCGACCCATGCCGACAATGCCGAGCCGTTTGCCCCAGATGCGCCGGCCGAGCATCCAGGTCGGCGACCAGCCCGCCCATTTCTTATCGCCGGTCAGCACGTTGGCGCCTTCAGCCAGCCGCCGCGGTACGGCCAGCATCAGCGCCATGGTCATGTCGGCCGTATCTTCGGTCAACACGTTCGGCGTGTTGGTGACGGTGATGCCTTTCTTGGCCGCTGCCGCAACGTCGATCTTGTCGACGCCATTACCGAAGTTGGCGATCAGCTTGAGGTTGTCGCCGGCCTGGGCAATCAGCGCCGCGTCGATATTGTCGGTCACAGTCGGCACCAGCACGTCGGCCTCCTTGACCGCCGCCACCAGTTCCGGCTGCGTCATCGGCCTGTCCTCCACATTCAAGCGGGCGTCGAACAACTCGCGCATGCGGGTCTCGACTACGTCGGGCAACTTGCGCGTGATGACGACGAGGGGCTTCTTTTTGCCTGTCATTGTTTCCTCGAACCCGATCTCGTTGAGACCTCTTTAACCAAGAACGGCGAAACTGAGAGCCGATCGCGGTACCGGTCATCCATGTAACAAGCGGTTCCGCCGAAGACAAAGAAAAATGGGCGCGAAGGCCGATGGGCGGGCGCCGAAAGGAACGAAAGTGTCTGGTTTCGCGTCGCTCCGCCTGACCCTCAGTGCAGCATTCCTCGGCGCTCTCATCCACAGCCCACTGGTGATGGCGCAAAGTGCCGCCGCACCCGCCCAGCGCGTCACGCTCGGACCAAGCGGCTTGCCGCTGCCGCGCTTCGTCAGCCTGAAATCCGGCCGCGTCAACTCGCGCGTTGGGCCGGGCGTCAATTATTCCGTCGACTGGATGTATATGAAGCCAGGCCTGCCGATGGAGATCATCCAGGAGTTCGATACGTGGCGCCGTGTGCGTGATGCCGACGGCTCGGAAGGCTGGATCAATCAGTCGCTGCTTTCGGGCCGTCGCACGGCGATTGTCGCCCCCTGGCAGCGCGGCAAGGACGCTCGCGTCAACCTCCTTGACGACCCGGCAAAAGATGCAGGCGTCATTGCGATCCTCGAACCGGGGGTGATGGGCACAATCAAGTCCTGCGATGGCCAATGGTGCGAAATGACCTTCGACGGCCATACCGGCTGGCTCGCACAGTCGCTCGTCTGGGGTGCCTATCCCGGCGAAAAGGTCAAGAACTGACCTTTCCGAACCGGAGGTCAGGCCAGCGCTGCAAGCACCGGATCCGGCATTTGTTTCGCTGATCTTCGGTTCGGGGATGGTTTAGCGGCCGATGCGGCCGAGATGGGTATCCTGGAAACTGCTCGACAGCTTCAAACCATAGCCCAGAGCGCGGTCGATGGCGATGTGGGCGATCCAGATCAGTGCGACAGCTATCGCCATTGCATTGTCAAAGACGCTGCCGACAAGCGCCAGCAGAACGGGCAAGATCAGTATGTGCAAGGCGTTGTAGGCGACGGCCCGACGCGCGGCCCGGCCATGTAACCCAGCATCGACAGGTCGGGCGCCAGAATGAGCACGGCAAACAGCCACCAGGAAACACCGGCGATTGCATAGAAGACAATAGCCGCCACCGCGACGGCGACCCATTTGAGCCGGAGCGTCAAATCCAGGAATTTCATAAGGCGCCGGTCAGTCGCAGCGTTTCGGACGCAGTCTCACCACGATATCGACATTGGCGATCTCCATGCCCTCCGGCGGTTCCGGCAGGTTGGAAACCGTCACCGGGCCGCTGTCGATATCGAAGATCCTGTTTTCGCCCTCGATATAGAAATGATGGTGATCGGAGGTGTTGGTGTCGAAATAAGTCTTCGATCCCTCGACGGCAAGGATGCGGAGAAGACCGGCCTGGGTAAACTGGTGCAGAGCATTGTAGACGGTGGCCAGAGACACCGGCACGCCGGCGGCAAGCGCCTCCTCGTGCAGTTCCTCGGCCGAAAGATGGCGGTCGCCCTTGGCGAAAAGCAGATCGGCCAGCGCGATGCGCTGGCGTGTCGGCCTCAGACCGGCCTCGCGAACGCGCTTGTCCACAGCGACATTATCCTTCCGGCAACCCAGATCCATCTATCCGTCGCGCTCACAGTTCCGCCTCAGACAGGTCCAAAATGGCAGAAATTGAGCATCTGCCGAAACCGGACGTGTCCTGACATATATTCTGTCGACCGAATGCGATCAATAGCGCGCATTGACCCGGGCAGACGGGCAGGTTAAGCGCAAGCGCCGGTTTCCGGCCTGAAACAGATTGTGTTAGGAAACCACCGACAAGGGCGCCTATCGCCCGGGACGATCACGGGGACGAGATTGATGGCGGGTTCGAAATCCAGCTACGGTTACGAGGAATTGCTTGCCTGCGCCCGCGGCGAGCTGTTCGGACCGGGAAATGCGCAGCTGCCCTATCCGCCGATGCTGATGTTCGACCGCATCACCGAGATCAGCGAGACCGGCGGTGCGTTCGACAAGGGTTTCATCCGCGCGGAATTCGATATCAAGCCGGATTTGTGGTTTTTCGCCTGCCATTTCATCGGTAATCCGATCATGCCAGGATGCCTAGGCCTGGACGCCATGTGGCAGTTGACGGGGTTCTATCTCGGATGGCTCGGTGAACCCGGCAAGGGGATGGCGCTGTCGACCGGTGAGGTGAGGTTCAAAGGCATGGTCACGCCTTCGGTCAAGAAGGTGGAGTATGGCGTCGACTTCAAGCGAGTGATGCGCGGTCGGCTTGTGCTTGGCATCGCCGATGGCTGGCTGAAGGCAGATGGCGAGCCCATATACGCGGCAACGGATCTGAAGGTCGGTCTGTCCAAGCAATCGGCCGCCGTCTGAACGAAGACCCTACAGTACGACGTCTTGGACGTCTGATGAACGCTGTAGCACTTTTAATTTTGCGCATGGTTCCATTCCGGAAATTGATTTCAGGTTCGGGGTCCGCGCTGGAAGGAGTTGCGAATGAGACGGGTCGTAGTCACAGGTCTCGGCATCGTGTCGTCGATAGGCAACAATGCCAACGAGGTGCAGACCTCGCTGCACGATGCCAGATCCGGCATCAGCTTCTCCGACTCTTTCGCTGAGCATGGCTTCCGTTGCCGGGTGTGGGGTGCGCCGACGCTGGACCCATCGGGCATGATCGACCGTCGCGCCATGCGCTTCCTGTCGCAGGGTGCTGCCTGGAACCATGTCGCAATGGACCAGGCGATCGCAGACGCCGGCCTCGACGAGGCCGACATCACCAACGAGCGCACCGGTATCGTGATGGGCTCCGGCGGACCGTCGACCCGTGCAATCGTCGAGGCGGCCGAGACCACGGTCAAAAACGGCAGCCCCAAGCGGATCGGGCCGTTCGCAGTGCCAAAAGCGATGTCGTCGACCGCGTCGGCGACGCTTGCCACCTGGTTCAAGATCCACGGCGTCAACTATTCGATCTCATCGGCCTGCTCGACGTCTGCGCATTGCATCGGCAATGGCTACGAGCTGATCCAGTGGGGCAAGCAGGACATCGTCTTCGCCGGCGGCCATGAGGATCTCGACTGGACGATGTCGGATCTCTTCGATGCCATGGGCGCCATGTCGTCCAAGTTCAACGACAGGGCATCGGTCGCCTCACGCGCCTACGACGTCGATCGCGACGGTTTCGTCATTGCCGGCGGCGCCGGCGTGCTGATTCTTGAAGAGCTTGAGCATGCCAAGGCACGCGGCGCCAAGATCTATGCCGAGATCGTCGGCTATGGCGCGACATCGGACGGCTACGACATGGTGGCGCCGTCGGGCGAAGGCGCGGCGCGCTGCATGAAGCAGGCGCTCGCAACGGTGTCCTCGCCGGTCGACTACATCAATACGCACGGCACCTCGACGCCGGTCGGCGACTCCAAGGAAATGGGCGCCATCCGCGAGGTGTTCGGCGAGAAGATGCCTTTCATCACGTCGACCAAATCGCTAACCGGCCATTCTCTGGGCGCCGCCGGCGTGCAGGAATCGATCTACTCGATCCTGATGATGCAAGGCGGCTTCATCGGCGAGAGCGCCCACATTGAGAACCTCGATCCGGAATTCGAGGGCATGCCGATCGTGCGCAAGCGCATCGACGATGCAAGGATCGACACCGTTTTGTCCAATTCGTTCGGTTTCGGTGGCACCAACGCAACGCTGATTTTCCAGCGCTATTCCGCATAAGGATTTGCCGACCATGGACGGATTGATGAAGGGCAAGCGCGGGCTTGTCATGGGTGTTGCCAACGATCATTCGATCGCCTGGGGTATCGCCCGCAAACTGTCCGAACATGGCGCGGACCTCGCCTTCACCTATCAGGGCGAGGCCTTCGGGCGCCGGGTCAAGCCGCTCGCCGAGAAATTGGGCGCATCCCTGGTGGTGCCTTGCGACGTCGAGGACAGCGTGTCGGTCGCCGCGACTTTCGAGACTTTGGGGAAGGCGTGGGGCGGGCTGGATTTCGTCGTCCATGCCATCGGCTTTTCCGACAAGAACGAGCTGAAAGGCCTCTACGCCGACACGAGCCGCGACAACTTCATCCGCACCATGGTGATCTCCTGCTACTCCTTCACCGAGATCGCCCGTCACGCCGCCACATTGATGAAGGATAGCGGTTCGATGATCACGCTGACCTATGCCGGCTCGGTCCGCGTCATGCCGAACTACAACGTTATGGGTGTCGCTAAGGCGGGGCTGGAGGCCAGCGTCCGCTATCTCGCCAACGACTACGGCCCGCGCGGCATCAGGGTGAACGGCATATCGGCGGGACCGGTACGGACGCTTGCGGGCGCCGGGATTTCCGACGCACGCCACATGTTCTCCTACCAGCAGCGCAACTCGCCGCTACGCCGTACAGTGACGATCGACGAAGTCGGCGGCTCCGCGCTCTATTTGCTGTCCGACCTGTCCTCCGGCGTCACCGGCGAAATCCACTATGTCGATTCCGGCTATCACATCGTTTCCATGCCGACGCTTGACGAATTGAAGCAGACCGACGGCGGGCGGGAATAGCGCGAGCGACGTATCGCGGGCTTGCCCCGCAGGATTTCAGCGTCGCGCCGATAAGACCTTGAACATGCCGTCGCGGGCGAGCTCCGCATGGCTGGAGAAGGCGGCCGCCAGCACCGGTTCGTAGGGAAGCTGACGGTTTGCCACCATGAACAGCCGGCCGCCGGGCTTCAGCGCCTTGCCTGCCGCGCGGATCATGCCGGCACCGATTTCCGGCTCAGTCGCCCGGCTGCGGTGAAAGGGCGGGTTCATGACGACCACGTCGTAGCGGCGCTCGACCGGTTCGCTCAAAAGATCTATCCAGAAGAAATGTGGCTCCACGCCTGTGTTGCCGACATTGGCCTTGGCCGCCTCCAGCGCCTCGAAATCCGCTTCGTAAAGGTCAAGCGCCGATATGCCGGGTGAGCGGGCGGCGACTTCGGCGGCGACATAGCCCCAACCGGCACAGAAATCCGCAACGCTGCCACGCAGATCGTTGGGCAGATTTTCGACCAGCAGCTTCGATCCGGCATCGATCTTGTCGAAGGAAAACATGCCTGGGGCCGTGCGGAAGCGGTCCTCGACCACCAAGTCCGGATTGGCGGCGCGAAGCGTTGCCGCGGCAACGGTATCGGCCGGCCGGCGAAACCAGAAGGCAATGCCGTGATGCTTCGGCAGGTGGCCTTCGAGCGGCACAAGGGCGCCGACATGCTTGCGCAGGCTGGCGATTCCATCGTCCTTGCTGCCGGCGACGACGATCAACCCGCCTGGTGCTGCGCGTTCGACCGCTTCGGCAACGCGCAACTCGTTTTGGCCGCGATGGCGGCCAGCGAGCACAAATGCCGCGTCGAAAGCCTCGCCTTCGACCTGCGGCGTGACCGCGAAGCCGGACGCCTGCAAGGCGCGAAAGTGCGGCCTGAAGCCTTGGACAAGATGAAGCTTGGCATCAGACCCTTCCGGCAAGCGAAAGCCGGGCTCGGCACCGAGAAAGAGTGTGCGTTCATCCTTTCGTGGCAGGGAAACAGCACCGGCCTCGAACGGATGGAAAAGCGTTTTCAGCGGCTCGGCGAACATTCACGACTCTTGAACTGCAAGGCTGTTGTTGAAACGCAAACGGGCGCGACCTTCCGGCGCGCCCGCTTCGATTGCATAGTTAGATCAGCTTAGGCGGCGTTTTCTTCGCCTTCGCTCTTCTTGTCGCGCACGATTTCCTTGCCGGTGGCCTGGTCGACGACCTTCATCGACAGGCGGACCTTGCCGCGCTCATCGAAGCCCATCAGCTTGACCCAGACCTTGTCGCCTTCCTTGACCACATCGGAGGTCTTGGCGACACGATCATTGGCGAGTTGCGAGATGTGGACGAGGCCGTCACGCGGACCGAAGAAATTGACGAAAGCGCCGAAGTCGGCGGTCTTGACGACCGTGCCTTCGTAGATTTCACCGACTTCCGGTTCGGCGACGATGGTGTGTATCCACTTCTTCGCCGCCTCGATCTCCTTGGCATTGGCCGAGGCGATCTTGACGGTGCCGTCGTCCTCGATGTTGATCTTGGCGCCGGTCTTTTCGACGATCTCGCGGATGACCTTGCCGCCCGAGCCGATCACGTCGCGGATCTTGTCGGTCGGGATGTGCATGACCTCGATGCGCGGCGCGAACTCGCCGAGCTCGGCACGTGCGCCGGACAGCGCGTGGGCCATTTCGCCGAGAATGTGCTGACGGCCATCCTTGGCCTGGTCGAGGGCGATCTTCATGATCTCCTCGGTGATGCCCTCGATCTTGATGTCCATCTGCAGCGAGGTGATGCCGTAGGCGGTGCCGGCAACCTTGAAGTCCATGTCGCCGAGGTGGTCCTCGTCGCCAAGGATGTCGGAGAGCACGGCGAAGCGCTCGCCTTCCTTGATCAGGCCCATCGCAATGCCGGCGACCGGCTTGGCAAGCGGCACGCCGGCATCCATCAGAGCCAGCGAGGTGCCGCAGACGGTAGCCATTGACGACGAGCCGTTGGACTCGGTGATCTCCGAAACGACGCGCAACGTATAGGGGAACTGGTCGGCGGTCGGAAGCATCGGCCGGATGGCGCGCCAGGCGAGCTTGCCATGGCCGATTTCGCGGCGGCCCGGCGAACCCATGCGGCCGGTTTCACCGACCGAATAGGGAGGGAAGTTGTAGTGCAGGAGGAACTTCTCCTTGTACATGCCGGTCAACGAATCGACATACTGCTCGTCCTCGCCGGTGCCGAGCGTGGCGACAACCAGTGCCTGGGTCTCGCCGCGAGTGAACAGCGCCGAGCCGTGCGTGCGCGGCAGGACGCCGACTTCCGAGACGATCTTGCGGACCGTCTTCAGGTCGCGGCCGTCGATGCGCGAGCCGGTGTCGAGGATGTTCCAGCGCACGACCTTGGCCTGGAGCTCCTTGAACACGGTGCCGATCTGTTCGGACGTGTATTTGGCCTCTTCGCCTTCTGCCGGCGCGAACGCGGCCTTGACCTTCGCCTTGACGGCGTCGACGGCGGCATAGCGCTTCTGCTTGTCGGTGATCTTGTAGGCGTCGCGAAGCTCGCCTTCGACGATCTTGAGCATCTCGGCTTCAAGTGCGGAATAGTCCGGCGCGGTGAAGTCGCGCGGGTCCTTGGCCGCGACTTCAGCCAGCTTGATGATCGCGTCGATCACCGGCTGGAAGCCCCTGTGGCCGAACATGACGGCGCCGAGCATAAGGTCCTCGCCGAGTTCCTTGGCTTCGGACTCGACCATCAGCACGGCGTCGGCGGTGCCGGCGACGACTAGGTCGAGCTTCGATTCCTGCATCTCGTCGACATGCGGGTTGAGCACGTATTCGCCGTTGATGTAGCCGACGCGGGCGCCGCCAACCGGACCCATGAACGGCACGCCGGACAAGGTCAGGGCGGCGGAGGTGGCGACGATCGACAGGATGTCCGGGTCATTTTCGAGATCGTGCTGGACGACGGTGACGACGATCTGGGTGTCGTTCTTGTAGCCTTCGGCGAAGAGCGGCCGGATCGGGCGGTCGATCAGGCGGGAAACCAGCGTTTCCTTCTCGCTCGGACGGCCTTCACGCTTGAAATAGCCACCCGGGATCTTGCCGGCCGCGTAAGTCTTCTCCTGGTAGTTGACCGTCAGCGGGAAGAAATCGAGGCCGGGTTTCGGCTCTTTCATCGAGACGACGGTGGCGAGAACCTTGGTTTCGCCGTAGGTGGCCAGCACCGCGCCATCAGCCTGACGTGCGATCTTGCCGGTTTCGAGAATGAGCGGACGGCCGCCCCATTCGATTTCCACTTTGTGGTAATTGAACATGTCTTGTCCTTCATATGCGGAAAGGGCCGCGCCGTTTCAGCGTGCGCGGATGCCCCTTTCCCTTGGCTTCCTTTCTCGGGCAGCCACGGGCAAGACAACGGGAGGCTCGGTTTATTCGGCGCGGTGCCGCACGAGCGTCCTGCAATCCTGCCCCATGACCGTCCATGGGCGGTTTCGAGCGGCCCTCTGCTGTTTCGAAACCGGGTTGGCCAATCGATCCGAGTGGCCTTGCGCGTGAACCCGAAAACCAGGTTTTCGGAAAATATCCTGCGCAAATCTAAACTTCAGAGCGTCCTTTGCGCATCCAAACCGATGCGCGGCGCTCTACTTCCTTCATGGAGCCTTGGATGACCCGATGCTCCAATGCGCGACCGGCGGGCTCTCGAAAGAACCCGCCGGTCAATTCGTCAACGGCGCAGACCGAGCTTCTCGATCAGCGTCTGATAGCGCGCGTCGTCCTTGCGCTTGAGATAATCAAGCAGGCTGCGGCGCTGGGAAACGAGAGCGAGCAGACCACGGCGGGAATGGTTATCCTTCTTGTGGTCCTTGAAATGGTCGGTCAGGTTCTTGATGCGCTCCGAAAGGATGGCCACCTGGACTTCCGGAGACCCGGTATCGCCTTTGGCGGTAGCGAATTCGCCCATCAATTCCTTCTTGCGTTCGGCAGTAATCGACATCGTGTTTTTCCTTGTCTGTTTGAGGAAACGGGACGCCCTCAGCCGGGATGTCGTCCAGCAGGGGCCGGTGCAAGCAACGCGTCAAAGCGCGAGGCTGCGGCGCATATAGTGCAATTCCGACAAAAAGGCCAGCCTAATTCACAAGCCGGCTTTTTGCTGCATAAACGGGCACTTCCGCCTAGTCAGAGCCATTTCTTCCATTTGAAGTACGCAAAGAGCCCGACCGCAACAAGCGCCATGAAGACGAGCGACAGGGGATAGCCGTAATAGGCTTTCAGCTCCGGCATGTTCCAGGGCGAGGTGTCGGGGTCGAAATTCATGCCCCATACGCCGACGAGAAAGGTAAGCGGCATGAAGATCACCGAGACGATCGTCAGATAGCTGATGACGTCGTTGGTGCGCGCCTGGCTGAGCGACAAGTGCATCTCGATCAGGCCGGTCAGCATGTCGCGCTGGGTTTCGACCAGTTCGATCAATCGCAGCGAATGATCGAGCGTGTCGTTCAGAAATATCTTGGTTTCGGCCTTCACATAAGAGACGTCGTTGCGGATCATGGTCGCCAGCGCGTCGCGCATCGGCCAAAGCACGCCCTTCAGCACATTGGCATCGCGCCGCAATTCGTGAAGCTGCCGCATCTGATGCTTGTGCGCCTGGTTCAGCATCTGGTCCTCAATGCTGTCGACCAATTCGCCGGCAGCCTCGATCGGCGGGAAATAGCTGTCGACGATGGCGTCGATCAAAGCATAGGCGAGATAGTCGGCGCCGCGCGAGCGCAAGCGGTTGGGCACCGAGCTTGCGATCCGCTTGCGCACGGGATCGAACGGGTCGCCTTCGCGCTCCTGGAAGGTGACGACGAAGTTCCTGCCGAAGAAGACGGCGATCTGTTCGTAGCGATGCGCGGTGACATCGTCGATCATCCTGACGACGACAAAGGCATGGTCCTCGAAGAAATCCACCTTCGGCCGCTGGCCGGTGTTGACGACATCTTCCAGCGCCAACGGATGCAGGTTGAAGATCCGGCCGATCTCCTCGATCAGCTGGATGTTGGCGAGGCCTGTGCAATCGAGCCAGATAACCGGCCAATTGTGGCAATGGGTGTTGACGTCGTCGATGCTGGCATTGTCGATGGTCTTGAACTTTTCGGGCGAGATCAATGTCAGCCTGAGCTCGGAACGGCGTGCCGCCGGGTCGGCGATCAGCGTGCCGGGCGAGGCCCCGACCGGCGGCCTCCGTGTTTTGAGCGCCGCTCGTTTGTTGACCGTGTCAGCCTTTGCCATGTGCCCCCTCGAGTGCAGCGTCGAACGGCACTACAGCGCAGCGCATCCTTTCGGACGGCAAACGACGCCGTAGGCCTGTTGATTTAGCGCATGATCCTTTCCCAAAATAGAATCCGGTTTGGAGATCATGCGCCGGGCGACAGCTGTTACCCGACAAAGACCCGCTTTGGCTTGAACATGCCTTGCTCGATGGCGCCGATGGCGACCAGCTTGCCGCGCGCGGTGGCGCAGGCCTCCTCCGCTTCTACCGGCGCGTCACGGCCGCGAATGATGACCGGATTGCCGAGGCGGATTTTGGTTGCCGCATCATCGCTGATCGCGACCTGCGGCAGGCATTCGAGCGCGGCGGCGGTGTCGACCAGAAGTGCATCGATGGCACCGAAGTCGATCGGGGCGTCTGCTGCTTGCGGCTCGCCCTGCTCGCCGAAGCGGGCGGCTTCCAGCTCGGCCAGGGTAACGAAATCTTCCTGCGTGAACGGCTCGACCTCGACCCGCCGCAGCTCGGCGATGTGACCAAAGCAGCCAAGGTCGCGGCCCATGTCGCGCGCCAGCGAGCGGACATAGGTGCCCTTGCCGCATTCGACCTCGAAGATGGTGCGATCGGCCATGTGCTCGACCAGATCGAGCCGGCCGATCTCGACCTCGCGTGCCGGAATGTCGATCGTCTCGCCATCGCGGGCAAGGTCGTAGGCGCGCTCGCCGGCGATCTTGATCGCCGAAAATTGCGGCGGCGTCTGCATGATGACGCCGGTATATTTCAAAAGCAGCGCCCGTACGTCGGCTTCCGCCGGACGGCGGTCCGAGCTTTTGGTCGCCGGGCCTTCGAGGTCGTCGGTCGAACGCTCCTCGCCCCAGGCAACCGTGAAGCGGTAGACCTTGGCGCCGTCCTGGACGTATGGCACGGTCTTGGTCGCTTCGCCGAGCGCGATCGGCAGCATGCCGGACGCCAGCGGGTCGAGCGTGCCGGCATGGCCGGCCTTTTCCGCCTGGAACAGCCATTTGATCTTGGAGACGGCTTCAGTCGAGCCCATGCCGACCGGCTTGTCCAGTACCAGCCAGCCCGAGATCGGCCGGCCCTTCTTCTTGCCGCGACGCGCCACTATTCGCTGTCCTTCCGGTCGTCTTTGTCTTTGTCGTCGGCGCTGAGATCGCGCGCCACCTCGGGCGAGTGCAGCAACTCGTTTATCTTCTGGAAATTGTCGTAGCTGGTGTCGAGCCGGAAGCGGAATTCCGGCATGTACTTCATCTGGCGCAGCGCGCCGGAGACGCGGCCGCGCACGAACTTCGCATGCTTATTGAGCGCCTCGATCACCGCCCCGGCATCCTTGGCGCCGAGCGGCGAAACGAAGGCGGTGGCGATCTTGAGATCGGGCGACATGCGCACTTCCGAGACCGAAACCACCGTGTTCTCGATCAGCGGATCGAGGATCTCGCCGCGCTGCAAGGTCTCGGACAGCGCATGGCGCACCTGCTCGCCGACGCGCAGCATGCGCTGGGATGGGCCAGCCGTTGATGGTCTAGGCATGAAAATTCTTCCTTCGCGCGGGTTCGAACCGCCTCAAGCCGCCCACTTAGCGCTGTTGAACTGGCTTGGCTACCCTTGGGAACCTGCGTTAATTGGTCCTCATTCTATGACCGAGCGTCAGCTACCCAGATTTTTATTTTCGCAAGCGCATCGGCGGTAACGACATCTCTCGGGACAAAAACGAAACGGGTGCCGTCGTCAATAACGAAGAATAAATAATCGTTGCTGAGATGCATCCGTTCTATCTTTCGATTCTTTATCGAGCTCTCGTCCAAAAACTGGATAATATACCCGTCGAAAATCTTAACCGATTCAGCGATATTGCCAAGCTTCTTATTATGTGCCTTCCTTTTTAAAGGAACCAAAAAACTACGAGCTATTATTATATATATTGTCCCCATAGCAATTGGGGCCAGAACGTAAATTGTCTCACTGGAAACCACGCCCTTTGCAAGGTACTCCAGCAGAGCGACGGCCAACGCAGATGTCCAGATAATCAAAAGAATTGCGGCTATCAAAATCAGCCAAGCAAGCCCTGTAAGAATCCAACGCCTGGATCGACCATACCTCAGATCGGAAAACGAACGCGCAGCACGTTTAAGCTGCGTATCATTTGTCTGGAAGGTATACTCCCATAGAGGGAACATACCTTCCAAATTTGGAACGTCCTGGCCCATATCGGTGCCAAGCGCTTTATAGTGTCCTGGTCACCATCTCGACGCGGAAGCACTCGATGACGTCACCGACGCGCATGTCCTCGTAGTTCTGGAAGGCCATGCCGCATTCCTGGCCGCCCGGAACTTCCGAAACCTCGTCCTTGAAGCGCTTCAGGGTCTTCAGCGTGCCTTCGTGGATGACGACGTTGTCGCGGATCAGGCGCACGCCCGCACCACGCTCGACCTTGCCTTCGGTGACACGGCAGCCGGCGATCTTGCCGACCTTGGTGATGTCGAAGATCTCGAGGATCTCGGCATTGCCGATGAAGGTCTCGCGACGCTCCGGCGAGAGCAGGCCGGAGAGCGCCGCTTTCACATCATCGACCAGATTGTAGATGATCGAATAGTAGCGGATCTCGATGCCTGCCGCAGCCGCGGCTGCGCGGGCCTGCGCATTGGCGCGAACGTTGAAGCCGATGATCGCAGCCCCCGAAGTTTCCGCCAGCGACACGTCGCTTTCGGTAATGCCGCCAGCCCCCGCATGGACGATGCGGGCGCGCACCTCGTCGGTGCCGAGATTGTCCAGCGCGGCGTTGATCGCCTCGATCGAGCCCTGCACGTCGCCCTTGATGACCAGCGGGAATTCCTTCAATCCGCTGGTCTGCAACTGCGACATCATCTGTTCAAGCGAGCCGCGCTGGCCGGCATGCCTGGCCACCGCCTTCTCACGCGCCAGACGCTGGCGATATTCGGTGATCTCGCGGGCGCGGGCTTCGTTGTTGACAACGGCGAAGCGGTCGCCGGCCAGCGGCGTACCTTGCAGACCGAGGACTTCCACCGGCATTGCCGGCGGCGCTTCCTTGACCTGCTCGCCGCGATCATTGACGATCGCGCGTACCCGGCCCCATTCGTTGCCGGCGACGAGAATGTCGCCCGGCATCAACGTGCCGGTCTGCACCAGCACGGTAGCGACTGGGCCGCGGCCCTTGTCGAGCTGGGCTTCGATGACCACGCCTTCGGCGGTGCGATCCGGATTGGCCTTCAGGTCGAGGATTTCGGCCTGCAGCAGGATCGCTTCGAGCAACTTGTCGAGATTGATGCCCTTGGTCGCCGACACCTCGACATCCAGCACCTCGCCGCCCATGGATTCGACGAACACCTCGTGGCGCAGCAGTTCCGAACGCACCTTCTGCGGGTCGGCGTCATGCTTGTCGATCTTGTTGATCGCTACAATGATCGGAACGCCGGCCGCCTTGGCGTGATTGATCGATTCGATCGTCTGCGGCATGACGCTGTCGTCAGCTGCCACCACGAGGATGGCGATATCGGTCGCCTGGGCACCGCGGGCACGCATCGCCGTGAAGGCGGCGTGGCCGGGCGTGTCGATGAAGGTAACCTTGTGACCGTTCTTCTCGACCTGATAGGCGCCGATATGCTGGGTAATGCCGCCGGCCTCGCCGGAGACGACGTTGGCATTGCGGATGGCATCGAGCAACGAGGTCTTGCCGTGATCGACATGGCCCATGATCGTTACCACCGGCGGACGCGGCTGCAGGTCCTCGGGACGATCGGCGATGTTGAACAAGCCCTCTTCGATGTCGGACTCGGCGACGCGGCGGACCGTGTGGCCAAATTCGGTGGCGACGAGTTCGGCCGTGTCGGCGTCGATGACGTCACCAGGCTTCAGGATCTGGCCCTGCTTCATGAAGAACTTGACCACGTCGACAGCGCGCTCGGACATGCGCTGCGCCAGCTCCTGGATGGTGATGGTTTCGGGCAGGATCACTTCACGCATGACTTTCTCGCGTGGCTCGTTATGCAACGCGCGCTTGAATTTCTCCTGACGGCGGCGCATCGACGAGAGCGAGCGGGCGCGCGCATCCTCGTCGGAAAGCGCCGAATTCAGCGTCAGCTTGCCGCGGCGGCGGTCTTCCTCGCCCTTGGTCGGTTTGGCCGGACGCGCCACTTCCGGCGTGACCAGACGCCGCACTGGTGCGCCGGCACCGGTCCGCTTCGGTTTGACCTCTTCCTCGTCATCGACTGTTGCCAGTTCGGCGGCGAGCGGCGCACGGCGGCGCGCCTCTTCCTCGGCACGGCGGCGGGATTCGGCCTCGGCTTGCAGCCGTGCCTCTTCCTCGGCCTGACGGCGAGCCGATTCCTCGCGCTCGCGGCGGCGGCGCTCTTCGTCCTCGCTGCGGCGCTTGGCTTCCTCGATGGCGCGCTGGCGATCCTCGACATCGCGGACCTTCGAGCCCTCGAGAGCCCGGCGGCGTGCTTCCATTTCCTGGCGCGACAACTCGTTCAGCACCATGCCGCCGCGTTCGACCGGCGGCGGAGGGGGAGGCGCCTTGGGAGCTTCCTGCACGGCGGGCGCTGCCGCGACCGGCTTCGGCGTGAAGACGGACACAGGCGCTGCCGCCGGCTCCGGCTTGTCGCCGGGCAGCGAGAACTTGCGCTTCTTGGTCTCGACGACCACCGACTTGGTGCGGCCGTGTGAGAAGTTCTGGCGCACCGTGCCCTGTTCCATACCGGGGCGCTTCAGCGTCAAGGTCTTCTTCGGCGTAACACTCAGCGTCTTGTCGTCGCCCGATTTCGTATCGCTCATTCCATATCCTCTGCGGCATCATCTTCGTCAGCAACGGCCGCAAGCATTGCCAGATCGTCCGGGGAACCGCCCCGATATCGGTCGAGCGCAACCATGCGCTTCTGGACCGCCCTGCCCGCGTCTCCCGCGAGAACGGCAGCATGTATCACATTTGTACCCCCCAATGCCAAGCTCAACTCGGCCTCGGAGAAAAGTTTGTAGGCGCGGATCGCAGGCCCGCCGACGTGGACGGTTGCCCGTCGCGCCTGGCTTATCTTGCGGACGCCATCGTCGGAAGCCTCGGTCGCGTGGAGCACGAAAAGTGCAAGTCCGCCGCGCACGGCGCTCTCGACCTTGGTCGCTCCGAGCGCTATGGCGCCCGCCTTGCGGGCCAGGCCAAGCATGCCCAGAGCGGACCTGGAAAGCAGCGCGTCGACCATGCCGCCAAAATCGGCCGGCACGCTCACCTGCGCCTTAAAAGCACGGGCAAACAGGTTTTTGGCCGCTGCCTTTTCTATATGTAGGCGGTCGGCCGTCACCCAGCAACCGCGGCCGGGCAGGTTTCTCTTGATGTCCGGAACGACGGCCGAATCCGGGCCGACGACGAAACGGATCAGTTCATCCGGTTCGGCTTGCCTGCGGGTGACGATGCAGGTGCGATCGTTCATCTCGTCCAAGGGCGGGTTCGGTGCGATGCGGTTTCACCTCACGCACCGACGGTTTCGTCAGCCGGCACGCCCTCGGCGGCAAGCTCGTCTTCGGTGATCCAGCCAGCCTTCAGGCGAGCGGCCAGGACCATCTGCTCGGCATCGGCGCGTGATACGCCGTGGTTGGCGAGCACACCCGGGAATACCTTCGTCTCGCCGTCCTTGCGTTCCTTCCAACCGGTCAGGTCGTCGGCGGCGTAGCCGGCGAAATCCTCGATCGTCTTCACGCCGTCCTCGCCGAGCGTCACCATCATGGCGGTGGTGATGCCGGGAATCTCGCGCAGCTCGTCCTTGACGCCGAGCGCCTTGCGCTTCTCGTCATGCTCGGCTTCGATCTTCTCCAGATATTCGCGGGCGCGGGTCTGGATTTCCGAAGCCGTGTCCTCGTCGAAGCCGTCGATCGACGCGATTTCGCCGGAGTCGACATACGCGACCTCCTCGACGCTGGTGAAGCCTTCGGAAGCGAGCACCTGGCCGACCATCTCGTCGACGTCGAGGGCTTCCATGAACAGCGACGACCGTTCGACGAATTCCTTCTGGCGGCGTTCGCTCTCTTCCTGCTCGGTCAGGATGTCGATATCCCAGCCGGTGAGCTGCGAGGCAAGACGGACGTTCTGGCCGCGGCGGCCGATGGCCAGCGACAGCTGATCGTCGGGAACGACGACCTCGATGCGCTCGGCATCCTCGTCGAGCACGACCTTGGCGACTTCCGCCGGCTGCAATGCATTGACAATGAAGGACGCCGCCGAAGGCGACCATGGAATGATGTCGATCTTCTCGCCCTGCAATTCACCGACGACCGCCTGGACGCGGCTGCCGCGCATACCGACGCAGGCACCGACCGGATCGATGGAGCTGTCGCGCGAGATGACAGCGATCTTGGCGCGCGAACCCGGATCGCGGGCGACTGACTTGATCTCGATGATGCCGTCGTAGATTTCCGGCACTTCCATGGTGAACAGCTTCGCCATGAACTGCGGATGGGTGCGCGACAGGAAGATCTGCGGGCCGCGCTGTTCGCGGCGCACGTCATAGACATAGGCACGGACGCGATCGCCATACTTGTAGTTTTCGCGCGGAATCAGCTCGTCGCGGCGGATGATCGCTTCGCCGCGGCCGAGATCGACGATGACGTTGCCGTATTCGACGCGCTTGACGGTACCGTTGACGATCTCGCCGATACGGTCCTTGTATTCGTCATATTGCCGGTCGCGCTCGGCCTCGCGCACCTTCTGCACGATGACCTGCTTGGCGGACTGGGCGGCGATGCGGCCAAAATCCATCGGCGGTAGCTGTTCGGCAATGAAATCGCCGAGCTGGGCGTCCGGATTGCGCTCGCGCGCCGAGGAAATGGCAATCTGCGTCGCGTAGTCATCGACCTTCTCGACCACTTCCATCAGCCGCTGCAGCTTCATCTCGCCGGTGTTGGCATTGATGTCGGCGCGGATATTGGTTTCCTGGCCGTAGCGCGAGCGCGCGGCCTTCTGGATCGCATCGGCCATGGCGGCGATGACGATCGACTTGTCGATCGACTTTTCACGCGCGACCGCATCGGCGATCTGCAGCAGTTCAAGCCTGTTGGCGCTTACAACCATCTTCTTTCTCCCGAGCTTGTTGCCGACCTTTACGGCCGGCAGCCCAATCACATTTCCTGTTCGGTTTCGTCTTCCGCACCCTCTGGTGCGTCTTCGGGTTCGCCGCGGCGTTTCCTGGCTTCCTTGCGCGCCCGATTGTCCTTCGACAGCGCATCGCGGATAAGGTCGTCGGTCAGAATCAGCCGCGCTTCGGCAATCGCATCGTAGGGAACACGTACCGTCGGCTCCTCGCCGTAAGCGGCCTTGTCACGCTCGATCAGCACACCGTCCGCGTCGCTTTCGGCGATCTTGCCCTTGAAGCGCTTACGGTCGGCGACGAGAACCGACGTTTCCATCTTCACCAGATGGCCGGTCCAGGCTGCAAAGTCCGATTTGCGGACCAGCGGCCGGTCGATGCCCGGCGACGACACTTCGAGATGATAAGCCTTCTCGATCGGATCATCGACATCGAGCGCCGGCGACACCGCGCGGCTGACCTCTTCACAATCCTCGACCGTCATGGTGCCGTCCTCGCGCTCGGCCATGATCTGCAGCGTCAGCCCGTTCTGGCCCGACAGGTGCACACGTACCAAGCGGAAACCAATGGCGCGCAGTACCGGCTGAACGATCAGCGCGATGCGCGCATCGATGCCGCTTTCGCGGATGATGCGGTCGTCGCCTTCGCTTGCCGTCACTGTCATTCGGTCCTGTCACTCGATTTCTGTTGGTCGGCAGGTAATAAAAAAGAGCGGGACCGGGTGGACCCACTCTTCGTCATAGCGACCAAGAATTTGAAGCTGATATAGACGATCGTGGTCCTCATTTCAAGCCCGTCCTGCATGACGGCAAGGCTCCGAGTCCGCAGCGCTGCGCCAAATGCATGGCGCCCATGCAGTGATCCCCCTTTGAGCACCGGCCACGCACGACTATCTATGTTGCATTGCACAATTGGAGCGCTCACTGCGCTCAAAAGGGTACCATCATGAACAATCGTGGACTTTTTTCAGCCATAGGCGATGTCTTTAGCGTGTTCGGCAGCGCCGTAGCCGCGTCGCGGGCTGTGGAAAGCGGTCGCAAGCCGCGTGCGCATGATCTGCGCAATCTCGGCATGGAGCCGGCAGCCTTCGACAAGATCCGTCGCTTCTGAGCCAAGTGAGCGCCGAGAGCCTTCGGCCCGCTCGCCTTGTGCTCAGCTCTAATTTCCCGCTTATTTCCGCACGAAGGTGAGATAGGCGGGCCGTCGGCCTTCGCGAATGGCCTTGGCCTCATAGCGCGTCCCCGGCCAGCCATCATAGGGCCGGTGCCAGTCGGCTGCTTCGCTTGCCTGCCACGTGAAGGCGTCGTGCGCCCGGCAATGCAGGAGCGTCCAGTTCACATAGCTATCGATATCGGACGCAAAGTGGAACTTTCCGCCGTGCTTCAGGACGCGCGCGAAGCGGTTGAGATTGACCGGGCTGACGAAGCGCCGCTTCCAGTGCTTCTTCTTCGGCCACGGATCCGGATAGAGAAGGTCAATGCCGTCAAGCGAAGCCTGCGGCAGCCAGTCCAGCAGACGTGTGGCGTCGTCGTCGTAGACGCGCAGATTGGCAAGCGGCCGCTCTCGGACCGCCATCATCATCTTGGCCATGCCGTTGACGAAAGGCTCGACGCCGATAAAGCCGGTCGCCTGGCTGGCCGTAGCACGGTGCAGAAGATGTTCGCCGCCGCCAAAACCGATTTCGAGCTGGACAGCCGAAACTTCGGCTTCGAAAAGGCTCCGCAAGTCGGCCGGCGGTTCAACCGTCAGATCGAGCCTGTAGGCGGCGAAGCCGCTCTCCAGCGCCGCTGCCTGTTGTGGTCGAATGGCCTTGCCGCGCCGGCGACCGAAAAAGGCCTCGGTCGCACGGCTTGGCCGGTCCTTCGGATCCATAGGCGCCGCGGTTAGGCGGCGACTGCTTCGGCGACCGGTTCGGCGAGAGCGTCCTTGAGCGCCTTGGCGAGATCGGTCTTCTCCCAGGAGAAGGATCCGTCGCGGCCGGCCTTGCGGCCAAAATGGCCGTAGGACGACGTCTTGGCATAGATCGGCTTGTTGAGATCGAGGTGGCGGCGGATGCCGGACGGCGACAGGTCCATCACGGCGCGCAGGGCACGCTCGAGTTTTGCCTCGTCGACCTTGCCGGTGCCGTGCAGGTCGACGTAGATCGACAGCGGCTGGGCGACACCGATCGCATAGGAAAGCTGGATGGTGCAGCGATCGGCGAGCTTTGCGGCAACCACGTTCTTGGCGAGATAACGCGCCGCATAGGCCGCCGAGCGGTCGACCTTGGTGGTGTCCTTGCCAGAAAAAGCGCCGCCGCCATGAGGCGCAGCTCCACCATAAGTGTCGACGATGATCTTGCGGCCGGTCAGGCCGGCGTCGCCATCAGGCCCGCCGATGACGAACTTGCCGGTCGGATTGATGTACCAGTTGCAATTGTCGGCAATCTTCAGGTCGCCCAGTGCTTCGCGAATATAGGGCTCGACGACGTTGCGCACCTTCTTCGAATCCCACGTCTCATCGAGATGCTGGGTCGACAGCACGATCTGCGTCACTTCCGCCGCTTTGCCGTCGACATAGCGGACGGTGACCTGGCTCTTGGCATCCGGCCCGAGCCTGCCGGCATCACCGCTGCCTTCATGGCGCGCAGCCGCCAGCAATTCGAGGATCTTGTGGCTGTAATAGATCGGCGCCGGCATCAGGTCCGGGGTTTCGCGGCAGGCATAGCCAAACATGATCCCCTGGTCGCCGGCTCCCTCCTCGCCTTGCCGGTCGGAGGCGTTGTCGACGCCTTGGCCGATATCCGGCGACTGGCCGTGCAGCAGGACCTCGATCTTGGCTGTCTTCCAGTGGAAGCCGGCCTGCTCGTAGCCGATTTCGCGGATCGCCTTGCGAGCGACCGACTTGAACTTGGCCGGGTTGACAATCGGATGGCCGGCCGCATCCTTCAGGACGTTGCCCTCCTTGTCCTTCTTGAGCAGCGTCTCGGGGACGCGCACCTCGCCGGCGATGACAACGCGATTGGTCGTCGCAAGCGTCTCGCAGGCAACGCGGACCTTCCACGGGTCCATGCCGGTCTTTCTGGCTTCGCGATAGACGAGATCGACAATCTCGTCGGAGATGCGGTCGCAGACCTTGTCGGGATGGCCCTCGGCAACGGATTCCGAGGTGAAGAAGTAATTGTGCCGCGTCACGGGTGTCCCCTCTTGAAAAAAATATCGGCAGGCCGCCGATTTTGGCGCGCCAGTTGTTAACGGTGCCGGGCGTCGCTCGTCAAGCCATGCAGCCGTTCCGGCATGAATTTTGACGTTATTATCTTTGCATCCCGAGACGGCCGCAGCGCGCACTGCGATCAGCCCTGGCACCAACAGACTGAGGAAACCGGCTTCGAGGAAGCGTGTCGAGCGAAATCGATCTGCGCTTTAGCGCATCTGCGGAATGAACATCCCTCAATGCGCGCAGCCGCGAGAAATTGCATGCCCAGCTACGACGACCCCTTCCTTGTTGAACTCTTCAGGGGCCAGTCAATCGACTTCGTCGGTGGAAAGCGACTTCACCAGCTCGATGATCTTGCGGCGCACTTTCACGTCAGCGATCTTGACGAAGGCGCGATTCAGCTGGAGGCCTTCCGGGCTGCCGCAGAATTCGACGGCGGAGGTCATCGAAGCATCCTCGGCAAATCCACGGTTGCCCACGGGCTCCTGACCGGGCGCATCCTCGAAAAAGAAGGCGACGGGGACGCCGAGTATGGAGGCGATTGCCTGCAAACGGCTGGCGCCGACGCGATTGGTGCCCTTTTCGTACTTTTGGATCTGCTGGAACGTTATGCCGAGGTTTTCACCCAGTTTTTCCTGGCTCATTCCCAGCATATTGCGGCGAAGCCGGATGCGGCTTCCGACGTGGATGTCGATCGGATTCGGCTTTTTCTTGTTTTCTTCTGTCATTTTTTCCTCGCCGAATTTTTCCGGCTTTTTCTATTTTGCTGCCCAAACGACGCCGCGGCCCGTGCCCCAACAGAACGACCTTATCGACTTCGAAAATTTTCAGGCGCTTACAGTATGAGTTTCTAATGTGTCGGCTGTCAATTCGCCCGTAGCCTTTGCCTTACGTTCAAAATGCATGCCGCAACGGCAAGCAAAAACATGATCAGCATTCCGTTAATGCGTCGTTGGCCGGAGGAAACGATGGCTGTGTTGGAGATCGGCACACGCACATCGATCGCGCCGCGTGCATCGATTGCCAGCGCGTCAACGATGCGACCGCGCGGGTCGACAACGGCCGAAATGCCGTTATTAGCCGCGCGCAACAGGGGCACCCCATTCTCCACCGCCCGGATCTGCGCCTGCCTGAAGTGCTGGTACGGCCCCGGCGTGTCGCCGAACCAGGCGTCATTGGTGACGTTCACAATAAGCTCGGCTGACGTTGCGTCAACTGCGACCAGATCGGGAAAGATGACCTCATAGCAAATAAACGGCAGCGCCCGGATACCGCCGGGCAGCGCGATCGGATGCCGCTCATTGCCCGCCGCGAAGGTCATTGGACCGGCAACAAGCTGCTCAAGCCCGAAGCGGCCGAGCAGATCGGCGAAAGGCAGGTATTCGCCGAAGGGTACCAGGTGGACCTTGTCGACGGCATCGACGATTTCGCCCCTTTCGTCGATCGCCACCACAGAGTTGTAGTAACGGCTGCCGGCCGCCGAGCCGCCTTCCTCGCGAACGACGCCGGCGACCAGCATCTGGCCATCGCCAAGCATCTCTCCGATCGCAGGCAGGGCATCCGGACGTTCGGTGAATAGAAACGGCACGGACGTCTCCGGCCACAGGATCAATTGCGGCCTGTCATGGCCGGGTTCCGGCGCCTTGGCCGAAAGCCCCATCATGGTGGCGAAGATGCGGTCACGCACCGAGGTATCCCATTTTTCCGTAAGGTCGACGGCAGGCTGCACTATACGGACGTCAAGGCTGCGGGCGGCCGGCTTTTCGGGGGCGGCGAGCCGGATATAGCCGAAGCCGGCATGGGCGGCGACGAGAACGACAAGCAATGCCGCGCCGAGGCGGAGATGCCGGCGCGCCGCAAGCAGCGCCGGCAGCGCAAAGACGAAGACCGCAAGCGCGTTCATGCCGACCATGCCGGTCACCGATACGCTCTGCATCAGCAAAGGCACCGGCATCGCCGCATAGCCGACGGCATTCCAGGGAAAGCCGGTGAACAGGAAGCCGCGCAGCCATTCCGCCAAGGCAAAGCCGAAGGCAAGTGCCGCGATGCGGCCGATGTCATTGCTCCACAACAGCCGGGCGACCACGGCGGCGAAGCCATAGAAGAAGGCGAGCGCGAGGGGGATGCCGACCACCGCGAACGGCAAGGCCCAGGCGAAGCTGTCGGCCTCGACCAGAAGCGCCGAGCCGACCCACCAGAGACCGGCAAGAAAGTAGCCGAAACCGAACCACCAGCCGATGGCGAAAGCCGGCAGCAAGCGTCGCAGAAAACCGTCCGAGGCTTCGCCGGTCGCGCCGTCGAGTAGCCACACCAGCAGGGGAAACGAAACGAAACAGACGGCGAAGAAATCGTACGGCGCCTGGGCAAGAACCGCCAGCGCGCCGGCAAGAAACGCCACCAGCGCGCGCCGCCAGCCCCAAAGCAGAATTATCCGGCCGGCCTGGCGCTCCATCTATGCTTCCGAGTCGTGCGAATCAGGAAGCAAGATTTATCAGGCTGCGGGCTTGGCTCCAAACCGGGCGACCTAGTCCGCTCATAGCTATCGATGCCAGCCTTGTATCTTCAGCCCGCCCAGCCGCTCAGCCTCTTCGCGCGGGACGGAGCGGACAGTCTGGGAAAAGGTCCAGACATGGCCTTCAGGATCGCGCGCCCTGTACTGCCGTTCACCGTAGAGCTGGTCGGCAGGCTCCTCGACGATCTCGGCTCCCGCCGCCCTTGCACGATCGCAGTGGGCATCTATCCCGTCCTTCAGGCGTACATAGACCGACTGCGTGTTCTTGCCTGCAACTGAAGCCGGGCTGGCTATATGGTCGGCCCATTCGGAATCGACGATGATATAGTCGTCGCCGAACCGCATCTCGGAATGGACGAGCCTGCCATTAGCATCGCTGACCACCATGCTCGGCTCGAAGCCGAAAGCCTTTTCAAGCCATGTCAATGCGGCCCGCGGATTCTGGTAGAAGACACCCGAGCCCAAGGTTGAGTGCTTGAACGGGTCCTCAACCGGCATCGGGCAAGCCGCGTCCTTCAAGCCTGCTCGGTGCGGACGGCGCGGCGGCGGCGCTCGCCCTTCAGGGTCTCGACGATGCGCACGCGCTTGACGCGGCGCGGATCGGCGTCGAGCACATGGAACTCGAAGCCGGGTATGGCCTGCACCACTTCGCCGCGCGCCGGCACCCGGCCAAGCGTGTTGAAGATCATGCCGCCGATCGTGTCGACATATTCGCCGTGCTCGCCGGCGGCGAAATCCTCGCCGATCATCTTGGCGACATCGTCGATCTCGGCCTTGCCGTCGACGATGAAGACGCCTTCACCGGCCTGGGTGATCATCGGCTCGTCCTCGTCATGCTCGTCCTCGATGTCGCCGACCACCATCTCGACGATGTCCTCGAGCGAGACGAGACCGTCAGTACCGCCATATTCGTCGATGACCAAAGCCATCTGGGTCCGCGTCGTCTGCATCCGCCCCATCAGGTCGGAGGCGAGCATCGACGGCGGCACGAACAGCACCGGTCGGATCAGGTTGAGATCGCCGATGGTGCGCGTCAGATCGACCTGGGCGAGATCGAGAACCGTCGCGACCGGAGTTTTCCTGGTCGTCCTGCCCTTTCTGACGCGGGCGACCTTGGTGATGTGCGCCAGCACGTCGCGGATATGAACCATGCCGCGCGGATCGTCGAGCGTCTCCGAATAGACCGGCATGCGGGAATGGCCGGACTGCTCGAACAGCCCCAGAAGATCACCCAGCTTCGTGGTGATCTCGACCGCCTCGATGTCGGCGCGCGGCACCATGACGTCCTCGACGCGCACTTCGCGCAGGCGCAGGATGTTGTTAAGCATGGCGCGTTCGCCGGGCGAGAAGGATTCTGCATCGCTCGCCGTTTCGGCAAGCGCACCGGCAATCTCCTCGCGCAGGCTGGTGCCGTTGCGGTGCCTGAAAAGCCCGAGCACGCGATCGAACAGGGAAGGACCGGCAGGCGATGCCTCGCTGGCGAAGCTGCCGGTCGTGGTACTCGGACTCGAGCCCTCTTCCGTCGTTTCGGAAGGCTTGATCACACTGCCGGCGTCGGAGCGGGCGGCAGTCTCTGGTTTGTCGTTCATCATCGTCCGGTCAATTGGTCTTTTGTAATTACGTGTAGGGATCGGGAATGGCAAGCCTCGCAAGTGCTGCGCGCTCTGTCGCTTCCATCAGTTCCGCTTCGGCATCGGTTTCGTGATCATAGCCCAGCAAATGCAGCAGGCCATGGATGACGAGATGGGAGATATGGTCCTCGATGGGCTTGTCTTCCAGTGCCGCCTCGCGCGCGACAGTCTCGGCGGCCAGCACGATGTCGCCGAGCATCGGCGGCAGAGGCCCGCCCCTGGCAAACGGAAAAGCGGGAAAAGACAGGACGTTGGTCGGCTTGTCCTTGCCGCGCCAGCCGGCATTGAGCGTGCGGATACGGGCATCGTCGGAAAAGACGATGCTGAGCTCGGAACGCCCGTCGGCACCGGTTTCGGCAAAGGCGGCCGAGACGGCGTGGTCGACCAGCCGCGTCAGCGTCGTCTCGTCGGGCCAGTCGCCCGCCTCGATCGCGATATCGATCTCGACGGGAAGCGGCCCCCCCGCCTTTTGCTCCTCAGCCATGCGGCCGCATAATCATATCAGCTTTCGACACCCAGGCCCCTGGCTAGCTTGCCGTCGCGGTCATAGGCCTTGACGATCTCGGCGACCAGCGGATGCCTGACGACGTCGCCTTCGTTGAAGCGGACCGTCACCATGCCGGTGACGCCGTCGAGGATTCTCAGCGCCTCGACCAGGCCGGACTTGGTGTTTGGCGGCAGATCGATCTGGGTCGGATCACCGGTGACGATCATGCGCGAGTTCTCGCCGAGCCGGGTCAGGAACATCTTCATCTGCATCGGCGTGGTGTTCTGCGCCTCGTCGAGTATGACGGCAGCGTGCGCCAGCGTACGGCCGCGCATGAACGCCAGCGGCGCGATCTCGATGACCTCAGCGGCAATCGCCCGCTCGACCTTGTCGGCCGGCATCATGTCGTAGAGCGCGTCATAGAGCGGCCGCAGATAGGGATCGACCTTCTCCTTCATATCACCCGGCAGAAAGCCAAGCCGTTCACCGGCCTCGACCGCGGGGCGCGACAGCACGATGCGTTCGACCATGCCGCGTTCGAGCAGCATTGCCGCATGCGCCACCGCCAGATAGGTCTTTCCGGTGCCGGCCGGGCCGATGCCGAAGACGAGTTCCGACCGCTCCAGCGCGCGCATGTAGGCGTCTTGGTTGAGCGAGCGGGCATAGATCGTCTTCTTGCGCGTCGATATCTGGGCGGCGGACACCTTGCCCTTGCGCTCCAGCGTCGGCAGCGTCAGCTGGTCGTCGCTGGCGATCGCCATGCGCACGGCGCCGTCGACATCGGACTGGCCGATGTCGGTGCCTTTCTGCAGAATGCCGTAAAGATTGTCCAAGGCGCGGCGTGCCTGCTCGGCGGCCGAGGAAGAGCCCTTGATGGTCAATTGATTGCCGCGCGAGCGAATATCGACGCCGAGCTTCTGCTCGAGTCGGGCCAGATTCTCGTCGAACTGGCCGTAAAGGGCGCTGGCAAGCTTGTTGTTGTCGAAAGTCAGTACGATGTGCGCGATATCCGAGGCCCCCGAGGGTAGGTTCTGGGGCAGGTTCTTCACTTCAGCAGCGCTCAACCGTCTCTCCTCATCTGCCGAGACCTTCAGGCCAATTCGGCGAACAGGCTGTTGTAGCCCGTCTTCGTGATTCGTACCTGGATAATGTCACCGATTTCGCCGGCCTTTTCATCAACAATAACCGGCTGCAGCCACGGCGAGCGGCCAACCTTCTGGCCGGCCTGGCGGCCCGGCTTTTCGATCAGCGTGTCGATGGTCCTGCCGATCAGGCTGGTGCCGAAATCCTGCTGCTGTTTCAGCAGCAGCGCCTGCAGCCGCTGCAGGCGCTCGTCCTTGACGGCCTCCGGCACGTGATCGCTCATCTCGGCGCCCGGCGTGCCGGGGCGCGGCGAATATTTGAACGAAAAGGCCGAGGCATAGTTGACGTCTTCGACCAACTGCATGGTCGCCTCGAAATCGTCTTCCGTCTCGCCGGGAAAGCCGACAATAAAATCGCCCGACAGTGCAATATCGTTCCGTGCGGCACGGATGCGGTCGATCAACGTCAGATAGTCTTTGGCCATATGCCTGCGGTTCATCGCCTTGAGTATGTGGTCGGAGCCGGACTGCACCGGTAAATGTAGATAGGGCATCAGCGTCGGCAAATCACGATGGGCGGCGATCAATTCATCGTCCATGTCGCGCGGATGACTGGTTGTGTAGCGCAGCCGCGCCAGGCCTGGAATCTCGGCCAGCCTGAACAGCAGCCGGCCAAGGCCCCATTCCTCGCCGTTTTCGCCTCTTCCATGCCAGGCATTGACGTTCTGGCCGAGCAGCGTCACCTCGCGCACGCCGGCATCTGCCAGGCGCTCGGCCTCGGCGACGATCTGTGCGACCGGCCGCGAGACTTCCGAGCCGCGCGTATAGGGCACGACACAGAAGGTGCAGAACTTGTCGCAGCCTTCCTGAACGGTCAAGAACGCCGTCACGCCGCGCCTGATCAGTTCGGCGCGCTTCGGCTGCGGCAGATACTCGAACTTGTCCTCGACGGCATAGTCGGTCTCGACGATCTTTTCGCCGCCACGCGCCCTCGCCAGCACACCGGGCAGCCGGTGGTAGGTCTGCGGGCCGATGACCAGGTCGACGGCCGGCGAGCGGCGGATGATCTCGGCACCCTCGGCCTGCGCCACGCAGCCGGCGACGCCGACCAGCATTTCGCGCCCGGCCTTTGCACGCTCGGCCTTCAACTCACGGATGCGCCCAAGTTCGGAATAGACCTTTTCCGCCGCTTTCTCGCGGATGTGGCAGGTGTTGAGCAGCACCAGATCGGCCTCGCCGATAGCGTCTGTCGCGGCATAGCCGTCGGCCGCCAGCGCATCGGTCATGCGCTGCGAATCGTAAACGTTCATCTGGCAGCCATAGGTCTTGACGAAGACCTTTCTGGTCGCGGCAGGCGGAACGACCAGGTTTTCGGCGGCAGCGCCGATGTCGTCGCGTTCTATCGTGTTCAATTCCATTTCGCGGCTTCTAGCGCCTTTCCCCGACAAAAAACAGACGAATCTGGCCGGGACCTGCGCAGCCTACCGGCTCGGACGCGGTTCGGCGAGCGCCGCCTGCACCATCTCGCGCACCTGGCGTTCCATCTGCTTTGCCGTCTCCTTGCGGCTTGAGCCCTTGGAGAAAGCAATCGCCTCGCCAAAATGCACCTCGACGTCGAGGGCGCCCTCGGCCATCAGCACCTTGAGGTGCGGCATCAGCTCCTCGTCGCCGATCCAGGCGGCAACCGGCCGATGCCGGCGGCCGAGCGGCACGCCATGCAGGCGCGTATAGACGATCGCCACCGGCTGGATGAAGACCTGTTCGGCCGCCCCTTCCGCAATCGCCATTGTGGCGGCGCCGAACAGCGTGCTCTTGAACGGCAGGATCATGTTGCCGTCGCCGGTCGAGCCTTCGGCGAACAGCACCATGGCGTCGCCCTTGGCCATGCGGTCGGCGATCTCGCTGGCCTGGTCGCCCGACGAACGCTTGCGCTCACGTTCGATGAATACCGTGCGCTGCAGCTTCGACAGCATGCCGATCAACGGCCAGCCGGCCATATCGGCCCTGGCGATGAACGTCACGTCGACCATCGACCCCAGCACCATGATGTCGGTCCAGGAGATGTGGTTGGCAGCAATCAGCAATGGGCGCTGGCCGGACAGCGCTCCCTTGACATGGATGCGCAGCCCCAGCGTCCTGACAATCATCCTGTGCCAGATTTTCAGGATGAAGGTCTCGCGCCAGAGCCCGGTCCGCATCGACAAGATCTGCAGCGGCACAAGCACCAGCGAGCCGACGACAACCAGCCCCAGCGCCAGGAAAATCCTGATTTTTCCGATCATCCGCACCACCCCGGCGTTTGGCTAACGAAGATCGCGGCGCATGACAAGCGCGCCGGTCGGGCCGTGCTCCGGCGACTTGTAATAGTTGGCACGCTTGCCGACTTCGCGGAAGCCGAACCGCCGGTAGAGCGCGGTCGCGGCGACATTGGTCTCGTCGACCTCCAGGAAAAGCGCCTCGGCGCGCTGTGCGTGCAGTTCACGCAGCACCGCATCCATCAATTGCCAGCCGAGCCCCCGGCGCCGATGCGAGCGTGCCACCGCGACCGTCAGGATCTCCCCCTCGCCGGCCGCCAGCCGCGCCAGCACGAAGCCGACCGGCGGCTTGGCACCCTGTCCGGTCTCGCGCGCGGCATAGCCGAACACCGTGTCCTGCTCGAGCAGCGCGGCGAATTCGTCGTCGGTCCACGGCCGCGCGAAATCCTCGCGATGCAGCACCGACATGGCCGCGCTATCGGCAACCGTCAACGGCTCGAGCGCATAGTCCCTGCGGCGCGACTGGAGGAAGGGAATGCGCATCAGGACTTGTTTCCGTTTGGACCATGATCTTTTCCCAAAACCGGTTTCCACTTTTTGGGATCATGGTCTTGCCTCGATAGAATAAAGCCTCCCTGAGGCTTTGCGTCGGCGCCGCGCAGTCCCTGAGGCTTTGCGTCGGCGCCGCGCAGATAGAGCGGTTTCGGCTTTTCGCCCTTGCCCTTTTTACCGGCACGTTGGGCGGCGGCCAGCCGGGCATAGACGGCGATGTCGGCGGTGGCCGCTGTCGCGCCGACGTCGAAGGCGCGCCCGGCCGAGGCGGCAATTTGCGTTGCCGCCGTACCGGCGAGAACCGCGGAGCTGTCAACCGCGATGGCGGCGGCTTGCGAGAGCGTGGTCACCGAGGGACCGTAAATCAAAACGGATGCTTCATCGTAGAGTGCCGCATGGATTTCCTCGCGCCCTGCATCGAGCGCGGCGAGCACGGCGCGACCGGGAAATGCCGCTCTCGCTTGCGCCGCCAGGGCCTCCAGAGTCGTCACGCCGATCGCCGGGATTTTCAGCGCCAGCGCAAGGCCGCGCGCCGCCGAGACGCCGACGCGCAGACCGGTGAAGGAGCCCGGACCGGTGGAAACGGCAATGGCGCCGAGGCTGGCATAATCGGTTCCAGCCGCCTTCAATGCTCCCTCGATCACGGCCATCAAATGTTCCGCATGGCCCTTGCCAAGATCGATCACCGAACGGCCGAGTTCCTTCCCAGCCGCCGCGTCGTAGACGCAGGCGGCGCAGAGATTGGCGGCACAGTCGATGGCAAGTAAATTCATGAAGCGGCCGGTTGAGACAGTTTCGAAAACAGCTTCCCTCTGCCCGCCAGGGCTCATCACCGCAAGGGCATAATGGATAAATCGTCAGGCGACTTTGCTTCGGCTCAGGTTCAAGACGGTAAGTTTCGACGAACGTAACTGCCACAAATCGGTGCCAGGACTAGCCGATCTGCTCGATACGCAGCACGTGATTATCCCAGACATAGTCCGGCTCGGAACGGGTCGCACCACCGGCTTCGATGATTTCGCCGGCGCCGGTCGTCGCCATGAAGCTTTCCCCATCGGCTGCAACGCCGCAAACCTCGACCAGCGCCTTGGTGGCGACGATGCGGCCGCTGGCCGTGTCGATCACGGCGAGCGAATTGCCCTCAGGCGAAGACACGGCGATAGTGCCGGCGGCAGGGTTGGCGGCGACCGAGCCGATATAGTTCCTGAAGGCCGAGAGCACGTCCTGCGACATGTCGAGCAATTTCAAGTCCTTGCCCGGCGGCGCGCGGCCGAGCAGCGGGGGACGATCGGTGCCCGGCCCCCTGTACTGGCAGCCGAACCAGACGGTGCCGGACCGGTCGGCATCCATATGGCGGATCGACAATTGGTGCAGCGCCGGCGGCAATTCGTGCTTTTCGGTGAGATCGCCCGTGAGACGGTCGACCAGCACGTAGGATGGCCGCATCGTTGCGATGTTGAGCTCGGCGCGGCCATAATCCGGATGCGTCTCGATGCCGCCATTAGCCACAGCAATCGTCCTGCCGTCGGAAAGCAGCAAAAGCTCGTGTGGGCCTATGCCGTAGGTCGGGAACTCGCCGATGCGCTTGAATTTCGCATGCGCGTCATAGACGCCGACGACGCCGGCGGCATTGTCGAAATCGTTCTCGGTGGCGTAGAGCAGCGTACCGTCGGCCGAGAACACGCCGTGGCCGAAGAAATGCCGGCCGGCAACGCTGGCAACGGTCTGCGGTTCATCGCGGCCGGTATGGTCGAAGACGACAGCAAAGGTGCCCGGCTGCCTGGCAAACACCACCGAACGCTTGGACACCGGGTCGAAGGTAACGTCGTGGCCCCGATCGGGCAGATCGATCGTGTGCAACAACTTGCCGGCCTCGGACAGGACGGCCGCGCCATAGCTGCCGTCGCGCTTGACGAAAGCGGTGGCGAAGACCGAGTCGGCGTCGAGTGTCTTTGCCCAGGCCGACGGCGCCATCGCCGCTACGAAACCAGCGCCTGCGGCCCTCAGGAAATCGCGCCGATCGATCAGCGGCGTCCTCATGATCAGTCGCCATCCAATGACGAGAACCCGGCGGTCAGGCCGAATTCGGCGGTCAGCCTGGTGCCGATCAGGGTCGTCAGGCTGGATGTCACCAGCGAGAAATAGTCGAGCTTCTGGCGCAGCGCCGGATCGGCAAGTGCCTTGTCGATCGGTCCCCTGATCGCCTTGGCCGCCTCGATCCCGTTGGTGAGCTGGATGTGGACCGATTCTGCCATCCAGCGCGCATCGGCCGGCAGCGCGTCGCCAAGCTGCGAGGCCTGGAACAGCGTGTCCATGCCCGCCAGATTCCCGGTCAGCGAGCGGGCGGTGTTTTGCGAGCGCCAATAGATCGCCTGTTTCGGTTTGTCGGCCTCCGGCTTGGCGCCCAGGAAGCCTTTCAGGCGTACGTCGCGGACCATTTCCAGCTCGTTGATGAAGACGCCGACCAGTTCGGTCACCGCTTCAGTTCCGTCGTGGTAGAGCGCGTTCTGCGGACCCGGATTGGCCCAGAGCGCGGCAAAGCCGTTGGGCTCGTTCCAGGTATCGCCAACCTCGCCGGCAATCGTCTCGACATTGCCGGCAATGGCCGCACCGTAGGCGCAGCGATAGGCGTCGTCCCTGCCGACCAATTGACCGGCTCCGTCGCCGTAGAGGACGAATTCCAGTGCGCCGAGCCCTTGCATGGCGACGCTCTTTGTAGCCAGCTGGGCCGGATCGGCGGCTGTCGGATCCTTGCCGGCAAGTGCCGCCTGCACCTGCTTCAGGCCGATGCTCTTGCGGTCCGGCCAAAACAGCATGCGCTCAAGCCGGTTGTTTTCCGCGATCGGCCCGAAACGGATGATTTCCACCACCGACCAGGCATCCACGACACCGGCGAACTCGGCGCGTGCCGCATCGAGATTGTCTCGCGAGGGCGCTTGGCAAAGCGCGTGCATGGTCTTGGCCAAGCTGTCCGCATGGTCATGCAGTCTGGCATAGGCCGGGCGGACGAAGCCGTCGATCGCCCGCTGGATCACATCCGAAGCCTTCACCGCCGCGGATGCCGGCAGCGCACCGGCGAGGACCAGCATCAGAGCGAATGCAAGACGCTTCCGCATCAGAGCGACTCCAGAAACTTGATCAGCGCGGCGCGGTCGGCGGCATCGGCAGCGGCAAAGCGGTCACGCGCCTTCTGGCCCTCGCCGCCATGCCACAGAATCGCCTCGGCCAGGCTTCGTGCGCGCCCGTCATGCAGGAAGAAGGTGTTGCCGCTGACGGTCTGGGTGAGCCCGATGCCCCACAGTGGCGGCGTGCGCCATTCGCTTCCCGTGGCCTCGCCCACCGCCTGTCCGTCGGCAAGACCGGGTCCCATGTCATGCAGCAGGAAATCGGAATAAGGCCAGATCAGCTGGAAGGCCTGCGCCTTGTTCGGGGTGCCGCGACGGGTGACAAATTTCGGCGTATGGCAGGAGATGCAGCCCATATCGTAGAACAGTTTTTTGCCGGCGAGCACGTCCGGTCTGTCGAGATCGCGCCGGGCCGGCACAGCAAGGTTTTGCGAATAGAAGGTCACGAGGTCCATGACCGGCGGCGGCGCTTCGACCGGACCGAGGCGCTCCTGTACACCGTTAGGTAGGGCAAGGCAGGTCTTTTCCGCGGCGCTGCAATCGCCCCAGTGCTTCGGCACCTCAGGCGTCGAAATGCCGATATCGCCGGCAAAAGCGTCCGCCGATTGCTGGCGGATCGATGCCGCCTGCGCCTTCCAGCCGAAACGGCCGAGCGTCAGTTCACCGCTGCTGGCGTCGCGTATTATGTTTGGCCTGCCGGAAATCCCGTCACCATCGCGGTCGGCCGCATCGGCACGCGCAAGGATGTCGGCAGGAGCGATCTGCTCGACCAGGCCAAGACCGATCATCGGCGGTGTCATGCGCGGCGACAGCGTGGTGTGCGGATCGAGCGGCCCGTAGGCGAGACCGTCGACCGAATAGCTCGGCTTGCGCAGCGACACCGTGCTGCCGTCCGCCAATTTCACCTTCTCGTCCTGATAGTCGACATGCATCCTGCCTTCGCCCTGCAGGCCGGGAACGGCCAATTCCTGCAGCTGCGTGCCATAGACCGGGTCGGGAAAGTTGAGCACCTTGTGATCGGCGAGCGCGGCTTTCTCCTCCTCGGTACTGGCTTCCCTTGCCAGGCGCAGGAACATCGAGGTGGTGCCGCTGTCGCCTTCGGGCGGATGGCCGCGACCGTCCTTCAGATGACAGTTCTGGCAGGCGCGCTCGTTGAACAGCGGACCGAGCCCATCCGAGGCTTGTGTCGAGGATGGCGAGGACACCCAGTTCTTGCGGAAAATGGCATTGCCGAGCTTGAAGGTACCCTCTTCCTCGAAGCTGATGTTGGCGGAGGATTGCGAGAAGGCGTCCTTGTTGACGTCCTTCTTCGAGGTGCCGGCGCCGCCCTGCATCAGCTCGAATTGCTCGGGCTTGGAGAAATCGCTGGTCGGCCTGGTGATGGCGATGACGCGCGCCAGATCCTTCGGCGTCAGATCCGTGCGGCTGGTGGCAAGCCCCGCCGGTTGCGGCGCCCCGGCCAGCGCCGAGGCTGTGAGCGTCGCCACCACGGCAAGAAAGGCGCCGCGAAGGATACCGTATCGCGGAGGCGGCAGGCCACAATGCTCGGCCGGCCGCAAGCGGCGCATGAAATCTAGGGGGCGCCGCATTCCGGCATGTCCTTATTCCGCCTCGTCGGCCGACGCTGCGTTGAGTTGGCCGTACTTTTCTTCGCCGATCGAGGCGAGCAGGTCGAGTTGCGTCTCGAGGAAGTCGATGTGACCTTCCTCGTCAGCCAGCAATTCCTCGAACAGCTTCATCGTCACGTAGTCGCCTGCTTCGTTACAAACCTCGCGCGAACGCTTGTAGGCGGTGCGCGCGTCATATTCGCCGGCAAGATCGGATTCGAGCACTTCCTTGACATTCTGCCCGATGCGCAGCGGCGCCACGGACTGCAGGTTCGGATGGCCCTCGAGGAAGATGATGCGCGCCACGAGCCGGTCGGCATGGTGCATTTCCTCGATCGATTCAGCGCGTTCCTTCTTCGCTAGCTTGGCATATCCCCAGTCTTCCAGCAGCCGGAAATGCACCCAGTATTGATTGACCGCCCCAAGTTCCAGAAACAGAGCCTCGTTAAGCCGCTCTATGATCTGCTGTTCGCCTTTCATGGGTTCTGCTCCCGTATTGGACGCGCAGGCCTCTGACGCGATCCAGGTGTGAAACGATGTCCACGCCACTCGCCGCCGAGCGGGCATGGTAATTTTCGGTGACCCGAATGATCGTTTCGACCACATTTGGGAAGCAGCCGCAACAGCGACCGCGCTTGTGCATGGCGTGATAGACCTTCGCCGGCACGATCAGCTGCCAGGGGTCCTCATCCAGCAGTCCGACGATCGTCTGCTCTATCTCCTTTTCGGTGATGATGTTGCAATGGCAGATCAGCATTTGTCGCTCTGGCTAACGGCGCTTCGTTGCGTCGCGTGGCTGGTGGTTTCGATAGTCTATTGGAACACCTTGTCCGGTGAATCGAGGCTGTCCGAGCCCTCGAAGGCTATCGCATTGAGCTTCAGGGTACCGACGGCGCGTTCGATCGACTTGGTCTGATCGACCAGCGCGTCGATCGCCGCCTGCACAGTGGCATTGCCTTCCGTGTTGCCTTCTCCGATCTGCTGGTCATAGGCCTCGCCGGCAAGCGCCCGTGCCTTGATGGCCTCCATCTTGGCGACGGTGACGTCCAGTTTGTCCGACAATTCCTTGTCAACCGCCGGGTCGGCCGCCTTGACCATGTCGGCGACCGACGGCCCCTCGACGACAGTGCCGTCGAGCCGCTTGTAGCTGCCATGATAGGCGGCACGGATGCCGATCGCATCGTAAAGATGGGAGTTGTAGGTATTGTCGGAGAAGCAATCGTGCTCCTCTTCCGGGTCGTGCAACAAGAGGCCGAGCTTCATCCGCTCTCCGGCGAGCTCGCCATAGGACAGCGAGCCCATGCCGGTGAAGATGGTCGAAATGGCGGCGTTCGGCTCGCCATCGACAAGGTTCTTGCGGGCGGCGCCGCCTTCCTTCCAGTCGTCGACCATATCCTTTAGATCGGAAACCAGAAGGTCGCTCGCCGATTTCAGATACTGTCCGCGGCGGTCGCAATTGCCGCCGGTGCAATTGGCGAGGTCGTAATCGGTGTAGGGCCGTTCGCCGGCGCCCGGACCGGTGCCGTGTAAGTCCTGACCCCAAAGCAGGAATTCGATCGCGTGATAGCCGGTCGCCACATTGGCCTCGATACCGCCGGCCTCCTGCAGGGTGCCGGAGAGGAACTCCGGCGTCAGGTCGGTGGCGTCGACCTTCTTGCCGTTGATCTCGATCGACTTGTTGGCGATCACATTGGCGGTGTAGAGCGCGTTGGCGTCCGACTCAGTGCCGTAGCTCTTGGCGACATAGTCGATCAAGCCTTCGTCGAGCGGCCAGGAGTTCACCTTGCCTTCCCAGTCGTCGACGATGGCATTGCCGAAGCGATAGACCTCGGTCTGCTGATAGGGAACGCGCGATGCCTTCCAGGCCTCGCGGGCGGCGTTCAGCGTTTCGGCAGATGGCTTGGCGAGCAGCGCATCGACAGCCTTGTCGAGCGCCTCGGCCGCGATCAGCGAATCCTCGTATTTGGCGAGCGCAATGTCGGAATAGGTCTTGATGACCGCCTTGGCATCGGTTTGCGCCTTGGCCGGCAGCACGAACACGGCCGCCGTCAGCATTGCGGTGGCGCCGATCGCCGCAAGCCTGCCGCCATACCGTGCCGTGATCATCGTTCTCATGATTGTCTCTCCTCGGGAATCAATGAAATGCCGGCGCCTCGGCGGGCAGCTGCCAGCGGGCAAAGAAGGGTCGCGCCATCGCGCGGTTCGCGGAAGAAAGACACCGAAATGCCTCCAATCGAAAGGGTTCAAGGCCCAGACATCAAAGGGATGCGCTGACGCGCGAGCTTCCATAAAACGGCGAAGACGCCGGATGTCAACTGGTGGCGTAGAAAAAATTCAATTGAAACAATAGTTTAGAATTATTCTAAACTAGAACTGTCAACTTTAACACCGACGTATGAGGAATGCCGGCGCATGACGCAGTTGACAGGCGGCCGTTCCGGGTGCGACCCGGATCGGCGCTCTTGCGGCGGCGCCGGACAATCGCCACCTGGCGAGACGTCCTAGATTTGGATGAGGAATCGGGCTGTTATGAAGAACGGGGTCGTCATTGTCGGTGCGGGTCATGCGGGCGTGCAAGCGGCCGCCAGCCTGCGCGAAGAAGGCTATGACGGCCCGGTGATCCTGGTCGGCGACGAAAACGAATTGCCCTACCACAAGCCGCCGCTGTCGAAGACCTTCATCAAGGATCAGCAAGCAAAGCCGCAGCCGTTGCGCGGCGAGGCTTTTTATACCGGCAGCGCCATCGACTTCCGGCCAGGCATCCGGGTCGAGCGGATCGACGTAGGCGGCCGCAGGCTGGAGATATCGGGCGGCGGTGTGTTGCCGTTTGACCGGCTGATCCTCGCCACCGGCGCGCGGCCGCGCCTGCTGCCGCTGCCGGGTTCGGAGCTTTCCGGCGTTGTGTCGCTGCGCTCGCTCGGCGATGCCCGCCTGATCCGCGAATTGAGCGCGCAAAGCGAGGAGGTCGTCATCCTCGGCGGCGGCTTCATCGGCCTGGAGATTGCCGCGACGCTCACCGCGGCAGGCCGCAAGGTTACGGTGGTCGAGGCGGTCGACCGGCTGCTCGGCCGCGCCGTGGCACCGGTCATCGCCGGCCATGTGCGCCAGCGGCTGGAGGCCACCGGTGTGCGCATCCTTACCGGCACCACCATCGAACGGCTGGAGGACGAGAACGGCCGTGTTTCGGCTGCAATCACCTCATCCGGCGAAAGATTGCCGGCGCAGATGGTCGTCATCGGCATCGGCGTCGTGCCGAATGTCGAACTGGCCGAAGCCGCCGGCATTGCCATCGCCAACGGCATCCGCGTCGACCAGCAGATGCGCACGTCGGTGCCGGAAATCCTCGCCATCGGCGACGCGGCGTCTTACCGGCACTGGTTCACCGGCGGCGACGTGCGGCTGGAATCGGTGCAGAACGCCACTGACCAGGCGCGGCTCGCCGCACGCACCATCGCCGGCCACACCGACAATTACTCGGCGGTGCCGTGGTTCTGGTCCGATATCGGTGACATGAAGCTGCAGATGGTCGGCCTGATTGCGGGTGGCGACAGCCATGTCGTGCTGGGCGACGTGGCCGAGAACAAATTCTCCATCTACCACTATGCTGGAAGCCGGCTGCTCGGCATCGAATCGGTCAACCGGCCCGGCGACCACATGCTTGGCCGCAAGATGCTCGGCGCCGGCTTTTCGCCGTCGCCGCAGATTGTCGCGACCGGGCCCGACGGGCTGAAGGCCGCGCTCGCCGCCTTCCAGCAGGCAGAGCCGGCCCGCGCGGCAGGATAAGATCAAACCCAATCACCCTGAATGACCGAGTTCGACCGGGAGCTTCAAAACATATAGCGAAGTAAAGGAAACAGCGGTATTTTGACCAATTGAAATTCGTCGGGGGGTGCTCATGGCTCTATATGTCATTGGCGCAGGCATGGGTCGCACTGGCACATATTCGCTGAAGCTCGCCTTGGAGCATCTTGGGTTCGGGCCGTGTCATCACATGGCAGATGTCCACGCCAATCCCGAGCAGAAGGCGCTGTGGCGCGCCGCCGGACAGGGACAACTCCCGACCTGGGATGCGGCATATGCCGGCTATCTTTCCGCGGTCGATTGGCCAACGGCGCATTTTTGGCGCGAAGTGAGTGACCACTACCCTCATGCAAAGGTTATCCTGACAGTTCGTGACCCCGAAGCCTGGTATGACAGCATGGCGCAAACAATAGGGCTCACGATGGATGCTGCTACCAATGATCCACAGTCCTTTGGTGTGGCGGTGGTTGGAAACACTGTCTTTGGCGGTCGATTTGATAACCGTGATCACGCAATCGCTGTCTATGAAGCACATAACGCTTCCGTGAAATCAACGCTGCCACCTGAACGCCTTCTTACTTATCAGGCCTCCGAAGGATGGGAGCCGCTTTGTGCCTTTCTCGGTGTACAGTTGCCTTCCGAACCGTTTCCACGCACCAATTCGACTGCCGAATTTCGTGCTCGCATAGGGCGTTGAACGGCGGCTTGCCACCTATCTCGGCCTTCGCCGCAGTTGAATCCTAGGCGATATCCTCGCCGCTCATGCGGCGCGGGCTTCGCGGATCGAACTTTCCAGGATGTCGAGCGCCTCGTTCATGACGCCGTCCTGGATGGTGATCGGCGCGAGGAAGCGGATGACGTTGCCGTAGACGCCGCAGGTGAGCAGGATCAGGCCCTTGTCGAGCGCCTTCAGCCGGACCGCATTGGCGAGTTCCGGCGACGGCAGGCCCTTCGTCACATCGTTGAACTCGACCGCGTTCATGAAGCCGGGGCCTCTGATATCGACGATTTCCGGGGCTTCGTCGCGGATCGCTTGCAGGCGCTGCTTTAGCCGGTTGCCCAGCGTGTTGGCGCGGTCGCAGAGCTTCTCCTCGTCGATGACGTCGAGCACGGCATGCGCCGCGGCGACGCCGATCGGGCTGCCGCCATAGGTGCCGCCGAGTCCGCCGGGGTTCGGGGCATCCATGACCTCGGCGCGCCCGGTGACCGCCGCCAAGGGGAAGCCGCCGGCCAGGCTCTTGGCCATGGTGGTGATGTCGGCCGCCACCTCGTGGTGGTCCATGGCAAACATCTTGCCGGTGCGGGCAAAGCCGGTCTGCACCTCGTCGGCAATCAGCAGCATGCCGTGCTGATCGCAGATCTTGCGCAATGCGGTCATGAAGTCGCGCGGCGCCTCGTAGAAGCCGCCCTCGCCCTGCACCGGCTCGACGATGATCGCGGCGACGCGGGCCGGATCGACGTCGGCCTTGAACAGCCGGTCGAGCGCAGCCAGCGAATCGGCGACCGACACGCCGTGCAGTGCAACCGGGAACGGCGCATGGAAGACATCCGCCGGCATGGCGCCGAAGCCTACCTTGTAGGGCACGACCTTGCCGGTGAGTGCCATGCCCATGAAGGTGCGGCCGTGAAAGCCGCCGGAAAAAGCGATGACCGCCGGCCGGCCGGTGGCGTTGCGCGCAATCTTGATCGCGTTCTCGACCGCCTCGGCGCCGGTGGTGACGAAGATCGTCTTCTTGTCGAACTTGCCGGGCAGCATGCCATTCAGCCGTTCGGCCAGCCTGATATAGCTCTCATAGGGCACGACCTGATAGCAGGTGTGGGTGAAGCGGTCGAGCTGCGCCTTGACCGCTTCGATCACCCTGGGGTGACGGTGGCCGGTGTTGACGACGGCGATGCCGGACGAAAAATCGATATAGCGGCGGCCTTCCACATCCCAGATCTCCGAGTTTTCGGCGCGATCGGCATAGATCTGAGTGGTCATGCCGACGCCGCGCGAAATCGACTGGCTCTTGCGTTCGGAAATGGCTGAATTTGTCATCGTACCCCTCACCGGGCCGGCGCCCGCTCTCGTTTGATGGCTGTTGAGACTCTTCTGGGCTTATTTCAGGTTTTCCTCAAGTTGGCACTGGCGGCGGGTGATTGGGCCTGCGGTCCGGCAGCTACGCGATGATGGCCGGCACTATCGCCGGCGCAGCGATCATGCTGCTGTTCCTGCCGGCGCGCTATGCGGCGTGGTTCAGGTCAAGGAGCCGAAAGGCTGGAACGAGCTACCCGTTTTGGAGACCGGCGAACCGGTGCAAGGTCCGACTTAAGGCTTTGCCGGATCATTCGTTATCGTTGGAGGGTATAGGGCGCGACCTGGCGCGCTGCCATGGCGACGATTTTGACTCGCGCCAAGCATGCCAGCCTTCCGGCAAGTCGGCCAACGCAAGGATACTTTCATCCCGTTGCACAACGTTTTGCAAGCTGACAATCATTATGTCGCCTTCGTCAACAGGTCCAATTTCGCTGTTGTGGAATTGCCAACTGCCGTCGTCATCGTCATGCGAGACGTGTGCAATCCAGTCGCCGCGGGTAATTATGACCCGATCCAAAAACACCGCGACATTGGGCGGGTCTGGGAACGTCCATTGCTGCATGGGAATCTCCCGAAGACAGTTGGTCCTGCGCACCGTGAGAAGGTTCAAGCGGTTCTCACGAACCCCTCGCTGGCCCTCAGCAAATTGCGCGTATAATCTTTGGTGACACGGCGTTCGACAAGATCGTCCGCGGTCAGATTCTCCATCGCCTCGCCGTTCTGCATCACCATCAGCCGTTCGCACATGTGGGTGATGATGGCTAGGTCGTGGCTGACCATCAGGAAGGTCAGCTTGCGGCGGCGCCTGATCTCTTCCAGCAGGTTCAGCACCTCCGCCTGCACCGAAGCGTCGAGCGCCGAGGTCGGCTCGTCGAGCAGCAGGATCGACGGTTCCAGAATCAGGGCGCGGGCGATCGCCACGCGCTGGCGCTGACCGCCGGACAATTGATGCGAATAGCGAAAACGGAACCCGGTGCCGAGGCCGACCTCGTCGAGTGCCCGCTGGATGCGCTTTTCACCGTCGGCGAAGCCGTGAATGGCGAGCGGCTCCTGCAGCAGGCGGTCGACGGTCTGGCGCGGGTGCAGCGAACCGTACGGGTCCTGGAAGACCATCTGCACCTCGCGGTAAAACGCCTTGTCGCGACGCGCGCCGAGCGTTTTGCCGTTGACCGCGATGGTGCCTGATGCGGCCGGCGCCAGGCCGGCGATTGCCCTGAGCAACGTCGACTTGCCGGAGCCGGACTCGCCGACCAGGCCGAAGGATTCACCGGATTCGACCTCGAGGCTGACGCCTTTCAACGCGCGGAAGCGGTCGAAGAGCACCTCCAGCCTGTCGACGGAAAGGGCTGCCGTCATGCTGCCCACTCCGGCTTGCGGTCGAGCACCGGCAGCGGGTGACGGTCGGCGCCGATCTTGGGCATGCAGTTGAGCAGGCCGCGCGTATAGGGATGCTGGGCGCGGCCGAGCTCCGAGGCTTTGAGCTGTTCGACCACCTTGCCGGCATACATGACGATGACACGATCACAGAAGGACGAGACCAGGCGCAGATCGTGCGAGATGAAGATCAGCCCCATGCCGCGCTCGCTGACCAGCCGGTCGAGGATGCCGAGCACGTCGAGCTGCACGGTGACGTCGAGTGCCGAGGTCGGCTCGTCGGCGATCATCATTTCCGGCCCGGCGATCAGCATCATGGCGATCATGGCGCGCTGGCCCATGCCGCCGGAAACCTCGTGCGGATGCAGGTCGAACACACGGGCCGGATCGCGGATCTGCACAGCCTCCAGCATGGCCAGCGCGCGGTCGCGGGCTTCGGCCTTGGAGACCTTCTCATGCGTGCGCAGCGTCTCGACGATCTGGCGGCCGATGCTCATCACCGGGTCGAGCGAATATTTCGGATCCTGCAGGATCATGGCGATACGCTTGCCGCGCAGCGCGCGGCGCTCGCGCGGCGAGGCGGCCAGCAGGTCGATGCCGTCAAAAGCGAGCGTCTTCGCGGTCACCTCGGCCTGCGGCGGGGTGACGCCCATGATGGCGCGGCCGGTCTGCGACTTGCCCGAACCGCTCTCGCCGACGATGCCGAGCCGCTCGCGGCCGAGCGAGAAGGAGACGCCGCGCACTGCCTCGATCAGGCCGGTGCGCGTCGGGAAGGTAACGCGCAGGTCGTCGACTTCGAGAAGCGTGCTCATTGGTCGCCACTCATTGGTCACCGCTTCGGGGATCGAGCGCGTCGCGCAGTCCGTCGCCGAGCAGGTTGAAGCCGAGGCTGACAATGAGGATGGCAAAGCCCGGAGCACCCGCCACCCACCACTGGTCGAGCACGAAGCGGCGGCCCGACGCGATCATCGCGCCCCATTCGGGCAGCGGCGGCTGCGCGCCGAGGCCGAGAAAGCCGAGGCCGGCCGCGGTCAGGATGATGCCGGCCATGTCGAGCGTCACCCTGATGATCAGCGAGGAGATGCAGAGCGGCATGATGTGGCGAAGCACGATGCGAAACGGCGAGGCGCCCATCAATTGCACCGCCTTGATATAATCGGAATTGCGCACCGTCAGCGTTTCGGCGCGGGCAATGCGGGCATAGGGCGGCCACGAGGTGATGGCGATGGCAAGCACGGCATTTTCGATGCCGGGGCCGAGCGCCGCGACAAAGGCCAGCGCCAGGATCAGCTTCGGAAAGGCGAGAAAGATGTCGGTGATGCGCATCAGGATCGCATCGGTCCAGCCGCCGGCATAGCCGGCGACGGTGCCGACCAGCAAACCGATGGGCGCGGCGATAATGGCAACCAGAATGACGACGTAGAGTGTCCAGCGCGAGCCGAAGATGATGCGCGAATAGATATCGCGGCCGAGATCGTCGGTGCCGAACCAGTGCGCCGCACTCGGCGCCAGCAGCCGCGAGCCCTTGAGGTCGCCGAATGTCGGCGAATAGGGCGCCAGCACATCGGCGAAGGCTGCGACCAACAACAAGGCGATGATGATGAGCAGGCCGGCAAACGCCAGCCGGTTGGCGGAAAAGCGCCGCCACGCCACATAGGCGCGGCCGAGCCTCGCCTGCACGCGCGACGCCGGCCGTTCGCTGAGCAGCCAGTCGCGGCGGGTTTGAATCGCTTCCGTGCTCATCCTGTCTTGGTCCTCATCCTGCCTTGGTCCTTGGATCGAGCAGCCGGTAGAGCAGGTCGGAGAATAGATTGATGGCGATGAAGACCGAGCCGATGATGATCGTGCCGCCAAGCACGGCATTCATGTCCGCGTTCTGCAGCGAGTTGGTGATGTAGAGGCCGATGCCCGGCCACGAAAACACTGTCTCGGTCAGCACCGAGCCTTCGAGCAGCCCGGCATAGGACAGAGCGATCACCGTGACCATCGGCACCGCGGCGTTGCGCAGCGCGTGACCCCAGATGATGCGCGTTTCCGACAGGCCCTTGGCGCGCGCTGCGACGATGTATTCCTGGGTGAGTTCGTTCAGCATGAACGAGCGCGTCATGCGGCTGATGTAGGCGAGCGAGAAATAGCCGAGCAGCGAGGCCGGCAGGATGATGTGGCGGAAGGCATCGGCAAATACGTCCCACTGCCGCTGCCAGAGAGCATCCAGCAGGTAAAAGCCGGTAATCGGCGTGAAGGTGTATTCGTAGACGACGTCGAGCCGGCCGGGAAAGGCGACCCATTGCAGCTTGGCGTAGAACAGCACAAGCGCCAGCAGCCCCAGCCAAAAGATCGGCACGGAATAGCCGACAAGGCCGATGATGCGCACGATCTGGTCGATAACGCTGCCGCGCCGCACGGCGGCAAGCACACCGAGCGGCACGCCGATCACCGAACCGATCAATGTTCCCAATGTCGCCAGTTCGAGCGTCGCCGGAAAGGCGCGGCGGATATCGGTCATCACCGGATTGGTGGTCAGCACCGAGGTGCCGAAGTCACCGTTCAGGGCATGTTTGACATAGATGTAGAACTGCTCGACCAGCGGCAGGTCGAGGCCCATCTCGCGGCGTGTTCGCTCGACGACGTTGGCCGGCGCCCGGTCGCCGAGCACCGCCAGCACCGGGTCGATCGGGATCACGCGGCCGATGAAGAAGGTCACCGCGAGCAGACCGAGATAAGTCGTTATCGCGATGACCAGGAACCGGGCGATAGATGAGGCCACGGCAACGGCGCGGGCGCCGCCGCGCCCTGCCGTCACCTCGCTTTCAGCCACACTCATACGGCGCGTCCGCCGGCGTCACTCCCCGGCATCACTCTTTCGAGACGGGGCCGACGAAGTTGGTGTCGAAGCTCGGGCCGAGCGCAAAACCCTTGAGGTTCTTGCGCAGGCCGGCCACTTCCAGCTGCTGGTGGATGATGACGAAGGGGCTGGTATCGAGGATCTTCTTCTCGAGATCCTGGTACATTGCGGCGCGCTTGGCCGCGTCCTTCTCGAGCAAGGCAGCTTCGGTCTGCTTGGTCAGGTCCGGAATGTCCCAGGCGTTGCGCCAGGCCAGCGTCTTGGTCTTGCCTTCATCCGAATTGTCGGGGTTGCTGGCGAAGGTCTGGGCGTTGGAGTTCGGATCGAAATAATCCTGGCCCCACTGGCCGATATAGATGTCGTGGTTGCGGGCGCGGTATTTGGTCAGCGTCTGCTTGCCGTCGCCGGGGATGATCTCCAGCTTGATGCCGGCCTGTCCCAGCGTCTGCTGGATCGATTCCGCCATGCCCGTCGTCGGCTGGCCGGTGCGCACGTCCATGGTGACGCTGAAGCCGTCGGCGAGGCCGGCCTTGGCGAGCAGCTCCTTGGCCTTGGCGACGTCGAGCTTGAACGGATTCTCGTCCAGCTCGCCAAGCACGCCTTTCGGCAGGAAGGTCTGATGGATCTCGCCGATGCCCTTGAGGATGGTCGAGCTCAAGGCGTCGTAGTCGACCAGATATTTGAACGCCTGGCGAACCTCGGGCTTGGCGAGGTTCGGGTTCTTCTGGTTGAGGCTGATGTAATAGACCGTGCCCTTCGGCGCGCTGGTGGTGGTGAGGTCGGCATTCTTGGCAATGGCATCAAGGTCGTTCGGCTCGAGATTGCGGGCAACGTCGATGTCGCCGGCTTCCAGCGCAAGGCGCTGGCCCGAACTTTCCTTCATGTTGCGATAGATGACGCGGGCAAGCTTGGCCTTGTCGCCGTAGTAATTGTCGTTGCGCTCCAGCACGACGGCCTCGTTGGCGCGCCATTCGCGCAGCTTGAAGGCACCGGAGCCGGCATAGCCGGTCTTCAGCCAGGCATTGCCGAAATCATTGTCCCATTTGTAGTCAGCGCTCGGCGTGACCGCCGCGACATGCTCCTTGACCAGCTTGGCGTCGACGACCGAGGCGACCGTCGCCGACAGGCAGTTCAGCACGAAGCTCGGCGCATAGGCCTTGTCGACGGTGAACTGGAACGTCGTGTCATCAACGGCCTTGGCCTTCTCGGTGACGTTGCCGCCATCGATACCGAACTGGCCGATAATAAAGGCCGGGCTCTTGTCGAGCTTGATGGCGCGCTCGAACGAATAGGCGACGTCGGCCGCCGTGATCGGATTGCCGGAGGCGAATTTGAGGCCGGGCTTGAGCTTGAACGTGTAGGTCAGGCCGTCGTCGGAGACGCTCCAGCTTTCGGCGAGATCGCCCTTGACCTTGGATGTGTCGCTGAGGTCGAGGCGTACCAGAAGATCATAGGTGTTGCCGGTGACCTCTGCGGTCGACAATTCGAATGCTTCGCCCGGATCCATGGTGATGATGTCGTCGATGGCGAAACCCTCGACCAGCGTGTCGGCGGGCGTGACCGCGAAGGCAGGCGCACCGGCCAGAAGCAGCGCGGACATGGCCGCGCCCGCGAGCAAGAAGCGGGAGCGTAGAGCAAACTTTTCCATCATCATTTTAACTGTTCCCTGTTTTTGTTGACCTGAGTTCCCGGCTCAGGGTTGTGGCATTTCTTGCCGCGTCGAACGGTGATCCCCGGACCGTTGTCTTGGCAATTTTTTGTGCGGTTCCGGTTCACCATATCCGGCGGTTTCGAGCGCGGCAACGAGCATTTGCAGAACGGTCGATTGGGCCAGACCGGCGGTGCGAAAATCCGGCTATTTCAGCGCGGTAACCAGGTCGGCGTCGGGAAAGCAGGTAGCGGAACGGCCGTTGCTGGCCTGCCATTTGCCGATCGAGCGGCGCGTCTTGAAGCCAGGCAGGCCGTCGGCGCTGCCGACATCGTAGCCCTTGGCTTCCAGCGCCCGCTGCAGGGCGGCGATGTCGGAGCGGTAGAGCCCGCCCACCGCGCCCCAATTGCCCGAGAAATTGCTGTCGCCATGGGCGATGCGATCGGCGCCATGGCCGATGAACAGGGCATAGAGATCGCTGGTGTTATACTGCTTCAGCACATAGAAATTGGGGGTGACGATGAAGGCCGGGCCGCTACGCCCGGCCGGCATCAAAAGAAAGCCCTCGGCTTTCAGTTCGCTCGCCGGGAACGGTTTACCCGACACTCGCCTGATGCCCGTATCAGCCCATTGGGAAATCTTCTTGCCCTGGTCCGGACCTTCGAGCGAGCACGAGACGCTGTCCGGCACAGTCACCTCGAAGCCCCAGCCGCGGCCCCTGACCCAGCCATAATGGACGAGATAATTGGCGATCGATGCCAGTATATCGGGCGTCGAATTCCAGATGTCGGTGCGGCCGTCGCCGTCGAAATCGACGGCATGCTTGAGGAACGATGTCGGCATGAACTGCGGCTGGCCAAGCGCGCCTGCCCAAGACGATTTCATCGCGCCGACCGGGGCAAGCCCGCGCTCGACGATCTCGAGCGCAGCCCAGAGCTCGGTGCGGAAGAATTCCTTCTTGGTCGACATGAACGCCTTGGTGCCCAGCACCTCGAAGGCGTCATAAGGCATCTTCGCCGCGCCGAAGCCGCTCTCGCGGCCCCAGATCGCCAGCAGCACTTCGCCAGGCACGCCGTAGCGTTTCTCGATCGCGGCAAGAGTCCTAGCGTTGGTCGCCTCGCGGGTGCGGCCGCCGGCGGTCACCGCTCGGACTATCTTTTCAGCGAAATAGGCGCCCGGCGAACCGAATTCGGCCTGATGCTGCTTCTGCGGCGTCGTCGCCTTCTCGCCCGGCTTCACCAGGTCGGGCAGTCTGAGGTTCGGCTTGACGCCGTCGAAAGCGGCATCGAAGGTTTTCCTAGAGATGCCTTTGGCCTTGGCTTCGGGCCAGAGGTCGTTGCTGAGCCAGGCGTGGAACTGGTCGTCGATTTTTGCGGCGGAGGCGGGAGTGGCGAGGATCAACCCAAGTAGGGCTGCTAGAAACGAGAGGCAGGCTAGTGTGCGAGCTCGGCGTTCTGTCGCGCCCCCCTCTGTCCTGCCGGACATCTCCCCCACTTGGGGGTGTTTGGACCGGAGACATCGCGAACAGGTGTGCGAGGACATCGCGAACAGTTTGGCGCGCTTTGGACAGAGGGGGGCGCGAAGGAACGCAGTCATCTCAAGAGCACCCTTCCCCCAACCTGCTCAAAACACTGTCCGCGACTTCAGTGCTGCGGCCAGCGTACCTTCGTCGAGATAATCGAGTTCGCCGCCGACCGGAACACCGTGCGCCAGGCGCGTCACCTTGATGTCGAAGCCGGAAAGCTGGTCGGTGAGGTAGTGCGCGGTGGTCTGGCCCTCGACCGTGGCGTTGACGGCGAGGATCACTTCCTTGACCTCGCCACCGGCGACGCGATCGACCAGCGAACGGATGTTTAGCTCATCAGGACCAATGCCGTCGAGCGGCGACAGCGTACCGCCGAGCACATGGTAGCGCACGTTCATGGCTGTCGCCCGCTCCAGCGCCCAAAGGTCGGCCACGTCCTCGACGACGATGAGCGTAGTGGGGTCGCGGCGGGGGTCGGTGCAGATCATGCATGGATCCGAGGTATCGACATTGCCGCAGGTCGAGCAGATGCGCACCTTGTCGACCGCCTCGCCCATGGCGGCGGCGAGCGGCGCCAGCAGCTGTTCCTTCTTCTTGATGAGGTGGAGCGCGGCGCGGCGTGCCGAACGCGGACCGAGCCCCGGCACCTTGGCCAGCAGCTGGATCAGGCGTTCGATCTCGGGACCGGCGATTCGCTTCGACATCGCACCGGTTTAGGATTTTTCCGCACGCTTTGGAACTCTGCTGAGGCGGGCGACCGGGCAATCGCTTCAGGCTTGAATTCGCCCGTCACCCTTGTCCGGGCGTTGGCGCTGCCCCTCACCCGCCTGCCGGCGACCTCTCCCCGTATAGTGACGGGGAGAGGAACGCTCTTATCGACGGTTTCGCCAATCATCATCGTTGCAGAATGTACGCCAGGATTGCGGCCGTCCCCCTTCTCCCCGTCACTATACGGGGAGAAGTGCCCGGCAGGGCGATGAGGGGCGGCGCCGACTCCACGTATTTGTCCGAAGCGACTGCAAGCCACTAGGGCCCTCAGTTTTCTTCCAGTGGCCGGGTCTGGCCGGCGATCATCGCGCCGATGGCGTCGGTGTTCTCGGGCGTCGCCTCGAACGACATTGTCGGCTCTGCCGGCGCTGCCTCGAAGGAGGTGACAGGCCGTGCGCTCGCGGTCCCACCGAAACGGGCCGCATCGGGCTCCTGCATTGGTTCTTGCAGCGCCACCAGCACCGGCTTCTCCTGGGTGGGCTTCTCTGGGGCCGCCCTCTCCGGGGTCGCCATCCCGGCAGTCACCCTTGTCTGCTTTGCCGGCTGCGATGCGGCGGCGGTCACATAGGTCGCCTTGGCGAATGTCGGCTTGACCTCGCGAGCCGGCTCCGCCGAGGCGACAAGTATGGCCTGAGCGGCAGGCGCTTGCGGCTTGGCCTGGGCCATGGCGACCACCGGTTCGTCCGGCAGCGGCTGCCAGTTGCGGCCGCGCTTTTCATAAAAGGCATTACCGCCGGCGACCATGGTGTAGTGCATGTTCCTGTAGGGGAAGCGCAGGCCGGCGGTGTGGAAATACATGGTGTTCTTCAGCTTGGCTTTGCGCTCGCCCTTGAGCACCGCCTCGGCGGCCTCCTCGACGTCGGGCATCGCCTTCGAATTCATCGGCCGTGTCATGACGCCCGGCGCGAACTGGCCGCGCTCGCCGACGACCTGGCAGATGGTGTTGCCGTGATTGCCGGACCGCAGCCGGTTCATCACCACGGTGCCGACCGCAATCATGCCGTCACGGCTGGAGCGGTTGGACTCGAAGAACATCGCCCGCTCCAGGCATTCCTTTTCCTTCGGCGTGGAATTGTAGGAGCGCGAGCTCAGGAAACTCGGCGTAATAGCATCGGTCAGGCTGGACATGCCGTGCGAGGCGGTCTGACTGCAAGCGGCCAAAAACAGCGGCGAGATAACGACGCCGAGCCGCAACGGCGTCTTCCATCGGGTAGAGATCAACAGGTGTCCCCTCAATTCTGCTGCCAGCCCGCCCCTGGTTGCGGCAAGAATGAGACACTTTCAGGCAAAAAGATGGCTAAAGCGTTATTAAGTGTGGGGCGTTGCCCAATAGACACAGCTGGCGGTAGAGCGAGCACTGGGCCGCTGCACTCTTCGGCCACTGTAACGGCATACGATTGACTAGCGCGTCGCGTTCGACCGGCCTCATGCGACGCGCTTTAGGTTCTTGTTTTGATGCATGTCGTTATCGCAAAACCGCTGCACACTTTTGCGCGACATGCACTAGCCTTAGAACGGCAGTTTCATTCCCGGCGGGATCGGTAGGCCCGCGGTCAGCGCCCTGGTCTTCTCCTGCATGATCTGCTCGACCTTGGTCCTGGCGTCGTTGTGGGCAGCGAGAAGCAGGTCCTCGAGAATCTCGACCTCGTCTTCCTTGAACAGCGACGGGTCGATCTTCAGCGACTTCATCTCGAATTTGCCGGTCAGCGTCACGCTGACCAGGCCGCCGCCGGCCTGCCCGGTGGCTTCCAGCGTGGCGATCTCATCCTGCATGGCCTGGAACTTGGCCTGCATTTCCTTTGCCTTGCCCATCATGCCGAGAAGGTCTTTCATCGCACTGTCCTTTGCAGCTGGTCCTGGTTGTTCAGGTTTCGTCGTCGTCGGCCGGCGGCTCGACCGGCACTTCGGCCTCGTCGGCTTCCGGCGCGTCGGGAATGCGCACGTCGATGATCTTGGCACCGGGAAAGCGCGCCAGGATGGCGGCGACCGTCGGGTCGCTCTTGGCATCGAGGAAGGCGTTTTCGCGCTTTGTCGATTCCAGCTCGGCCAAGGTCTGGCCGCCCTCGTCCTTCGACAGCGACACCAGCCAGTTGCGGCCCGTCCAGGCGCGCAGCTTGGCGGTCAAATCATTGAGCAACATCTTCGGCGCATCGTCGGTCAGGCTGACGTCGATACGACCGGGCTCGATGCGCACCAGGCGCACGCAACGCTTCACCAGCACCTTGAAGGCCATGTCGCGCTGGACGTCGGCAAGGGCGACAATGTCGGCCAGCGATTTCACCGGCACCGGCGGCGCCTCGACCGCCGGCTCCGGCGGAGCAACGAAGTTGGTCGGCACGGGCTCGGCTTCGACCAGGCGCATCGTCTCGACCAGGCGCATTGTCTGGGCGCCGCCATTGGCCGTCGGCATCCGCGCCTGCGCCACGGCGCCGGCACCACCGCTTGCAGGCGCATGGTTTGCCGGGCCGGGGCTTGCCGGCGTGCCATTCACGCGCGGCGCAGCGCCCGGCAGGGTACCGCCGTTCTCCAGCGATTTCAGCGCCTCGTCCAGCGTCGGCAGGTCGGCGGCATGGGCCAGCCGGATCAGCACCATCTCGGCGGCGCTGACCGGGCGGTTGGAGGTCTGCACCTCGGGAATACCTTTCAAGAGCATCTGCCAAGTCCGCGACAGCACCTTGACCGACAGCGTGCTGGCGAAATCGGCGCCGCGCCGGCGCTCGTCCTCGGACAGCGAGGCGTCGTCGATGGCAGCAGGCACGAAACGCAGACGGGTGACCAGATGGTTGAACTCGGCAAGGTCGGTCAGCACCGCGGCAGGATCGGCGCCGGTATCGTACTGGGCACGGAATTCGGCAAGTGCGGCGGCGACGTCGCCCTTCATGACATGTTCGAACAGGTCGACGATGCGGGCACGGTCGGCAAGGCCGAGCATGGCGCGCACCGCTTCGGCGCTGACCGCGCCGCCGCCATGGGCGATCGCCTGGTCGAGGATCGACTGCGCATCGCGCATCGAGCCTTCGGCCGCGCGCGCGATCATCGCCAGCGCATCGTCTTCGACTTCGATGCCCTCCAGACCGGCTATCCTGCCAAGGTCGGCCTTGATCATTGCCGCATCGATGCGCCTGAGGTCGAAACGCTGGCAGCGCGACAGGACGGTGATCGGCACCTTGCGGATTTCGGTGGTGGCGAAGATGAACTTGACGTGCGGCGGCGGCTCTTCCAGCGTCTTCAGCAGGCCGTTGAAGGCCTGGTTGGAAAGCATGTGCACTTCGTCGATGATGTAGACCTTGTAGCGCGCCGACACCGGGGCGTAGCGCACACGCTCGATGATGTCCCTGATGTCGTCGATGCCGGTATGCGAGGCGGCGTCCATCTCGATGACGTCGACATGCCGGCCTTCCATGATCGCCTGGCAATGCTCGCCGAGCACGGCAAGGTCGACGGACGGCTGATCGACGGTCGATGTTTTGTAGTTCAGGGCCCGCGCGAGTATGCGCGCGGTCGTCGTCTTGCCGACGCCACGCACGCCGGTCAGCATCCAGGCCTGGGCGATGCGGCCGGTGGCAAAGGCATTGGTCAACGTGCGGACCATCGGCTCCTGGCCGATCAGTTCGGAGAAATTCGACGGTCGGTATTTGCGCGCCAGCACGCGGTAGGCGGCAGGCTTGTCCAATTTCCCGGCCTCGTTTCCGGCTTCGCTCATTCGCCCGTTAAGCTCCAAGGGCTGCCACTGGAGGCGGCCGATTCCTGCGCATAGTTTCGCCCGCACGGCTTGGCGCCGTCAATGTCAGGGCAAAAGGCGAAGAGGCGGGAGGCTGGAACAATGACCCGTTCCGGGCTCGTTAGGGCTGCTTCCTTCCGGACCTGACCCGGTTGGCGAGTGGACCGTCCACCACCAACCTCCCAGCCCCCATATCGGCAATCCGGCGATGAAATGCAAGTGCGGATGATAGGGGCCTTGAGCGACGGCGAAAGCTGAAACCAAAAACCCGCCTCGGCGGGCGGGTCGTTGGTGCGAATAATCACCGAGATTAGTAGCATAGCTGCCGGCACAAAGCAAGAACAAAATGTGGCCGCGATCAAAATCGTCGGCCTCGGCGGGGCAGCGCCAACCTGATGCAATTTGCCCGGGCCCTCACTTCTTCGCGCACAATCAGCGCCGCGACGGCCAATGTTGCTTGCTGCCCCTTGCGGCCCTTCGGAAGCCGCTCTAGCGTCGATGGAGTTCAAAAAACGTCAAAAAGTGAGGGAAACGCCGATGCTGCCGGGCCTCAAGGCCGGATTCACGCTTGACGCCCAGTTGGAAGCCGACAGCGAACAGCTGATGTGGCTCGGCCTGTGCGAATTGCGCGTCATGAACGACCGCCGCTGGCCATGGCTGCTGCTGGTGCCGCAGCGGCCGGGCATCGAGGAAATCCACGACATGACGCCGCTGGACCAGGCGATGCTGACCTTCGAGACCAACATGGTGGCGCTGGCGCTGAAGCGGGTGACCGGCTGCACCAAGATCAACACCGGCGCACTCGGCAACATCGTGCGCCAGCTGCATGTACACGTCGTCGCGCGCTCGGAAGGCGATCCCGGCTGGCCCGGCCCGGTGTGGGGGCACGGCCTGCGCGAGCCCTATCAGCGCTCCGACCTTCGCAAGTTTGCGGAAAAGATCAAGGCAGCGCTATAAGCCTCTCCCGTGTCCACCTTGAACCTTCCCGAGTCTGCATGAGCTTTCGCCTGTTTGACGCGCCCTTGCGCGAGCCGAGCCAGTTCGTCGGCTTCGCCGGCAACATTATCGACCGGCAGTCCGAAAACCGCGCCGACGATTCCGTCGAAAAGGCACTCGCCGATCCCTCGGCGCGGCTTTTGCTGATGCGTGGCGGCCGGCTCTATTTGAAGCTTGCGCAAGGCGCATTCGACCCCTGGTTCGGGGTGGCCGAATGCCGGCCGCTCGAAGCATCGCTCGAAAACGGCGTCCTGCTCGGTTTTTCCGAAAGCGGCCCGGTGCTGGCGGTGCCGGCCGGGGTCGAGCCCGAGCAGCTTCCCGAGACGATCAAGGCGATCGACTATCGCTCGGTCTATATGCAGGGGCTGATCGACGAAGCGGCGGCCGGCGCGCTGGCGCAAGGGGCGGCGCTGCTCGCCTGGCATGCCAGCCATCGCTTCTGCAGCAAATGCGGCACCGAAGCCGAGATGCGGGCGGGCGGTTACAAGCGGCATTGCCCGGCCTGCGGTACGGAGCACTTTCCGCGCACCGACCCGGTAGCGATCATGCTGACGGCAACACGCGAAAAATGCCTGCTCGGCCGCGGCCGGCATTTCGGGCCCGGCATGTATTCGGCGCTCGCCGGTTTCATCGAGCCGGGCGAGACGATCGAGGCGGCGGTGCGCCGCGAAACGCTGGAGGAAGCCGGCATCCGGCTAGGCCGCGTCGTCTACCACGCCAGCCAGCCCTGGCCGTTTCCCTATTCGCTGATGATCGGCTGCTTCGGCGAACCGCTCAACGACGATATCCAGCCCGACCTCAACGAGCTGGAAGATTGCCGCTGGTTCTTTCGCGACGAGGTGCTCTCGATGCTGGCCCGCGAGCATCCGGGCGGCCTGGTGACGCCGCCGAAGGGGGCGATCGCCTATAACCTCATCCGCGCCTGGGCTGACAGCGCGTGACACGAAGATATCGCAGGAGCAAAAAATGATCCGTCACACCGTCGTGTTCACGCTGAAACACCCGCCGCATTCGCTCGAGGAAAAACGGTTCCTCGCCGACGCCAAGAGGATTCTCACGGCGATAAAGGGCGTCACGCATTTCGAGCAGTTGCGGCAGGTCAGTCCCAAGAACGACTACCGCTTCGGCTTCTCGATGGAGTTCGCCGATCAGCGGGCCTATTCCGGCTACAACGACCATCCCGACCACGTCGCCTTCGTCCGCGACCGCTGGATCCCGGAAGTCGAGGCGTTTATGGAGATCGACTACGTGCCGCTCGGCTGGGGCTGAGACTGGAAAGCGGCGCTCTAAAAAATTAATACCCAGCGTCGCGATCCACCACATTTTCCAGCGCTTCGCCGCGCTCGAAAGCATCCATCTGACGCAGCATGATCGGCGCCAGGTGGACCGGATCGGAGGTTGCCGCCGCGTGCGGCGTCACGAACACTTTGGGGTGGCTCCATAGCGGGCTGGTCTTCGGCAGCGGCTCGACCTCGAACACGTCGAGGCTGGCTTCCTTCAGCGTGCCGTCGTCCAGCGCGCGCAAAATGTCGGCGTCCTTCTGCAGCCTGCCGCGCCCGGCATTGATCAGCACTGAGCCGCCGAGGCCGTTGCGCTTCCGCAGCTCCTTCAGCACGCCGTGGTTGATGATACCGTGCGTCTCTGGCGTCAGCGGCAGCAGCACCACCAGGATATCGGTGGCGTTGAGGAACGGGATCAGGCCGGCCTCGCCCGCGTAAGTCGAGACACCTTGCATCGGCCGATCGCTGCGCGACCAGCCATTGACGGGAAAGCCGAGCGACAACAGCACCGATGCCGCCGCGCGGCCAAGCGTGCCGAGCCCCATAATGCCGACCGAGATGTCGCTGGCCGGCCGCTGCTGCGGTTCATGCCAGATCTTCTTCTGCTGCTGGGCGCGGTAGAGCATGCCTTGGCGATGGTGGTCGAGCACCCGCCAGACGACGTATTCGGTCATGTACTGGGTCAGGTTGTCGGCCACCACCTTGACGACCGGTACGTCGGGCAAGGTGGGATCGGCGAAGATGTGGTCGACGCCGGCGCCGATCGAGAAGATGGCGCGCAGATTGGGCAGCGACGACAACAGGTTCGGCCGCTGTTTCCACACCACAGCATAGGTAATCGAGGGATCGCCGGCGCCATTCGGCTCGAGCACCACCTCGCGCTCCGCCGACAGCAGTTCGCGCCAGCGCAGCGGATGAATACCGGTGAGGGCAAGCAGGATGCGGCCTTTTTCCATTGCGGATTGTTTTTCCCTTTTTACCAACAGCGTTCGCGTCCCGACGCGCAAGGCGCGGCAGCGTTTTGATTTTGTGCATGATCTCTGGCGAAAATCTACTCGCTGACGATGCCGACCGGCGCCGTTTCGATCTTGAAGGCGGCCGAGATCAACGCCTTTGTATAGTCGGTCCGCGGGTTGCCGAAAATCTGTTCGGAAGGACCGGCCTCGACGATCCTGCCGTTGCGCATGACGATGACTTCGTTGGCGAGCGCGCGGATGACCCTCAGATCGTGGCTGATGAAGAGGTAGGCGAGGTCGTGCTTGGCCTGCAGGCTGCGCAAGAGGTCGACGACCTGTGCCTGCACGCTCATGTCGAGCGCCGAGGTCGGCTCGTCCAGCATGACGAAGCGCGGGTTGAGCACCATGGCGCGCGCGATGGCGACGCGCTGGCGCTGGCCGCCGGAGAATTCGTGCGGATAGCGGTTGCGCGTCGCCGGATCGAGGCCGACTTCCCCGAGCACGTCGACGACTCTGTTGTCGCGCGCGTCAGGAGACAGCTTCGGCTCATGGATCTTCAACCCTTCCTCGATGATCTCGGCGACCGACATGCGCGGACTGAGCGAACCGAACGGATCCTGGAAGACGATCTGCAACTCGCGCCGCAGCGGCCGCATTTCGTTGAAGGACAGCTGATCGATGCCGCGTCCGTTGAACTGGATGGTCCCGGTCGACGAGATCATCCTGGCCAGCGCCAGGCCGAGCGTCGTCTTGCCTGAGCCGGATTCGCCGACGACGCCAAGCGTCTGGCCGGCCCGCACGGTGACGTCGATGCCGTCGACCGCCTTCACATTGTCGATGGTGCGCCGGAAGAAGCCCTTCTTGATCGGGAACCAGACCTTGACGTCCTTGCCGACCATCACCGGTTTGGCGGCCTGGTTGGCCGCCGGCGGCTTGCCTTTCGGCTCGGCGGCAAGCAGATGCCGCGTGTAGGCGTGCTGCGGATTGGCGAATATCTCCTTGGTCGGGCCGGTCTCGACGATCTTGCCCTTGGTCATCACGCAGACCCGGTCGGCGATCTTCCTGACGATGCCGAGATCGTGGGTGATGAACAGCATCGACATGTTCTTGCGGCTTTTCAGGCCGGCGAGTAGCTCGAGGATCTGCGCCTGGACGGTGACGTCGAGCGCCGTCGTCGGCTCGTCGGCGATCAAAAGTTCAGGCTCGTTGGCCAGCGACATGGCGATCATGACGCGCTGGCGCTGGCCGCCGGAAAGCTGGTGCGGATAGGCGTCGAGCCGCTTCTCCGGCTCGCGGATGCCGACCTCGCGCAGAAGTTCCAGCGTGCGCGCCTTGGCTTTGCGATCCCCCAGGCCCTGATGCAGCTTCAATACCTCGACGATCTGCTGCTCTATCGTATGCAGCGGGTTGAGCGAGGTCATCGGCTCCTGGAAGATCATGGTGATCTTGTTGCCGCGCACGCGGCGCAGGTCTCTCTCGTCGGCGGCAAGCAGGTCGGCGCCGAGGAACAGGATCTTTCCCGACGGGTGGCTGGCGGTCGGATAGGGCAGCAGCTTCAGAACCGACAGCGCGGTGACCGACTTGCCGGAGCCGGATTCGCCGACCAGCGCCACCGTCTCGCCCTTGGCAAGGTCGAAGGAAATATGGTCGACGGCCATCGACTGGTCGCCGGCTTGCGTGAAGGCGACGCTGAGATCCTGGACCGAAAGCAGCGGGGTGTCGCTCATCTGAACGTCTTGCGCGGATCGAAGGCGTCGCGCGTGGCCTCGCCGACGAAGACCAGCAGCGACAGCATCAGCGAGATGACGACGAAGCCGGAAATGCCGAGCCATGGCGCGTTGAGATTGCGCTGTGCCTGCTTCAGCAACTCACCCAGCGAGGCGGCGCCGGGCGGCAGGCCGAAGCCGAGATAGTCGAGCGAGGTCAGCGTCGAGATCGAGCCGCTGAGCAGGAAGGGCAGGAAGGTCAGGGTCGCCACCATGGCGTTGGGCAGCAGATGCCGGAACATGATGGTGATGTTGGAGACGCCGAGCGCGCGCGCCGCGTTGACATATTCGAAATTGCGGGCGCGCAGGAACTCGGCCCGCACCACGCCAACCAGTGCCACCCAGGAGAACAGCAGCATCAATCCGAGCAGGATGAAGAAGCCAGGCGGCAGGATGGCGGCGACGATCAAGAGCAGGTACAGCACCGGGATGGCCGACCAGATCTCGATGAAACGCTGGAACAGGAGGTCGGTCCAGCCGCCGAAATAGCCCTGCAGAGCGCCGGCCGCCACGCCGATCAGCGCCGAGCCGGCAGTCAGGATCAGGCCAAACAGCACCGAGATCCTGAAGCCGTAGATGACGCGCGCCAGCACGTCGCGGGCCTGGTCGTCGGTGCCCAGCCAGTTCCAGTTGCCGACGTTGCAATTGGGGTCTGCCTCGCCTTTCGGATACTGGTTGCAGCGCGTCTTCTTGTCGTAGAGCCAGGACGGCTTGGTCGGTGCTGCTTCGGGAATAGCGTTGTTGACGGTCTGGTAGGAGTAGCGCACCGGCGGCCAGACCATCCAGCCATTGGCGTTGATCTCGTCCTGGATCACCGGATCGCGGTAGTCGGTGACGGCATAGAAGCCGCCGAACTTCTCCTCGGGATAAGCGACCAGGACCGGAAACAGGATCTCGCCCTTGTAGGAGGCGATGATCGGCCTGTCGTTGGCGACCAATTCCGAAACCAGCGACAGCACGAACAGGAACAGGAATATCCACAACGACCAGTAGCCGCGCCGGTTGGACTTGAAGTTCTGCAGGCGCCGCTGATTGAGCGGCGACAGAAAGGGCCGCGCGATCCGAGCCGGCGCCGTTTCGGCCATGGTCCGCGCCATCAGACGTCTCTCCGCTCGAAATCGATGCGCGGATCGACCCAGGTATAGATCAGGTCGGACAAAAGCCCGACGAACAGGCCAAGCAGCGAGAAGATGTAGAGATTGGCGAACACCACCGGGTAATCGCGCTGCACCACCGAGTTGAAGCCGAGCAGGCCGAGGCCGTCGAGCGAAAATATGTTCTCGATCAGCAGCGAGCCGGTGAAGAAGGCCGAGATGAAAGCACCGGGAAAACCGGCGATGACGATCAGCATGGCATTGCGGAAAACGTGGCCATAGAGCACCTGCCGCTCCGACAGGCCCTTGGCGCGGGCGGTGACGACATATTGCTTGCGGATTTCCTCGAGGAAGGAATTCTTGGTGAGCAGCGTCGTCGTGGCGAAGGCCGACAGCACCAGCGCGGTCAGCGGCAAGGTCATATGCCAGAAATAGTCGACGATCCGCTGCGGCCAGGACAGCTGGTCCCAATTGTCGGAGGTGATGCCGCGCAGCGGAAACCAGTCCCAGAACGAGCCGCCGGCAAACAGCACCATCAGCAAGATGCCGAACAGGAAGCCCGGAATGGCGTAGCCGACGATGACGACGCCGCTGGTCCAGACGTCGAAAGTGGAGCCGTCCTTGACCGCCTTGCGGATGCCGAGCGGGATCGAGATCAGGTAGGATAAAAGCGTGATCCACAGCCCGATCGAGATCGACACCGGCATCTTTTCCAGGATCAGGTCGAGCACTGAGATGTCGCGGAAGTAGCTGTCGCCGAAATCGAAGCGGAGATAGTTCCACAGCATCATGCCGAAGCGCTCGAGCGGCGGCTTGTCGAAGCCGAACTGCTTCTCCAGCTTCTTGATGAATTCCGGATCGAGCCCTTGCGCGCCGCGGTATTTCGAGCCGACGTCGCCGGCGACGTCGACATTGGCGCCGCCGGCATCGCCGCCGCCGCCGCCGAGGCGATCGCTGCCGCCCTGGTTGGTCAGCCTGGCGATGACCTGCTCGACCGGCCCGCCCGGCGCGAACTGGATGACGGCGAACGACACCGCCATGATGCCGAACAGGGTCGGGATCATCAAAAGGATGCGGCGCAGTATATAGGCGCCCATCAGGTTCCCTGCCTCGCTTGTGCAAAAATCTCAAGCTTTGCCAATTTTTGCCGCCTTGTCTTTGTCGAACCACCACAGCGTCTCGACCGGAAAGTCGTAATCCGGCTTTTGAGCGGGAAAGCCGAACATGTCCCAGAAGGCTGCCCGGTGATTCGCCAGATGATATGTTGGAATCCAGTCTAGCCGCGCGCGCAAGACCCGATCGAGCGCGTTGAGCGCTGTGACGAGTTCGATCCGGCTCTGCGCCTTGCCGGCTGCCTCGATCAGCGCGTCGATGGCTTTGCTTTCCGTGCCCGGATAGTTGCGCATCCCCGGCGTTTTCGCCATCCGGGAAGCATAGAGGATCTCCAAACCATCGGCGGTTGGCGTCGCTCCGATCGACCATGCGAGCATGTTGAAGTCGAAGTCGAAATTGCTCTGCCGCGCTTCAAACTGCGCCGAATCGACTTGGCGGACCGAAGCGTCGATGCCGATCGCCTTCATATTCTCGGACCACGGAAGGAAGATGCGAACGAGGCCATCGTCCTCGGCCAGCATTTCCACCCGCAGCCGGTCGCCCTTTTCATTGACGAGGAAATTGCCCGTTCGCTTCCAGCCGGCTTCCGCAAGCAGTCTCGAAGCCTCGCGCAGCAGCTTGCGGTCGTGGCCCGAACCGTCAGAGACGGGTTGCATCACCGGATCGCCGAAGGTCTCCGGCGGCAACTCGGCTCGAAACGGCTCCAGCAGTTTCAATTCCTGGGGTGAGGGTAGGCCCTTGGCCTTGTAATCCGACCGCTCGAAGTTCGATTGCGAACGCTCGTAGGAGTCGAAAAACAGAACCCGCCTGGTCCATTCGAAGTCGAAGCAATAGGCGATTGCCTGTCTCACGCGAATGTCGCGGAACTGCGGACGGCGCTGATTGAGTGCGACAGCCTGCATGGATGGCGTTTTCTCGCCGGGAAATTCGCGTTTGACGACCCTGCCATCCTTCAGCGCTGGAAAGTCGTAGCCGGTCGCCCATACCCGCGCGGTGAACTCCTCGCGAAAATGCGTATCCCCTTTCTTGAACCCTTCAAAGGCTGCCTGGCGATCAAGGTAGAAATCGATACGGATACGGTCGAAATTGTAGCTGCCGCGGTTCACGGCCAGATCGCGGCCCCAATAGTCGGCGACGCGTTCATATTCGATGGTCTGCCCGGCCACCACCCGCCCCACTCTGTACGGTCCGGAACTGAGCGGTGGGGTCATCGTCGAGGCGTCGAAATCATTGGCCGTGTAGAAAACTTTGGACACGATCGGCATTACGACGATGGCGAGGATATTCTGCGCGGACTGCTGGCCGTTGAAGGTAAGGCTGACTGTAAGCGGATCGATTGCGGCCGCATCCGTCATATGCCGCAGCGCTTGGGAAAGGTTCGGGTGTCCTCGGTCTTTGTAGAGGTTCAATGCGAAGACAACGTCCTCAGCCGTCAGCGGCGAGCCGTCATGAAAGCGCGCTTGTGGCCGCAGGCTGAAGCGGAAGCCGTTGCGGTCCTGCGACAAGGTAACGGATTCGGCAAGCAGGCCGTAGACCGCATCCGGCTCATCGACTGCCCTTGCCATCAGGGAATCGAAGCAGAGCTCGGTGCGCGGCGGCGAATCCCCTTTCAACACCAGCGAGTTCAGCGTGTTGAAAGTCAGGAAGCTCTGATTGAGGGTGGAGTTCGGCGGGGCGAAATTCATCCGGCCGCCCTTGGGAGCGTCCGGATTGACATAGTCGAAATGCGCGAAATCCGGAGGATATTTGAGATCGCCGAAGGCCGACAGGCCGTGCAGTTTCACGCCGGTCGGGATCGTGGCGAAAGCCCGGCCGGGCAGCAGCGCCGCGGCCGCGGCGGCACCGCCCAGGGCGAGGAAGTCGCGACGGGGCAGCACCGCCATCAATTGCCACTCTTGTATTTGGCCGCCAGCGCCTTTTCCTTGACCGGATCGATCCACCAGGAATTCTGGTCGACGCCGCTATAGGCGGGCTGCTTCTCCGGCATACCGAACTTGTTCCAGTAGGCGAGCCAGACCACGGCACGGTAATATTGCGGCACGACATAGTAGTTCCACAGCAGCACCCGGTCGAGCGCATGGGTGGCGGCAACCAGATCGTCGCGGTCGGTGGCAAAGATGATGCGGTCGACCAGCGCATCGACGACCGGATTCTTGATGCCGGCGTAATTGCGCGACGCGGGCGTATCGGCAGCCTTGGAGCTCCAGAAGTCGCGCTGTTCGTTGCCGGGAGAGTCCGACTGGCCAAGTTGCCCTATGATGACGTCGTAATCGAAATGCTTGACGCGGTTGATGTACTGGGTCTGGTCGCTCAGGCGCAGTGTGGCGTCGACGCCGATTTTGCGCAGATTGGCGATATACGGGCTGGCGATGACCTGGTCGGTGTCGTTCCAGCCGAGGATTTCGAATTTGAATGGTTCGCCAGTCTTGGCGTTGACCATCTTGCCGCCCTTGATCACCCAGCCCGCCTTGGCGAACAGATCGACCGCGGTCTTCAGATATTTGCGCTCCGCCTGCGGGGTGTCGTAGACCGGCAGCTTGAATTCCTGGGTGAAGACTTCAGGCGGCAGCTTGTCGCGGTACTGCTCGAGGATTTCCAGTTCCTTGCCTTGCGGCAGGCCGCTCGACGCCAGTTCAGTGCCCTGGAAATAGCTGCTGGTGCGGGTGTTGGATCCGAAGAACAGGGTCCGGTTCATCGTCTCGAAGTCGAACGGATACATCAACGCGGCGCGCACCAGGCGATCCTGGAACAGCGGGCGCCTGGTGTTGAGCATGAAGGCCTGCATCGGTTCGGGCGACGCGGTCTTGAATTCCTTCTTGATGACGTCGCCGGCCTGAACTGCCGGGAAATTATAGGCCGTGTTCCAGCGCCTCGAACTGTTCTCCGGCTTGATGTCGTCCAGCCCGCCCTTGGTGAAGGCCTGCCAGGCGGCATTGTCGTCGAGAAAATAGGTGAAACGCTGCCTGTCGAAATTCTCGCGGCCGATTTTTACGGGCAGCTTGGCCGCCCAGTAATCGGGCACGCGCTGCCAGATGATTTCGGAGCCAGGCTTGAAGCTGGCGATCTTGTAGGCGGCGGAGCCGAGCGGCGGCTCCTGCGTCGGCTTTGTGACGTCGCGCTTCTTGCCGTTGGCGTCGGTGCCTTCCCACCAGTGCTTGGGCAGCACAACGAGATCGCCGATGATCTTCGGTAGCTCCCGGTTGCCCTTCTGGCTGAAGTGGAATTCGACCTCGCGGTCGGACACCGCGACGGCGTCGGTGACGTTTTCGAAATAGCGGCTGTACATCGGGCTGTTGGCCTTCAGCACCTGGAACGACCAGATCACGTCCTCGGTGGTGATCCGCTGCCCGTCATGCCATTTGGCCCGTGGATCGAGCCGGTAGGTCGCCGAGGAATAGTCGGCCGGATATTTGTAGCCGTCGGCGATCAGCGTATGGCTGGTGCTGCCCTCGTCCGTCGCCTGCTCCATCAGCGTGTCGTAGAGCAGGCCGCCGCCGAACTGAGCGAAGCCGGCGGCCGGCGAACCCTGCACGATGTAAGGATTGAAGCTGTCGAACGTGCCGAGCACCACCGAGTTCACTGTGCCGCCCTTCGGCGCATCCGGATTGACGTAATCGTAGTGCTGGAAATTGTCGCCGTATTTGGATTCGCCGATCAGCGACGAGGTCGTGCGCCATTCGTCCGCGAAGGCCGCCTGCAGGCCGCCGGCAAAAGCAGCCAGCATCAGCACCGATTTCAGAAGCGTCCGCGCTCGGCCAACCGTCATGCGTTCTCCTCTCGCGATATAGCGCCGTCACCATAGCGTCTGGGCCCAATCTAGATCATTTGGCGGCGCTGAAAACCGCAACCGAGCGGCTTTGTCGTCGCTTATGCATTTTTCCTAACGAAAAAGCCGGGCTGAACCCGGCTTTTTCAAGGATTATGTCATTACGGTTTTGTTATTTTGCGGGTGCGGCCGGAGCGGCTGGCGCCGCGCCTTCTGCCGGCTTGGCAGGGGCCGCACCTTCGGCCGGCTTGGCGGGCTCATTTTCGGCCGAGGCGCCGGGCGCCGGCAGCGGCTTCGGATTGTCCGACAGCGTGCGCAGATAGGCGATGACGTTGGCGCGGTCCTCATCCTTGGGCAGGCCGGCGAAGCCCATCGCGGTGCCCTTCACGAACTTCTTCGGCGAGGTGATGAAGTGGTTGAGATTGTCGTAGGTCCACTTCTCGCTGCCGCCCTTGGAGAACTCCTTCATGCCGGCCGAATAGGCAAAGCCCTCATGCTCGGCGACCGGACGGTCGACGATGTCCCAGAGATCGGGGCCGACCTTATTGGGGCCACCCTTTTCGCCGGAGTGGCAAGCCTGGCATTTCTTGAAGATGGCGGCGCCCGCTTCGGCGTTGGCAGTGGTCAGCAGCTCGGCAATCGGCTTCACGGCCGCGGCGGGAGCGGCCGGGCCGCCTTCGGCGGGCTCGGTCGCCTCGATGGCGAAGCCGGGCTTTTCCGGCGCCGGCGAGGCAAACAGCGCGTCGGACACGATGCCAACGGAAAAGACGATGAACACGGTTCCGAGGAGACCGGCGAGCAGCTTGTTGACTTCGTTGGAATCCATACGCCCCAGGCTCCCTTTCCGGCGGACCGATCCGTCCACTCCGTCCGTCGGTATCGTGATCCACCCGGTGGAACCGGCCAAATCGCGCGGAAACTAGGTCTTTTGCTCCGGCGTTGCAACACCTATAAGGGCGCTGCCAGTGAGACCTTTTGCCACTTTGTCCTCCTCTTTTTCGAGCCCCTGCCCGCCTCATGTCCACGCTCATCCTGATCCCGGCCCGCATGGCCTCGACGCGCCTGCCGGGCAAGCCGCTCGCCGACATTGCCGGCACTCCGATGATCGTCCACGTCGCCCGCCGTGCTGCCGAGGCCGGGCTCGGCCGGGTGGTCGTCGCCACCGATACGCAAGGCGTTGCGGAGGCGGTGCGCGCGCATGGTTTCGAGGCGGTGATGACGCGGGCGGACCACGAAACCGGTTCCGACCGCATCTTCGAAGCGCTGACCATTCTCGACCCTGGCAACAGCGTCGAGACCATCGTCAATGTGCAGGGCGATCTGCCGACCATCGACCCCCTTGTTATCGGCGCCGCGCTGAAGCCTTTCGAGAACGCAGCGGTCGATATCGCCACGCTCTGCGTCGAGATCGTCCGCGACGAGGAAAAGACCAATCCGAACGTCGTCAAGCTGGTCGGCTCGCCACTCTCGACGACGCGGCTCAGGGCGCTCTATTTCACCCGCGCCACCGCGCCCTGGGGCGAAGGCCCGCTCTACCATCACATCGGCCTCTATGCCTATCGCCGCGCCGCACTCGAACGCTTCGTTGCGCTGAGGCCGTCGCCGCTGGAGCGCCGCGAGCGGCTGGAGCAATTGCGGGCGCTGGAGGCCGGCATGCGCATCGATGCGGAGATCGTGCAGTCGGTGCCGCTTGGCGTCGATACGCCGGACGATCTCGAACGCGCCAGGGCGCTCCTTTCCAACTAAGAAATTCTTCCCCCAATTCCCGAGACTCTGCGCATGCCTGAAAAGACCAACAAAATATCCTTCCAGGGCGAGCCGGGCGCCAATTCCGACACCGCCTGCCGCAACATGTTCCCGTCGATGGAGCCGTTGCCGTGCCCGACCTTCGAGGACGCCTTCAACGCCGTCGAGACCGGCAAGGCCGATCTGGCGATGATTCCGATCGAGAACACCATTGCCGGCCGCGTCGCCGACATCCATCACCTCTTGCCGGAATCGAAGCTGCACATCATCGGCGAATACTTTCTGCCGATCCACTTCCAGCTGATGGTGCTGCCCGGCGTCAGGCGCGACGAGATCAGGACCGTGCACAGCCACATCCACGCGCTCGGCCAATGCCGCAAATACATCCGCAAGAACGGCTGGAAGGCGACGGTTGCCGGCGACACCGCGGGCGCCGCCAAGATGGTCGCCGCGATGAAGGACCGCACCATGGCCGCGCTGGCGCCGGCGCTGGCCTCGACCCTCTACGGGCTCGACATCATCGAGGAGAATGTCGAGGACACCGACAGCAACGTCACCCGCTTCGTCGTGCTGACCAAGAACAAGCAATGGGCCGAACGTCCCTCGGCCGACGCCAGGATGATGACGACCTTCATCTTCCGCGTCCGCAACGTGCCGGCGGCGCTCTACAAGGCGATGGGCGGCTTCGCCACCAACGGCATCAACATGACCAAGCTGGAAAGCTACCAGCTCGGCGCGTTTACGGCGACGCTGTTCTACGCCGACATAGAGGGCCATCCCGACGATCCGCTGGTGAAGCTGGCACTCGACGAGTTGCGCTTTTTCTCGCGTGAAATGCGCATTCTCGGCGTCTATCCCGCCAGCGCGTCGCGCGAGCAGTGGAAGGTAGCGGATTAGGATCCGGTCAGGTCAGGCCGAGCTTGTTCTGCTTGGCCGGCTTGCCGCATTCGCGCCGGCTGATCGAACGGTTCATGGCGTCGATCTTGCCGCTTGCCTGGTCGGCTTCGCGTTTGGCTTTCGAGCGCATATCCGGCGTGAACGGGCCAAAGCCCGTCGCCGGATTGGAGAAGGACGGCTTGGCGTCCACCGGCAAATGATATTGCTGCGCCAGGCCGTTTCGTCGCGCCAGCAATTGATCGCAAGGCACCTTGTCATATAGCAGCGAGGACTGGACGTTTTCGTCCTGCCGTTCGGACATCGAATTGCCGACGCAGCCGGCCATCGCCAGGCAAGATGCCAAGACCATCATGTTCCAGTGCATGAACGTGCTCCTTGTCGTTCGCAGCTGCGGCTTCTCATGCGCAGCGGCAGGAGTCTTAGCCAGATTTTACGCTGCCGGAAAGCAAGCTTGCCAGTACGGCCAGCCCTTCGACCGGTTCGCGGCGATCCTGCCGGATGATCGTTGCCTGCAGCGACAGGATCGAAAAGCCGTCGGCATCCAGAACCCGCTCTACATAGCCTTGCGAATGCGCGTAGCGGCGCGACGGCTGCAGGGCGAAGCCGGCGCTGTCAGACGATTCTCCGCCCGGGAGCGTCTCGACGGAGAACGCAAACAGACCGCCGCCGGCAAGCATTCCGGCAATCTTGTTCACCACCTTGTCGAGTGCGCCGACATAGATGAACACATCGGCCGCCGTCACCAGATCGGCTTTCGGGCCAGAATAGCAAAAATCCTGCAGGTCCGTCTTGACGAGCAGATCGTAGACGCCTTTGGCGTGCGCCTGCCTCAGCATGCCGGCCGAGATGTCGTAACCCTCCAGCCGATCGGCGATCGGCCGCAGCTTCTGGCCCATGAGGCCGGTGCCGCAGCCGAGATCGAGCGCCAGCGAAAACCGGCCCGGCCGTGCTGCCTGGATGGCGCGGTCGAGGCATTCGGGCAGACGGTAGCCGAGCCTGACGACCAGCTCACCCTCGAAGCTCCCGGCATAGTGGTCGTAAAGCGTCTCGACAAAGGCGATGGGCGGCGCCTGGGCCGCCGCTGCCCTGCCGATCAATTGCAGCTTGAGCACCGCGCCGAGCCTGTCCGCCGGGTCGAGCCGCAGCGCCGTCATCCAGGCCTGCGCGGCGAGATCGCGCGCGCCTGCCGCCTCCTGCATCTCGCCGAGACGGAACCATCCGGCCGCCCAGTGCGGCGTCAGTTCGAGCGCGCCGCGCAGCAATTCCGCCGCTGCCGCATGATCGCCGGATGCATAGAGCATTTCGGCATAGTCGGCGCGGCGGTCGGCATTCAAATCGCCGGACGAGGTCTGGAGCGGTTTCATGGCGATCGGGTTCCGCCGGGTGTTTGCAGCCGGCTTGCGCTCTATGCTGGAGTCAGCAGTGACTTACAACAGGCTTCCCGCGCCGGAATTAGCGCCTATCTTGGGGCCATGCGCGCCAGCGACCTGCTTCATCCCCGGCCGGAAGGGCTGTATTGCCCGCCCGGCGATTTCTTCATCGACCCGGTGCGGCCGGTCAACCGGGCGCTGATCACACATGGCCATTCCGACCATGCCCGCTCCGGCCACCGCTCGGTGATGGCGACGCAGCAGACGCTCGACATCATGGGGCTGCGCTACGGCGACAGTTTTGCCGGAACGACGCAAGCCGCCGTGCTCGGCGAGACGATTGCGCTTGGCGGTGTGGCCGTCAGCTTTCACCCGGCTGGTCATGTGCTTGGCTCGGCCCAGATCAAGGTCGCGCATCAGGGCACATGCATCGTCGCGTCCGGCGACTATAAACGCCAGAAGGACGCGACCTGCGAGCCGTTCGAGCCGCTCAAATGCGACGTCTTCATCACCGAGGCGACGTTCGGTCTGCCGGTGTTTCGGCATCCGCCCGATACCGAAGAGATCGCCCGGCTGCTGAAATCGACCGAGCAGTTTCCCGAGCGAACGCATCTGGTCGGCGCCTATGCGCTGGGCAAGGCGCAGCGCGTCATGCGGCTGCTGCGCGATGCCGGCTACGAAAAGCCGATCTACATCCACGGCGCTCTGGCCAAGCTCAGCGAGTATTACCAGAGCCAGAATATCGATCTCGGCACATTGGAATCGGCGACCGTCGAGACCGGCCAAAAAAGCGACTTTGCCGGCGCCATCGTCGTCGGCCCACCATCCGCCTTCGCCGATCGCTGGGCGCGGCGTTTTCCCGATCCGATGTCGTGCTTCGCCTCAGGCTGGATGCGCATCCGCCAGCGCGCCAAGCAGGGCGGCGTCGAGCTGCCGCTGATCATCTCCGATCACTCCGACTGGGACGAGCTGACGGCGACGATCAAGGAGACCGGCGCGGAAGAAATCTGGGTGACGCATGGCCGCGAGGAGGCGCTGGTGCGCTGGTGCGAACTCGAAGGCATCGCCGCCAGGCCGCTGCATCTGGTCGGCTACGAGGACGAGGGCGATTGATGGTGTTTTTGGATCCAGCAATCGCCGGTGCGGCGCTCTACGGCGCCCCCCTCTGGCCTGCCGGCCATCTCCCCCTCAAGGGCAGGGGAATCGCATATGGCGATTTTGGGGTTGAGTTTAGGCTGAGAAAGGATTCTTTGGAGAGGCAGTTGAGCGAAGGAGCG